>NZ_CP108518.1:7000659-7332546 GCF_035989885.1 Streptomyces sp. NBC_01232
GTCATCCGGAGGCTGGACACCGTGTTGCCCTCCGCGCTCCCTCCCAGGCCGGCCCTCGCCGCCCCGGCTGCCCTGACCGCCGCGCTCTGACCGCACCCCCTTCGTTCGTGGAGACGCCCTTGCCTTCATCCGCCCCCCAGTCCGCCGCCACCGTGGACGGCGACGTCTACGTCACCCCCCGCTACCTCGCCGGATCGCCCGGCTACGGCGATGCCGGCTTCGCCCCCGTCAAGCATTGGCCCCACCATCACCTCGACGAGGGCCCGCACCAACTCGTCGTAACCAGCCCGGACCACCGCATCCGGATCGGTTGGGCCGGAGACGACTACGACCTGTGGACGATCAGCGCCGCGCCCGACGCGGTCTCCGGACCCCAGTGGACCGCGATCGCCAACCAGAACACCCCGCCCGAGCTCGTCGCCGCCCTCACCACCGCCCTCGCCCGGGACTGGGCCGACGGCCAGGACCGCTTCCTTGCGGCCCCGTCGGCGTACTGGGCCGACAGCGTGGCACCGCTGGTCGCAGCCGGCTGGCAGCGCACGGGCGCCGAGGTCGGCATCGTGGAGCTGGCCGCTCCCGACAGCAACGCGGGTGTCTACATCAACCGCTCCCGCCGCGACCTGCCGGACGGGACGGAACTGTGGGCGGGCCCTCCGGGCTGGGGCACCCGCGCGGAGATCACGTTCAGCCCCGGTACGCCCTCTCACCTCATCGCGGCCACCGCGGAGGCGTTCACGGACACAACTCCCGTGGCCCGCTGGCAGCAGGGCCTCGACCGTCAGCTCGCCGCCCTCGCGCAGCTCATGCCCGTCGTACCGCCCCGCCCTCCGGTGCCGACTCCCCGCGATCTCCGCCCCCGCATCGGGGTCCACCCGCCCGCTGCGGTCGGCAGCGTGCCGCGCTGGAGCACCGCCACCACCCCCTCCGCTGCCCTTCCCGCCCGCGGCGCTGTACGCCGCTGACCGACAACGAGGAACCCCTTTGGCCCTGTTCACCGAACAGTTCTTCGCCGACCACCTCACGCTGCCCTACCCCGAGGCCGCCGTCGTCGGCCATGCCTACTACGCCGCCCCCGCCCCAGACCTCCCGCTGCGGCTCCGCATCGACTTCGCCCCCACGATCTACGCCGACCGCTACGACGGGCTGCGACTGCGGATCGTGCACCTCGACAAAGGACCGATCGACACCGCCGTGCTGCGCTTCGCCGACCACGGCGCTTTCGACACCCGAGACCGGCGCCTCGGACACAAGCCCGGCCAGGGCGAGTACGGCACCTTCAACGACTGGAACCACAGCGAGCACCCCCCGTGGGTCGGCATTGGCGTTACCCGGCTGCGGGCCGCGATCGACCAATACGTACGCCTGTGGATCCCCGGCGCTCCACCGGTACGGACCAGCCAGCCCCCCGCCGCCGCGGCCCGGCAAGTTCGGACCTCTGCCGCCCGGGCGCGGTGACCACCCTCCTGCCGTAAAGCCCCGCCCCTCGGCCGTCATTGGCCCATCGCGCCTACTGACTCACCGTCGACCGCACCCGCCTTCCCCTCTCCACCGACAGGACCCTCTCCTCCATATGCGCCTTCGCCCCGCCCACCCCGCCCACCTGGCCGTCGCCGTCGCCGCCCTCGCGGCAGGCACCCTGCTGCCCGCGACGGCCATGGCCGCCCCGGAAGCCTCCGTGGTGCTGGGCCCCGGCTACACCATCCCCGACTCCGAGGGACACGCCGCCTCCAGCCACATCGGTGCCTACGGCCCGCCCGGACCGGCCGTCCACGGCGACACCGAGACCTACTGCGCCGACCCTGAACGCAAGGGCCCGGCCGACGCCGGAGGTTACGGCGACCCGCAGCCGGTCCCGTCCTGGACGTCGTCGGTGACCGGGAAGCCCGTCACCAAGGACAACCTGGCACAGGCCGCCTATGTGATCGGCAAGTACGGGCAGACCCGCGACAACGCACAGGCCGCCGCGGTCGACGCCGTGGTGTACGAGTACCTGGCCGGCGGCACCTACGCCCTCGACGGCGACCGCGGCAAGCAGCGCCTGGCGTACCCGGTCGTCTCCCCGACCGCCCGCACCCTCGCCCTGGGCTACGTCGCCGAGGGCAAGAAGCTCGCGTGCCCCTACACCCTCCAGATCACGCCGTCGGTGAAGACCACCACCACCGGGACGAAGGTCACCGTCGCGGTGAAGGTCACCACCACCGCCGGCACGCCGGTCCCGAAGGTTGCCGTCACGCTCTCCGAGTCGGGCTCCGGCACCGCCTCCGGCAAGGTCACCACCAACGACAACGGCACGGGCGCCTGGGAGTTCACCGCCGAGAAGCCCGGGACCGCCAGCGTCACCGCGATGGCCGAGGGGCTGCCCGCCATCGGGCTGCAGGTCCTCACGCCCAAGAACCCGGCCGCCCAGCGGATGCTGCTCGCCGGGGGCACCACCAGCGTCAAGGACTCCGCCGCCATCACCGTCGGCGAGGCCACCGGCGGCGTGACGATCCGCAAGAAGGACCCCGAAGGCACCCGCCTGGTCGGCGCCGCGTTCCAGCTCCTGGACTCCGACGGCAAGCAGATCGCCGCAGGCAAGACGAACGAACAGGGCAACCTCGTCTTCGACAAGCTCCCCGCCGACACCTACCGGCTGCGCGAGACCTCCTCCGGCAGCCCCGTCCACGACCTGATCGCCGAGCAGACCATCACGATCACCGCCGGACGCACCGCCCAGGCCAACCCCCTCGACCTCGTCGACCCCTTCAAGAAGGCCCGACTGTCGGTGAAGAAGACCGACAAGAACACCGGCAAGACCCTGCCGGGCGCCGTCATCGCCATCCGCGCCGATGAGACGGACAAGACCGGCAAGCACACCCCTGGCAAGGTGATCACCAGCGTCACCACCGGGACCGACGGCACCGCGACCGTCCCCCTCGACGTCACCCTCAAGGCGGGCACCCGCTACTGGGCCGGCGAGACCAAGGCCCCCGAGGGCTACCAACTCGACCCCTCACCGGTCGCGTTCACCGCCCGACCCGGAGCGGACGTCACCGTCACCCTCGCCGACGAGCCCACCGCGACCACGCCGCCGAGCCCGAGCACCCCGCCCGCGACACCCCCGGCCACCACCCCGCCGACGACGCCGCCCGGATCCCTCGCTCACACCGGCGCCGACGCCACCGCCTGGCTGGCCGGCGGAGCCACCGCCCTGCTCGCAGCAGGCGGCGGCCTCTACCTGATCAACCGCCGCCGCCGCCGTACGGGCGACGCCTCCAGCTGACCTCTCGCGCTGCCGGGCCCGCGATCGGAGCCCGCGCTACACCGTCCCGCACCGCACCATCCCGCCCGGAGCCCCTGATGAAGCACCGCCCCCTCCTCTTCACCGCGCTCGCCCTGACTGCCGTCGCCGTCCTGACCGGTCCGGCCACCATCGCCACGGCAGCCCCCTCCCTGTCCGCCGAAGCCCCCAAGGATCAAGGCGGCCCCGCGCCGACGGACAAGGCCGGACTGCGCATCGCCAAGACGGACCCCGAAGGCCAGCCCGCCCCCGGAGCCGCCTTCCAACTTCTCGACTCCGCGGGTAAGACGCTGGCCGAGGGCAAGACCGGAGCCGACGGCACCCTGGCCTTCTCCGACCTTGCCCCCGGCGTCGTACGCCTCAAGGAGACCTCCTCCGGCAGCCCGCTGCTGGGCACCGTCCCCGACCAGGACGTCGTCGTCGCCCCCGGCGAGCCCAAGGTCCTGGCGATCACCGACCCGTACAAGTCCACCGGCCTCACCCTCAAGGTCACCGACAAGGCCACCGGCAAGGGCCTGGCCGGAGCCGTCGTCAACATCGCCCCGAAGGACGCCAAGGACGACAAGGGCACCTTCACCCTCACCACGGGCCCGGACGGCACCGCCAAGGCGCCCCTCCTCGTCGGTAAGAAGACTGGCAGCGCCTACACCGCTACCGAGACCAAGGTCCCGGACGGCTACCGGCTGGAGACCACCCCGGTAGAGATCACGGCCAAGCCCGGAGCCGAGACCACTGCGGCCTTCACGAACGCGGCCACCGCCAAGCCCACCGAGGAACCGACGGGGAAGCCGACGGCCAAGCCCACCGGCGACCCCACCTCCCAGCCGACGCCGACCGGCTCGTCCTCGACCGGCACAGGGGAGCCGAGCGATGCCGCATCCCCCGCCAGTAGCTCGGAGATCGGCACCGCTACCTCGACCCCCACCGCACCTGACACCAAGCCCGAAGGCTCCCTCGCCCACACCGGCGCCGACAGCGCCAACTGGTGGCTCCTGGCAGCCGGTGGCCTTCTCCTCGCCGCCGGAGGCGGCGCCGTCTACGCCGCCCGCCGCCGCAAGAACGGCGAGAGCGACACCGGCACCGGCCAGCACCGGCGTACCGACGACAACTGACCTCACCACCACCGGCCCCGGGAACCAGACAGGTTCCCGGGGCCGACTGCGTTTCCCCCTGTGGCCGGTGTGGTGCTGCCAGCAACCTCGCCGCCAGTTGCGCATCGCCTATAGGGCACGGCTGCTTGTGCTTCGGGAGTGTTCAGTTGTCTGCGGCCGGGGTTGCGGTCAGTGGCTGGTGAGTTCGCCGGTGAGTTTGCCGTGGAGGTCGGCGCTGGGGTCGTTCAGGCCGGTGATCTCGACCGTCTTGCCGCGTTGGGCGTACTTGGTCTCGATGGCGTCCAGGGCGGCGACGGAGGAGGCGTCCCAGATGTGGGCGGCGGAGAGGTCGATGACGATCCTGTCGGGGTCGGTGGCGTAGTTGAACTGGCCGACGAGGTCGTTGGAGGAGGCGAAGAACAGCTCCCCGGTCACCGAGTACACCACCGTACTGCCGTCGGGGTCGCTGACGGCAGTGACGTTGGCGAGGTGGGCGACGCGCTTGGCGAAGATGACCATCGCGGTGACGGAGCCGACGACGACGCCGATGGCGAGGTTGTCGGTGGCGACCACGCAGATCACGGTGATGACCATGACCGCGATCTCACCGGCCGGCATCCGCTTCAACGTCTTGGGGGCGATGGAGTGCCAGTCGAACGTCGCGAAGGACACCATGACCATGACGGCGACCAGGGCGGCCATGGGGATGTCGGAGACGACCGGCCCGAACACGATGCACAGCACCATCAGGAACGCACCCGCGAGGAAGGTGGACAGGCGGGTGCGGGCTCCGGACACCTTCACGTTGATCATCGTCTGGCCGATCATGGCGCAGCCGCCCATGCCGCCGAAGAACCCGGTGACGATGTTGGCGATGCCCTGGCCGACCGATTCGCGGGTCTTGGAGGAGTGGGTGTCGGTGATCTCGTCGACGAGCTTGGCCGTCATCAGGGATTCCATCAGGCCGACCAGCGCCATCGCGAAGGCGTAGGGGGCGATGGTGGTCAGGGTGTCCATCGTGAACGGCACGTCGGGCAGGCCCGGGACGGGCAGCGAGGACGGCAGGGCGCCCTTGTCGCCGACGGTCGGCACGGCGATCGCGGCAGCGACGGTGATGACGGTCAGGACGACGATGGAGACCAGAGGCGCCGGGATCACGGTGGTGACCTTCGGGAAGAACACCATCAGCGCCAGCCCCGCCGCGATCAGCGGATAGACGGCCCAGGGGACGTCGTGCATTTCGGGGACCTGGGCCATGAAGATCAGGATGGCGAGGGCGTTGACGAAGCCGACCATCACCGAGCGCGGCACGAACCGCATCAGCTTGGCGACGCCGAGGGCGCCGAGCGCGACCTGGATGACACCGGCCAAAATGACGGCGGCGACCAGGTAGCCGAAGCCGTGCTCACGGTTGAGCGGCGCGATCACCAGCGCGACGGCACCGGTCGCCGCGGAGATCATCGCCCGGCGGCCGCCGACGATCGAGATGACCACGGCCATGGTGAACGAGGCGAACAGGCCGACTGCGGGATCGACACCGGCGATGATCGAGAACGAGATCGCCTCCGGGATCAACGCGAGCGCGACGACCAGGCCAGCCAGCACTTCGGTGCGCCAGACCTTCGGATTGTTCAGCCAGTCGGGGCGCAGGCCGCGCAGCCGCGCGGCGGGAGTCACAACGGAAGAAGACAAGAGAAGGGGAACCTGTCGTGCTCGGGCACACTCCGCTGGCAGGCCAGAGGTGTGCGGGAGAACGCGGAGGAGCCGGGCCGGCACCCCGCGGACGACCCGAAGATCAGACGGGCCGGAAGATCGGAAAGGTGGATGCGGCGGGCCTGCGCAGTGCGCGGCCGAGCAGCTCGCATCCGAGGCAGAGCATCACGGCGGGCAGGCGGCGGTGATCGGCGTCATGAGCTCGCGCACGCTTGTCTCCTGCAACAATCGGATCTTCGCCGGGGCGCCATCGGCTCCGGAACGGCAATCGCGGGCAGAAGGGCCGCCCTCACCAATAACGACTCTACCCTAACGTTAGAGTAGAGATCGATGAGGTCGCACGGCACGCGGCCCGCTACAACGAGAAGGGCCGGGACCGCGGGCGTGGACGACAAGCACATGCAGATCGGCGAAGTCGCCGCGCGGACGGAACTGTCCCTGCGCACCATCCGGCACTACGAGGAGACCGGTCTGGTCACCCCCTCCGCCCGCTCCCAGGGCGGCTTCCGCCTCTACACCGAAACCGACGTCGCCCGGCTCATGGTCATCCGCCGCATGAAGCCGCTCGGCTTCACCCTCGATCAGATGCGCGACCTCCTGGATGCCACCGACCGCCTCGACAACGAGCCCGGCCTTGACACCGGGGAGCGCGAGATCCTGCTGGGGCGGGTGCGGGAGTACGAGCAGGCCGCCGCCGAGCAGGTCGACAAGCTCCGCGTCCAGCTGGCCCGCGCCGAGGACTTCGCCGAAACGCTCCGTACGCGCCTGCACCAGGCCGCACCGGCCGGGTCCTGACCCGAGATGCCCCGCCGCCCCGGCCGCTGTCCGGCCTCGCCCCTGCTGGTGATGGGCGCGATCCTCGCGATCGCCGGGGCCGCCCTCTACACGATGCCCGGCGAGCGGCCTGGCCTGTCCGCGGCCGCCGCACTGGTGCTCGGCGCCGTCGCTGCTTGGTGGTGCGCCTCCCGCCAGGGCTGATCACAACCCGACACCGATGTGATCATGCGGAAGCGCGCAGGGCAGGCAGCCTGGCCACCGGTGGATACGGTGTAACGAACGCGTCAAGAGTGGCGCGCGGTGTGCCGGGAAGTCTGGTCGGCGTCCTGGGGCAGTGTGCCCTCTCGTCGCTGACACCGCCGGAGGCCCACTGCCATGGCCGGCGCCCGCTCCCCTTCCTCGGGCTGCTCCCTCTGCCCGAACGGCAGGCGATCACCCGCGCCCTGCGCACTGAGACCGTAGGCGGCCTGGTCCTCCGCGGCGCAGCCGTCCTCGCGCTGATCTGGGCCAACAGCCCGTGGAGCGCGGCCTCTGGGTGGCGGGCAAGGCTCTTGGGTAAAACCCGCGCAGCTCGCGCAATCCGCCGCATCAGCCGCCCTCCTGGTGGCGGTGGGTGAAGCCGGTGACTGGTCGCGGCGACGCTGGACCGCACGACGAACCGGCCGCTCAGCGCCCTAACGTTCGCCCGCCGTCGTGCGGTGACTTCGTCTCACACGGCGGCTTTGCGCGAGTCGGTTGTTGAGAGCCCATAGCACTGCCCCAAGGTCGAGTTCGCCGGTGGCAGACAGGAAAGTCCCCGCAAGGACTGGTGCAGCGTTGGAGTGCATGTCAACCTTGACGACCTTCCCCCGACTCGGGGTTTTCCCAGGTCAGAGAGGTGATGCTTGTGGCCGTGGAGCTGTCGAACGCCGGATTTCGCACCACGATCGAGAGGTTGCGCTTGCATAGCTGGCTTTTGGGGCCCGGTCAGCCGACCGAGGTCATCGACTGCTTCCCCGAGGCGAACGGCGACTTCACCCTCATCGTCGACGACAGGGCCGACACCCATATCTCCTCGGCCGACGGCAGGCTCTATCTCGGGTGGTTTCCCGACGGCCGCCCCGGGGCCGAGGACGAGGGCTGGGTCCTGGCCGTCACCGGCACCGCGAAGGTTCCCGGCTACCGTGTCGTCTTCGACCCGCAAACCCCGGCACGGCTCGTGGCCGCTACCGTTTCCGAGGTGCTCGCCACCGCTCGACGGCAGTAGTGCCCACGCCGCCTGGAGGCCGGTGCGCTCGCCTCCCGTTCTCCATTGGCTCGCGCGTCCTTCCGTGGTCCGTTCCCGCAGGCCGCGCGGCGCACATTCGCACCCACCACAACGCTTTCCACCTGTGAGGAGAACCGTGGCCCCCCAGCCCGAGCCCGGCGCCGAGATGACCGTCGCCGACCTGATGGAACGACTGTCTGCGGCAGCCCCTGCCGCCCGCGTTCGGCTCGCGATCAATCCTTTCTTTCCCATGGCTCACAAGATGGGCACGGTGACAGTGGGCACGGAGCAGGACGGGAGCCCGATTGTCTATCTTGCCGAGGGCGCGGAGGCGGTGCAGTACGGGTACCTCCCCAGGCCAGTCGCCGAAGCCCTTACCTGGATGCCTCCGGTCGAGCCGCCTGTCCGTGGACGGCGGCTGCGCGCCGTCTCCGACGACGATACGAGCCGCGACACTCCCTGACGACAAGGAGCACTTCTGCCCCCGTCCCCTGATTTCCCTTCCCTTCCCGCGTACTGGGTCACCCCGCGCCATCTCGCTGGCGATGACGGCCTCCTTGCTGACCAGGTCGGCTCCCACCTCACCGCGGCGGGCTGGACCAGCCTCACCCTCGTCCGGGGCCGACGTGAGCCCGACGAATCGGACGACGCCCGGCAGGTTCTCCGCAGCACCGTCCTGTACATCGCTTCGGACGCACTGAGCTGGGCGCAGTGGGTGCTGGCCGACGAGCCCATCCTCCTGGGCGATCAGCCGGTGGCATGGACGGTTTCTGCCCGCGCCACCCCCACCAGCCTTCCCCAGTGGAATGCGTACTTCTCCGTCGGCACCCCGTCCGAGGCTGTCACCGACTTCCTGCTCGCCCTGGAGGACCGCCCGGATCCCGCCCACGGCTACGCCGGACCGCAGGTGGTTCTCGACGCGCTGGTCGGCAGCGGCTGGATCGGTGACATCGATAACCCAACCGCCATGTCCGACCCGCGGCTGGCCGCCACCATGGCCTTGACCGCTTTGCCGGATGAGGGCATTCAGGACGGCGACCCGCTCGTCCTTGATCCTGAGGCGGAAGCGGCGGGATGGCAGGCATGGTGTGAACCACGGATGGGCGCTGGTCTCCTGTGGGCTGCCATGTTCTCCGCCAGTACGCCGCATGATCTCGTTGCGGCCTTCGCCGCCTCTCTGGCCTCACCCGCACCGGTGCTGCGCCACTCCTTGCCGGAGAGCAGCGAGGGCCAGCTCACTGTGCAGCCGACTGTCTGATACGCCGACGGCCGGACCCCCATGGGTCCGGCCGTCGGCCTTTTCCTAGCAGTACGCTCATCGATCGATTTGCCGCTCTAGGAGACGGTCGCGATGCTGCCGACGACCGATGACCGACGACCCGCCCGGCCTCAGCGCTTGTGTGCGAGTCCGGCGGGGCGCCAGGCTCAGGCGGTCGCCTCTGGCCACCGGTCAGCGGCCGTGACCCGTGGTACCTCCGGGCGGTTGGTCGCCGGGCTGGTGCCAGTGCGCAGCTGGAAGACTCCCGTCTGCGGCCAGGTCTTCCGTGAGATGGGTAGCAGGCTCAGCGGGCCGATGCCTTGGCCAGGGCGGTCTGCCCGTGGACCGCGACTTCCGCCGGGCTGCCGGAGACGACCAGCAGCACGGCCCGTCGCGAATCACGTTCTGCTGGACGACGGTGCGCCGCCCGTCGGCGGTGACGGTGAGGGCCGGTCCCCACTGCTTGTCACCGAGACGGGGCACCGGCACCGTCTGGGTGCGGACCTCTGCCACGGTGGTGGCGGTGACCAGCTGGTACGAAGGGCAGGCGCCCATCGCGGTCATGATCCGTCCGACTCCCACAGCAAGGTCCTTGGGCGGCGCGGAGTACAGCTCCTCGGCCAGCTGGGTGCCGCCGGGGCCGGAGAAGACCCGCTTCCCCTGGTTCGGGAACACCGCGTACGGGTTGCCCGCGGCGCTGCCCAGCTGCTCCAGCTGCGGGCAGCCCACGACGGACGCCTCGGGCGAAGCCGCGGATGCAGCGGGGCGGGCAGCGATGCCGGGGCCGAGATCGTCGGCGGTGAGCAGCCGGTCCGCCAGCCGCTCCGACGGCAGCACTTCGTGGTCGCTGGCGGTGGGTATGGAGGCTTCCGCCCGAGGTGCTGCAGACGCCGTGGCGGAGGGCGGGGCGGACCAACTGGTCAGCGCCCAGAGGGCGAGGCAGGTGCTGGTGAGGACGGTGGAATGGCGCAGGCGCATTCGGGTTCTCTGGGTCGGATGCGGGTGTGCTGACCGTGGCCGACTCCTCAGAGCGGCAGGGAAGGAACACAAGAGTCCAGGGGCGCGGTACCCGCTCAGTGGCCGATGGAGCGCAGGCCCTCCTCGAGCGTGCCGAACTTGCCATTGCTCGGGCCGCTGTTGCGGTTGTACCAGGCCACGTCCAGCCGCGGCTCCAAGGTCTCGTGGCCGGCGCGGCAGCGCAGCCAGATCCGCCCCTCAGTGCACAGGACGACCCAGTCCCGGTACGCCGCGCACTGCGGGCAGGCACGGACATCGCCTTCGACGACCAGGAGGCGCGGCCACGGCATGAGCCGGCCCGCCAGGTCGTCATCGGTGTCCATGCGGAACTCCGGCGGCAGGAAGTCGTCCACCACCGGGGCGGCCGGAGCGGGGGCGGGCGTCTGCTGCACCGGGTCGGGCCACTGCGGTTCCGGGTGCGCCAGCCACGGGACACCCGTCGGCCCCAGCTCCGAACGCTCCTGCTTGGCCTTCCTGCGACCGAACACTTGGGCTCCCCTCCCAGTCGGCTCCCCGCACACGGCGGTGGGTCAAGAAGCGTGCCCCATAGGCCCCACCAGCGGCAACTCGCGAACTCCTGAAAGCCAGGTCACCTCCGGCGGCGCTGCGTGCCCTTCGCTGCCGGGCTCTCGGCCTTCGGTCCGGCGCCGCCCGACGAGGCGGTGGCGCCTTCGGGCAAGGCCATCGTCTGGGCGTCGGCCGGCAGGTCCGCAGCGCGGCGCAGCCGCCACACCAGCACGTCGGACACCGACTCGGCGCTCCCCAGCTCCCGTCGGGCGGCGGCGTCGGCCAGCAGGGCGGTGGCGTCGTATCCGGCTGCCTCGGCATCGGCCAGGGTCGCCGCCAGCGCCGACCATCCGGCTTCGGCCAGGACCTGCTCCGCCAGCTCAGCCGGCAGCGCTTCCCGGACTCGGAGGACCTGGCGGCGCAGCACTGGAAGGGCCAGCGACCGGCCCCGTACGGCGAGCACGCCCATCGGCTGCGCGGAGGCGGCCCGGTAGGCCGTGCGCAGGTGAAGGGCAGCCTGCTGGGCGGCAGAGGCCTGCTGGGCGTGTGCCTTCTTCCCGTGCCAGTGCGCGGCTACGGTCACCAGGAAGAACACGGCGTCGATCACCATTGCGGTCGTCGCCCCGTCCTCGCCCCGCCCGAGTGCAGGACCGCTGTAGACGAGGTCGCGGGCAGCCTGGCGAAGGGCCCGGTCGTGACCGCGTTCGGCCCGCACGTGGGAGCGGGAGGCTCGTTCGAACAGGAATGCGGCGTCTCGTAGTTCGCGCCGGGTGTGGGCGGCGGACGTCTTCGAGAGCGCGTCCAGGACCTCACCGGCAGCGGCGATGTATGCCGCGGCCACCCCGTCGTCCGCCCCGTCCATGACCAGCACCGCCTGCCACAGCGCCGTGCTTGCCCGGCGCCGCGCCGATGCGGGCCCCGACGGCACCGACTGCTCAGCGCCCTGACTGGTCCGGCGGCCGGACCAGCGCTCCCGGATCCGCGGCAGGGATAGGTCCGGGCCCAACTTCGAGCCCGGGTAGAAGACCGGTTCCCCTTGGGCGTTGACGTCTCCGGGCAGCGCGACCGTGTACCCGAGGAGGTCACCGGACGGTGCGACGCGCGTGCGCACCAGAACGCCGGCGTCGCCCAGGCGGTCGAAGAACTCCTTCTCGTTCTCGGCGCCGGCCACGGCACGCCGGACGGTCTCGCGGAGTTCCTCGCGGGGGGTGCGCTCGCGGCCCTGGCGGGCGGCCTTGTGGCGTTCGGCGCTGGTGGGCCGCTTGGCGGCGGTGCCGTCACCGGGGTTGAGGCGGCGCAGCCCCAGTTCCTCTTCCAGGCGGCGGGCCTCGGCCTGGACGCGGACGGCGTCGAAGTCGAGTTCCGGACGGTTGCCGTCCTCGCGTACCAGGGTGGCGAGGATGTGGATGTGGTCGTCCGCGTGCCGTACGGCGACCCAGCGGCAGCCGGAGCCTTGGTCGGGGTCGTCGATGCCGGCGGCGGCGACCATGCGGCGGGCGACGTCGCCCCATTCCTCGTCGGACAGGGTCCGGTCGGTGGGGCCGTTGCGAACCGACAGGTGCCACACGTGCTTCGCCGGCCGCTCGTCTTCGGCGAGCAGCGCCAGGGGCTGGTCGAGGAGTTGCTGGAGCTGCTTGTACGTGACCTCGGGATCGCGGCCGGGGTCGGGGGCGCCATGGTCCCAGGAGGCCACCAGGTGCGGGTCGACGTGCTCCTCGGCCTTGCCGGGCCCGTACAGGTAGCACAGGAGGCCGATGGTGCGCTGCCCGCGCTTGTGGATTTTGGGGACCATGGTGGTGTGGAGTCCTAGTTGTGTTCGAGGAGCTGGGCGGTGGCGCCCTGGACGCGGGCGGAGGCGCGGTGGACCGCGTCGAGCACGGCGTCGAGCTGGGCGTCGGGCGGCTGGGCACCGGAGTTGATCGCGCGGACCAGCTGGTTCAGGTTGTTGCCGATCTGTCCGAGGTGGCGACGGGCAGCGAACAGCTCGGCGACCATCTCGCGGCGCCCTGCGATGGCCGCAGCGCTGGTCTGCGGATCGCGGGAGGCGCTGAGGGCGGCGCGGGCGAAGAAGCCGGCGAGGGTGACGCCGGCTGTCTTGGCAGCGGTCGCGACGAGCACGAGCTCGTCGTCGCTCATACGGACGCTGCACACGTTGGGGCGCTGACGGCGCTTGTACGTACGGCGTCGCGTACGGGCGGCTGAGGGTGCAGCTGAGGCTGACGCGGCTTCGTGCGTGGGTTGTTGGTCCCCTCCTGGCTGCGATCCGCCCTCGGTCGCAGCCTCCTCGTCGGGCGTCCCCCGGCGCCGGACGAGGCCCTGCCCACCAGGGGCAGGGAACCCTTTGGACACTCCGCCGATGGTGGAGTACCCAAAGGGATAACTTGCTCCTCCTGGGAGTGAGTTGACGTCGGGAGAACGGTCCTCGCGGGCGCAGGATTCGGCCGACCTGACGGTCCTGTTCAGCTCCGGTTCGCGCTGGTGTTCAGCAGACTGCATGGGCGCTTTGGCTCCTTCCGGGAGGCCAGGTGGTGGGGGAACGGGACGGCGGCCCTGGTACTGGTCCAGGCCGCCGTCGGGACAGGGTTTGGTCACTGGCACAGGGCGCAGCGCTCGAAGTGCCTGGCCAGGGCCCTGGCCATGTTCTGCTTCATGCCCCAGGCGTGCCGGGTGCTCGCCTTCGCCGCGCTGCTGCCCTCGTGCCGGGCGGCATGGCCGCGCAGGAAGGCGATGTCGCGCTCGTATCCGGCCTTCATGTCGGCGAGTCGGGTGCAGGTCTTCATCGGTGGGTGGCTCCTTCGTGGGACTTGGGGGAGGCGGTCGCAGAGCGAAGCGCGGTCAGGACGGGGCCAATGTGCTCGTTGCCGAGGGGGATGCCGCGGGCGCGCATGATGCTCCGCAGCTGGGTTCGGGTGATCTGCTCGTTCCCATCCGCAGCCAGGGCTGCGGGGACGTCCGGGAGGACCAGCTCGACAACCTCTTCCTCGGACAGGCGGCGCGGTCCGGTCCGGCGCTCGGACCGTCCGGCGTGGACCTTCGCCCGGACGGTCCGGGGACGTACCGGTCCGGTCCGAGTCCGCCGCGGTCCGGGTTTCGGGCTGGGGCGGTCCGGTCCGGCGGGGGTGTCGGTCCGGGTTTCGTCGTGGTCCGGGTTCGGTCCGGTCCGGGTCTTTGCCGGGTCTGGTGGTGCGGTGGTCCGGCTTGGGTCCGGGGCCGGTCCGGGTTTCGGGCTGGGGCGGTCCGGTCCGGCGGGGGTGTCGGTCCGGGTTTCGTCGTGGTCCGGGTTCGGTCCGGTCCGGGTCTCTGCCGGGTCCGGTGGTGCGGTGGTCCGGCGCGGGCCGGGGCCGGTCCAGGTTTCGGTTGGGCCGTTCCGCAGGGGCCGGGCGATGCGCTGGTGGATCTGCCGCATCAGGACTCCGAAGGCCAGCATCGCGCCCGTCGGAGGGACGGCTGCGACCACGTAGTCCAGGAGCGGGACCGGACTGCCGGTGGTGCCGCTGACGCCGGCGACGTTCAGCGCGATCGATCCGGCCGACCCTGCGGCCGTCAGCCCGATTGCCCACCAGTCCGTCACCCGGCGCAGACCCGCTCGCAGCATCAGCAGCTCGCCGGCCACGATGAACATGTCCAGCGTGGCAGGCCAGGCCCACTGCCGGATGGGCGAGCGGTCCAGGCCGTGCCTCCCAGCGACTTCGGCGAGGTGGGCGTAGGAGAGCCAGAATCCGGCGCCGGTCAAGACGATGATCACCGTCCCGGCAGCGATCAGGGCGTATCGGTCGGCGGTCTCCTCGGTCAAGGGCTCCCTTTCTCCGGGCTTGCTGTGGGGCGTGGTGTGTGGCCGTCGGCGGCGCGCATGGCCGACCGGGCGGGAGGTGGCGCCGGGCAGGTCATGCCGCCTTCCGCAGAGCGTCGTTGAGCTCGCGCGTCTGGGCCTGGCGCGGCACCTGGCAGAACGTTTCCTCGGGTGCGCTTCCGTTGTCGTCCTCGTCGTTGCTGCCGGCGGGGCTGGCCTGGCTGTCCGCGGCGGGGACCTTCCAGTACCGGTCGCGGTCTGCCACTGCGTGCGCCGCCCGGCGCAGGAGGTCGCGGGCGTGGTCGAAATCGACCCCGAGGACGTAGGCCAGCCGTGAGGTGCTCCAGCCGCGTACGTGGGCGGCGCGGGTGACGGCGTCGCGCTCGGCGGCAGAAAGGTGGACGTCCCGGCCCATGAGGGCGGCGCGGACCCGCTGGTAGTCGAGTCGCTTGGCGACCTTGGCCCGCCAGGGCTTGCGTTCCGCCTCGGTCAGCCCGCCCCACAGGCCCCAGCGGATGTCGTTGTCCATGGCATGGGTGAAGCAGTCCTGCCGCACGGGGCAGGCGCCGCACAAGGTCTTGGCCTCGGCGATGTCGGCGTGGGCCCGCGGCGCGGGGAAGAACATCCGGTCCGCTTCGGCAGTGTCCAGGTCGTGGCAGTTCCCTCGGTCGTGCCACGAGATGTCGGCGATGCCACGCAGGTCGGGCACGGGCTGGGTGTTGGTGGTGATTTGGCGCATGGGATGGGTCTCCAGGGCATGCCGGATAGCCGCGCGCGGGTGCGGCACGCAGCGGTGGGTGCCAGCTGACCGGCTCGCTGGCCGGGCGGTGGAAGGTGGTGGGCGCAGGTGGTCAGGCGGCGCGGAAGCGGCGGTCAGGGCCGTCGAGGTGGACCGGGGTACACATGCCGGATAGGCGGGAGATCACTCGGTCGCCGACCTTGTCCCGCAGCACCGGCTGCCCGGTCGCCATCCCAGGGGTACGCACCGGCGGCAGGTTGGAGGTGACGATCGTCGGCATCTGGTTCTGCGCCCGCCAGTTCAGCAGGCGGAAGGTGATCTCCTCGTTCCACTCGGAGGCCTTCGCGGCGCCGAGGTCGTCCAGGAGCAGCAGCGGGATCCGTACGATCCGGCGCAGCAGGTACTCGGGATCGCCACCGCCCCGGGCCCGCATCTCGCCGTACAGGTCGGCGGCGGTCGTGGCGTGCCAGCGCACCCCGCACCCGGAGGCGGTCAAGGCGCGGATCGCGGCGTACGCCTGGTGTGTCTTGCCGGCGCCGGTGGAGCCCCACAGCAGCAGGCTGCGGCCGTGGGTGATCTCCCGCTGCCCGGCAGCCCCGAAGTGCGGGTTCAGCGGGTTCGCCGCGTGGCCGACGGCGCTGCCGGCGATGGTGCGGACCCAATCGGCTACGGCTGGGTGCTCGACGCGAGCCTCGCGGTAATCGCGCGGGATTCGCAGCTGAGCGGCCTCAAGCGCGGGGATCGCTTCCGGGGTGTCCGCGATTGGGGCGGTGGGGTCGATGCCGCGCTCGGCGAGCTTGCGCCGCATCCAGGCCATCGCAGCGTTGTCCGCAGTGGTCTGGGGGTCGGCGAGCCTGGTGCGGTTCACAGGGCGACTCCGAAGATTCCGGCGGGCTCGGTGGGGTTGCGGTACGGCGTGTAGGCGGGGGAGGCGCTGGTCCAGGGCCCCGCGCCGGAGGCGGAGGACGGGTTCGAGCTCGACGACGGTGCTGGCCCGGAGTTGAGGAACTCGTTGACCAGGCTCGGCAGGACGCTGGGGTTCAGCCCCTTGGCTCGCAGCCGTTCCAGTGCCGGCCTCAGGACGTCGGGGCCGTAGCCCTCGTCCAGCAGCGTGCGGATCTCTTTGCCCAGGTGCCCGAGGACCTTCTTCGGCGGACGCCCTCCGGGGCAGTCACGCAGGTACTCGGCCATCAGGACCTTCGCCGACCACTCGCTTGCGTCGGCTGCTTCGAGCACCGTTTCCGGGGAGGAGCTGAGTGCGGGCGCCTCGCGCTCCCTACGGGAAGATCCAGGATCCAAGATCCTAGATCCAGGCCGTGACTCCTCAGTGAATGTGGCGCCCATCACGTCATCTGCTCGGCCTGTACCGCCCTGACCTGCAGATTCCTTCGCGGGTGTTACGGGGGGCGGGCAGGGGGGCGATGTGGCCTCGGTCTCACGCTCCTGGGTGGGAGTGGTGTGCATCACGGTGGGGGTGGAAGCGGGTGAATCGGACGGAACGGTTCGCGTGAGTGCTCCGTGAGCATTCGCGGAATCGCCTCCGCCGACGATGCCGGCGGGCGCCCCGTGGACTTCGGAGGGCGCCTGTCGTGGGCTGGCCGCCGCAGGGATCTGGGTGTGGCACTGGGGACGGTCGCACTCGCCGCACGCCTTCGCCGCCTCGTGGGTCGGGCAGCGGGGCAGTCGCGAGTCTGAAGCACGGTTGATCTTCTGATGCCGGTCCCAAGTCATGATGTGCAGCCAGGACTTGCCGTCGCAGCCGGTGTACCGGCACACCAGGCCGGCCCCGGCCAGCTGCTCCAAGTCACGGGCGACGTGCGCGGGGGTGTGCTCCGGGCGCAGCGCCCACAGCCGCCCCGCGATCACGGCCGGATGGTCGCGGAACCGGCCGGAGTCGTCCGCCTGGGTCAGCAGCCCGAAGAACGTGAGCACCGCGGTGACATCGACGGCGGCAAGGTCCTCGGACTCGAAAGCCTCGGGCTTGATGGTGCGAATGCGTGCCATCAGCTTTCACCCCCGCACCGGAGGCCCGAAATGGGCGGGTGAGCGGTATCCGCTCCACAGTCCGCAGCGGCGGCCCGAGGATCCGGCCTTTCGCGCAGGGGCGTGCCCATGCAAAACTCTCCCTGAGTGATGCCGCAGCCGGTGTGCCCCGTTGGAAGGGCCGGCGCGGTGATGACGGGTCTCTCCGGCCTTTGCCTCGGCTGGAGATAAGACTCTTCGCGTCCGGCGCCCGGGAGTTGCCTCTCCCGGGCGCCGATTGCTTTTACGGACTAGCCGCTCGGTGCGTCCTGCATGCGTTCCAATCGCCGGTCACCGGGTTGCCTCCCGGTGGGGGACGACGAACATACGCAGACGCCCGCACAAGATCCAGACCTGGCTCTACGGACCGTGAAAAGATGTACACGCCAAGCATTTTGCTGCCGTGTTAGCGCGTGTGGATGTGAGCCGCTGTTCGGTGGCGCCGCCCATGCGCACTCCGGGCGCCGCAATAAAGATCTTCAAAAGAGCCCCCACGTTCATGAACCGGCAGGCTGTCGCTCTGTACCGGCTGGTCAGGTTTGGATTTAAGCCCGCAGGCAAAGGCTTCGTCAACGGCATCTCAAGAGTGAATCCACGCGCGTAGATGGATGTGTGGGATGTGTGGAGGTCGCATGGGGAGTCCTGGTAACGCCCCTTACTCTCAAGGGGGTTGGATAGCGCCATCTAGCTTGCTTCGGTGATCGTCTGTGGCGTGAATGATCATTCACCACCTTGCAAGAAAAACCGGCAAGGATTTGCCGCTTTCTCGATCATGGAAAACCGCAGGTGAGGGAATGTCCGGATTCGTCGTGGAGGGCCACCGGGTGTCGGCGGACATGGTTGCACGTTTAACCAACGGCCCTGTGGTCGAGGCCACAAATTACTGATCGGTACTACTTGGGCGTATCGTCTTTGTGGGAGACACCAGGCCGGGGGGCCAGCATTCACGCTGCCCCCCGTTTTTCATGCCCTCAGGCAGGTGCCTCCCGTGTAAAACACGGAGACAAGGAAGAGCCTCATGGTTGCTCAGGGGATAGTCCCCTTCGGCGATGACCGCGCCGAGAACAAGGGCGCACGCGGCGGAGAAATCGCCGGTCAGTTCATGGGGTTCGGTGGCTGGCTCAAGCGATGGCGCCAAGCGGCGGGGATCACCCAGGCCCCGGTGGCCAAGGCCCTCGGTATGGGGGTGCGGACCTACCGCAACGTGGAGAAGGGGGCCGTTCCGCCCCGGTTCACCAAGCCCCAGTGCGAAGCGCTCGCGGATCTGCTCGGGCTCGACAAGAGCGAGCGCCACGCCCTGCTGCTCTACAACATCGGCACCACGCTCGACGGTGACCCGCAGATCGACGCCAGTCCGGAGCTGCGCCGGGCACTTCGCCTTCTGATCGACAGGCAGATGCCCTCGCCTACGTACCTGACCGACCGCAATTGGAACATCCTCGCGTACAACGCGGCGATGGCCGAGTGGTGGCCCTGGGTCATGGAGCCGCGCGCCAACCTCATGCGCTGGGCCCTGACGAACCCCGAGGCCCGCACCCAATACCACGACTGGGAAATGCACGCCGCGGCCTACATCCGTTTGCTGAAGTTCGCCCAGGCCACCCACAAGGACAACGTCGAGCTCATCGACCTGATCGCCGAGGTTCGCCAGAACCCGGACGTCGAGCGGATATGGCGCACCGAGGCCGACCTGGAGGCCGACAGGGACGGCCACGTCTTCCGGATGATCATCCCTGCCCTGGGCTGGGAAACCGTCGAAGTCGTCTCCCACGTCCTGTACCCGGCGTCGATGCCGCACTGCCGGTTCGTGGTGATCACCTGGGTCGAGGCCGAGTCCTCCGATGACGAGACCGACGCCCTGGGTGGCAAGCGGAACGCCTGGGCCCATGCCGATCCCAGCACGTCCACTCCGCAGCCCTCTGCCCAGGCCGAAGCCGATGCCGCCCGCCGCCGCGCGGCCCGCGCGCTCACCGCCCGCCTCGTCGTCGACAGCGCAGACGAAGCCGCAGCGCTCGCCGGCCCCGACGGCGTCCCGCTCCCAGCACTCAGCGTGCTGGCCGGGCCGGAGTGCCGACTCACCCTGTCGCCCGAGAATCACTCCGTGGTGTGGGCGATCCAGGAAGTCCCTGGGGAGTGGGGCATCACGCAGCTGGGTGCCGGAGCCGTCGTCGACCGCATCCACCGGCCGATCGTGGACCCCCAGGCCAGAGCGGAGCTGAAGCTACTTCTGCGCGCCTCGCTACCGGACTCCGACCAGGCGGCCATCAGCCGGCTCCACGGGCAACTGCCCCAGGTTGACCTCCGGGCCGCCCTCCTTCGCGAGATCTTCAACGACCTCCAAGAGGGCGAGGGCCCGCCCCGCTAGCCGGTGTGGATAGCCCGCCGACCAAGGAAAGTCACTTACTGTCACGCCTGATGCTGTCTCCGTTTGGGGGCCTGGGGGTCGGGGCGCGGTCGTCCGGACGACAGAGAACGTCCGGACGGCTGATCCCCGCAGCTCCTGGGCCGTAGGCGCCGGAGGGTGCGCCAGCCCGTCCTCGGATCGGCCGAGCGCCTCGAAGAGACGGCAGATCCCACGAATCTCAGGAGTCACTGTGTCCCGACACATCTACGACTGCCCCGTTCGCTGGTCGGACCTCGACGCGAACGGACACCTCAACAGCTCCCGTTACGGCGTCCTTCTGGAAGAGACCCGCATGCGCATGTTCAGCATGCTGGTCCCCAAGGACCCCGCCGAGCGCCTGGCTCGCAACTTCCTGCTGCGCGAGCAGACCATCCGCTACCGGCACCCGCTTGAGACCTGGGAGACTCCGGTCCGCATCGAAGCCTGGGTGGCTGACGTCAAGCGCGTCTCCCTCACCTTCCACTTCGAGGTCAAGGGCGACGAGCATGTCTACGCCACCGCGACCTCCGTCGTGGCCGGTTACGACTCCATCCGGGGCGGTATCCGCCGCTTCGAGCAGGATGAACTCGACGTGTTCAACAACTACGCCGACGCCACCCAGGCCGCCAACAGCTGAACCGTCGACGAGACAACGGGCGGTCCTCTTTGTGGTCTGCTCGAGGTACGCGGACGAGGGCGAGCCAGCGGCCTTTGGCCGGGGCGGCGATGCCCGAGGCGTAGATGACCATGGTTGCGGAGGCCCGGACCAGGTTCAGCAACATGGTGGCGCCCCGGAGTGGACGGGGTGGCGAGTGCTTCGATGTCGCTAGCAGCGTGTCGTAGGGCGGGGCCTGCCAGAACCGCCGGGTGTACCAGTCCTGGCAATAGCCGTAGCAGTCGCCCCACCACGGATCATGTCGGCCTGACGAGAAGTGGTGGGTGTGCCCGTCGGAGATCGAAAGGGGCCTCGCCGACGGGGGTTGCGGCGAGGTCCCGACCGAACCGTACTCCTGAGGGCGGGGGCGGGTCGCAGTATCTGTGAATTGCAGAAGTCTGCAATTTAATAGATGCTGTGATTGCTG
Source organism: Streptomyces sp. NBC_01232 (assembly GCF_035989885.1). GTDB lineage: Bacteria > Actinomycetota > Actinomycetes > Streptomycetales > Streptomycetaceae > Streptomyces. The sequence goes on from NZ_CP108518.1 coordinate 7,021,565, forward strand.
TGTCCATAGGTAGCCGCGGCACAGCACCAGGCATTTGCCCCGCTCGGGGTGGTGAGAAGGGTGCGCGGCCATGACGGTTCCGCTGTATCAGGCCAAGGCCGAGTTCTTCCGGATGCTCGGGCACCCGGTGCGGATAAGGGTTCTGGAGCTGTTGCAGGACGGGCCGATGCCGGTGCGCGACCTGCTGGCCGCGATCGAGGTCGAGCCCTCCGCCCTGTCCCAGCAGCTCGCGGTCCTTCGGCGCTCGGGGATCGTCACCTCGACCCGCGACGGATCGACCGTGGTCTACGCACTGGCGGGCGGGGACGTTGCGCAGCTGATGCTGGCGGCGCGGCGGATCCTGACCGAGGTGCTGACCGGGCAGAGCGAGCTGCTGGAGGAACTGCGCGAGTCCGAGGTCCCGGCCTCGTGAGCGTGAATACTGCGGTGACGGCCGTGCTCGGCAGGGCCCGCTCCGTCCTGCCCGCCCGGGCCGACTACGTGGTCATGGCCCGTAGCCCCCGCCGGGATCTCCTGGCCGGGCTCACCGTGGCGATCGTCGCCCTTCCCCTCGCCCTCGGATTCGGTGTCTCCTCCGGCCTGGGCGCCGAGGCGGGGCTGGCCACCGCCGTCGTCGCGGGCGCGCTCGCCGCGCTGTTCGGCGGATCGAACCTCCAGGTTTCCGGCCCGACCGGTGCGATGACCGTGGTCCTGGTGCCGATCGTTGCCCAGTACGGGCCCGGCGGCGTCCTCACCGTCGGCCTGATGGCCGGGGTGCTGCTGGTCGGTCTCGCCCTTCTGCGGGCCGGTCAGTACATGCGGTACGTGCCGGCGCCGGTGGTGGAGGGCTTCACCCTGGGGATCGCGTGCGTGATCGGCCTCCAGCAGATACCCAACGCACTCGGGGTCGACAAGCCCGAGGGCGAGAAGGTCCTGCTCGTGGCCTGGCGGGCACTCGTGGAGTTCGTGGCCTTCCCGAACTGGACGGCGATCGGCCTCTCCGTGGGGGTCGCGGTGGTCATGCTGGCCGGAGCGCGGTGGAAGCCGACGATCCCGTTCTCCATCGTCGCGGTGATCGCCGCGACCGTGATCGTGCAGGTCTTCCGCCTTGACGAGGCGGCGCCGATCGGGGACCTGCCCTCCGGGCTCCCCGCCCCGTCCCTGGCCTTCCTCGACGCTTCCGCCTTCGGCTCGCTGCTGGCTCCGGCGGTCGCGGTCGCGGCGCTCGCCGCGCTGGAGTCCCTGCTGTCGGCGACCGTGGCGGACGGGATGACGGTGGGCCAGCAGCACGATCCGGACAAGGAACTGTTCGGGCAGGGCATCGCCAACCTCGCGGCCCCGCTGTTCGGCGGAGTTCCCGCCACCGCCGCCATCGCCCGTACCGCGGTCAACGTCCGTACCGGTGCCTCCTCCCGGCTGGCCGCGCTCACCCACGCCGCGGTGCTCGCGGTGATCGTGTTCGCCGCAGCACCCCTCGTCTCTAAAATCCCCCTCGCCGCCCTGGCCGGCGTGCTGCTGGCCACGGCGATCCGCATGGTGGAGGTCGGCTCGCTGCGCGCGATGGCGAAGGCAACCCGCTCGGATGCCGTCGTCCTCGTCCTGACCGCCGCCGCCACCCTGATCCTCGACCTCGTATACGCGGTGATCATCGGCCTCGTCGTCGCCGGAGCCCTCGCCCTGAAGGCGGTGGCGAGCCAGGCCCGGATGGAGCAGGTCGACTTCCGCCCGGACCTGCCCGGCGAGCACAGCGACGAGGAACACGCCCTGCTCGCGGAGCACATCGTCGCCTACCGCATCGACGGACCCCTCTTCTTCGCCGGCGCCCACCGCTTCCTCCTCGAACTCTCCGAAGTCGCCGACGTGAAGGTCGTCATCCTGCGCATGGCGAGGGTGACCACCCTGGACGCCACCGGCGCCCTCGTCCTCAAGGACGCCGTGGAGAAGCTGAACCGGCGCGGCATCGCCGTGATGACCTCCGGCATCCGGCCCGGCCAGCGCCAAGCCCTGGACGCCGTAGGCGCCCTGGAGCTGCTGCGCCTCAAGGGCCGCGAGTACGCCACCACCCCGGAGGCGATCGCCGGAGCCCACAAGCACCTGGAGCAGGCGGGCCTGCTGCCCCGTACGCACCACCTACCGCACCGCACCCGGAAGGCCGCTCGATGACCGTCCCCGCCGACCGCCGCATGATCGAGGTCTCCGGTACCGAAGCTCTGTGGCTCCTCGAAGGCTCCGCCCAAGGCCGCCTCGTCTACGTCCAGCGCGAGCTGGCCGTCGTCCGCCCCGCCGCACACGTGATGGAGTACGGACGGCTCGTCGTCCGCGCCCCCGTTCAAGCTGCCACGATTCCCGGACGCGCGTTGCTGACCTACCAGGTCGATGAGATCCGAACACCGGCCGGCACCGGCTGGACGGTCAGCGCGCACGGCCCGGCGGATGTCATCGCCGACCCGGATGAGGCCGCCCACTACCGGCGTACCCTGCCTGGCTGGGCGCACGGCCCCCACGACACCCTGCTGCGCCTGCACCCGCAGTCCGTTTCCGGATTCCGCCTGGCCCGCACCGCGACGGAGGCGGGCCGGTGATCGTCCAGGTCGAGACGATGCCCTACCGGCACGTGCTGGACGTGCCCGCCATGGGCTCGGCCGTCCGCATCGCCCGCGAGACCACCGAACTGGTCCTCGTGGAATGCGGGGTGGGCCTTCGCCATCCGAGCGTCGGGCCGGCGCTGCTGATCGTGGCCGAGCTGGTCACCAACGCGGTCCGCCACGCCGCCGTGTCCTCCCCGATGATCACCGTGACCTACGCGCACGGGCCGGGGGCGTTCGCGTTCGCCGTCCACGACCGCCACCCCTACCAGCCCGCCCTGTTCGGGGCGCTCGGCACCGCCCCGGGCAGCGGCCTGGCCATGGTGGTCGAGATGACCATGGAGCTCGGCGGCACCGCTGTCGTACGGGCGGATGCGGACGGTCGCGGCAAGGCCATCTGGATCACCCTTCCCCTGTGAAGCCGAGGAGCTGACGATGACGATCGAATGGCGCTACACGACCAGTCAGGACCTGGGGGTCCTGTCCCTGGCCGGGTATCTCGGCGCGGACGCCACCGACCGGTTCACCGGCGCCATCGGCTGGGCGCTCGCCCGGGGTACCGGCCCGGTCATCCTCGACCTGACCGGTCTGCTGGGCTGGTCGGCCGGCGGGCAGATCGCGGTCGCGCAGGCCGCCCGCCGCCTCGGCGAGAGCGGGCGCCGACTCGAGCTCGCCGCGATACCCGCGGACGGATCTCTCGTCCCGGACGCCACCTGCCCGCCCGTCACCGTCCACTGCGACCTCGCCGCCGCCCTGTCCGCCCACGGCGCCCACGGCACGGTCAAGCAGTGGACCACCGATGACTGGCCCACCTCCCCCGAGGAACCCGCCCTCACCTGAGACCAGCACGACCATTCACGAGAACGACGAAGGACACCTGCACCATGAGCGACATCATCTTCAAGGACTCCAACGGCACCGTCCTGGAGGACGGGGACTCGGTCACCCTGACCAAGGACCTGAAGGTCAAGGGCACCTCCGAGACCCTCAAGCGCGGCACCCTGGTCAAGAACATCCGCCTCACCTCCCGCCCCGGCGAGGTCGAGTGCAACACCAAGAAGGTCAAGGGCCTGGTCTTGAAGACCGAGTTCCTCAAGAAGGCCTGACCGGCGAAGGACCCGCCCTGGGGGTCCGAACGTCACGAAGGTGCCCCGCCCGGGTCCCGTGAGTTGCAGGGATCTGCAATTGTGGAGGTCACAAGGTGTGAAGAGGGGCGAACGGATGCCCCTGCGAAGGAACGGTTCCGGGTGGATGAGATGGGCAGTCAGGACAGAGGTACGAAGGTGAGCACACCGCTGTACCAGCTGAAGGCGGAGTTCTTCAAAACGCTGGGTCACCCGGTCCGCATCCGAGTCCTGGAACTCCTCTCCGTACGCGAGCACGCGGTCGCCGAGATGCTGCCCGAGGTAGGGGTGGAGGCCGCGAGCCTCTCCCAGCAGCTGGCCGTCCTGCGCAAGGCCAACCTGGTGGTCACCCGCCGGGAGGGCTCGAACGTGTACTACACGCTCACCCACCCCCAGATCGCCGAACTCCTGCGGGTCGCCCGCGGCATCCTCTCCGGCGTCCTGGAGGGCCAGGCCGAACTTCTGGCCGACCTCAAGGCCAGCCGCCACGCTTGAGCGGTGCCCCACGGTGCCGGCCCTGCGGGGCCCGCACCCCACATACTGCGGCCGTCTTCCGTTAGTGCGGGTTCAACGCGCTTCTGACACCGGAAGACGGCCGCTCCCTCTTGTGTTCTGCACCGACGGCTCGGCCACGGATACCGCTGGCCCCGAGGGTGGCCCGCATTCAGCTGTGCGGGCTCGACGGACGAACCGAGACGGAACCTTCAACCGCCCTGCCGTCCGTGGATCCCGCCGGGCGCCGCTTCAGCCCTGGTCTCATTTCTGGGCGTGTTGGCCCAGGTAGAACAGCAGCCAGATGAACCCGGCGAACACGTGCGTGCCGAAGATGTAGAAGAAGGCGCGCAGGGCGACGCCCTTCTCTTTCCATTTCTCCTGGTCCGCCGCCGTGTTCTTCTCGGGCGGGTTATCCGTCATGATGCGTCTTCCTTCCCGGTGTCCGGCTCCTGGAGCAGGTCGGTGCACGGGCGGACGAGAACCTGCATGCCGTGCTCGCCGGCGTACTTGATGACGGCCGCGACTTCCCCGGCCTCGACTGTGCGGACGTCCTGCTTGGGGCCGGTGCTGAGGTAGGTGATCTCGTACATCGGGACGGCCCGTTGGGTGATGTTGGTCAAGGTGTGCCTTCCGGCAGGATGAAGCGGACGACGATCGTCTTGCCGCGCCCTCCGGAGGAGGGCTCGATGCGGACGTCGCCGCCGAACGCACGCGCAAGGTCAGCCACCGCGCGTAGCCCCTGCCCGGAGGTCCGGCTGGCATCGGCCAGCGTTAACGGGCGCGAGTCCAGGTCCCCGACGGATACCACGAGCAAGTGCTCGGTCATGTGGAGGGTGACCTCCGCATCCGGGGAGTGCTGGGCGTGCCGGATGGCGTTGGTCACCAGCTCGCTGACCACCAGGAGCACGGCCCCGAAGAGCGTGGAGGAGCTATCCAGGCCAAAGAGGACCAGGGCGCGTTCGCTGCGCTCGCGCACGGCTCGTACGGAACCCGGCGCCAGCGGCACCGTCCACACGTGCTTGCGCCCCTCGACGGCCTGCTGCCCGCCGGGGTGCCGGCCCGTCACCGACGCCTCAGACCGGCCGGTGACACTGTCCGGTTCACCGGCTGTCCCCAGCGTCGGTGGCGACGCCGTGATCGTGGGCCACGCGCAATGCGTCCTCCAGCTCCTCTGCGGCCTGCGCCTCCTCGAAGGCGTCGTCAGCCTCCTGTGCAGCCTGCAGACGAGCCCGCGCCACACGGACCCGTTCCAGCGCCGCTTCCTTGAACCCGGCCACACCGCGACCCCCGTCCATCGTATCGAGAATTCGTAAATTGCATAACTCTGCAAGTCTACCGGGTGTGGGTCCGTCAGGAGGTTCATGGTGAGTGGTGAGGCCGGCTACCCGATCTCACCTGCCCCGGCTGGTCAGGGAACCTTACGTACCCGCTGGCTGGTCAGCTCGTAGCGGGCGCCGGCCACGGCCAGGCGGCCGTCCGCGACTCGGGCGGCGAGGTCCGGCTCGTCGGCAAGGCGTGCCCGGACCCGGCGCACGTTCTCGGTGGCCGCCGCGTCGATCCGGGCCTTGCCTTGAAGCCGGTGGTCGATCGCCGGTCGGATCCGGTCCGCCAGATAGCGGATGTGTGCCGGGAGCTCGCCACCGGCCTCGGCGTGTACGGCCGAGGCGACCGCCCCGCAGCCCTGATGGCCCAGGACGACGATCAGCGGGACGCCGAGCTCCAGCACGCCGTAGGCGATGCTGCCCAGGACCGCTTCGTCCAGGACTTCGCCCGCCGATCGCACGGTGAGCAGATCACCTAGCCCCTGGTCGAAGACCAGTTCCGGCGGCACACGCGAGTCCACGCACCCCAGGACCACCGCGAATGGGTGCTGCCCGTCCACCAGCGCCCGGCGCACATCCCCGGCGCGGTCCGGATGGCTCTCGTGGAACGTTCGCCACCGGCGGTTCCCCGCCTCCAGCTCACTCCACGCACGCCCCGGCCCCAAGGGTCGCGGCCTGCCGCCGGCTGCCGCCTGGGTCCGCGGGCCTGAGGCGGCTGACGACCCGCACACCAGGCCAGCCGCTAGCGCCGCCGCCCCGCTCAACCTCACACGCACCAGTCGGCGACGTGCGACGACCACCTCGGACCCGCAGTCACGATCGACACTCATTTCCGGACAAACTAGACCCCGCTCGCGCCTGGACGCCCGGCTCCAGCCCGGCCTTGAGCAAGATTTGGTCCGCTCCGCTGCAGGGTCTCGGACGGCGATCTCCCCTTGACCTTGTTACGCCCGAGGGGCGAGCCGGTACGTCGGTGCCTGGTCAGGCGAGGGACCGTGCCGGGGTCTTGATGAGCTGGAAGGCAATGAATCCGCGCTGTCGGCTCAGTTTCTCGTACGGGACCGGGTGCTGGTGGGGCGTTGAGGCGGCGGATTAGTGTTCGACGAGGCGGTCATAGCGAGGCTGGCTGCGGAGAACTCGGTCACCCACGCTTTGAGGGGCTGGCGGCAGTAGCGGTGCTCAGATCACTGCCCGACGCCCGCAGATTGGCAGCAGCCCGGCAGGTGAGAAGGAGCACCGCAATCGGCGCAGGTGCTGCCGGTCACCTGCCCTCGATGGCAGGCCGACCGGATCTGGCGTGCGGGAACCCGTCCTGTCACGGCTCCTGGTCGGCGGAAGCCGCGTTCATGATGACGGCTCGGGTGGCGTGGGCGAGGGTGGCCTGTGCGCGTGCGGTGAGCCCGTGACGGTTCCAGTGGAAGATCACGTGGTGGGCGAGGATGTCGCGGGGGCCGCGTTGCAGGATGCCGCTCTGGGCAGCGTTGCTGATGGCCTGCCCGGCAGTCGTGAACGCGGCGAGCCACGGGGCGGCGGCTTCCATCGTGCCGCCGGGGCCGGTCAGGGTGCGGGTGTCGAGGGACAGCAGCCTCCGCAGTCCGCCGCCCATGCCGCTCAGGTGGTCGGGGGTGATGTCCTCGGGCAGGGGCCTCACCCGGGCCACCCGGTCCCACACGTCGCCCTGTTCGTACCAGTCCAGCCCGGCAGATCGGAACAGGGCGGTGCACAGCAGCATCGACATCTCGCGCCGTCCCAACCCCTGGGGCTGGTGGGTGCGGGCGAGGAAGTAGCGGCTGTCGGCGTGGAGGAGGCCGTGGGCGGTGGCGATGCCGTCCGGGCCGCCGAAGGCGAGGACTTCCGGCTCGTAGACGGTCGGCCACCAGCGGATGATCTCTGCGGACTGGACGAGCGCCCCGAGCAGTTGGGAGGTGGCGAGGTGGAGTTGGGCGGGGTCGGCGCCCCGTGTGGGCAACAGCCGAAGCCGCCAGCATGGCGCCTTGCGGATGTACCACCACGCGGCCAGGAGTCCGCTGTCCTCCAGCGTTCGCAGGAGGGGGGCGAGGTGGGTTGCGGCGGCGTCTTCGGCGCGGTCGAAGTCGGCGAACTCGATGCGGACCTGGTGCCAGTCGCGGCGGGCGGCCTGCTCGGCGAGGACGGCTTGCCCGGCTGCCCGGTAGAGGGTGACGGCGTCGCCGAGTTCTTCGGCGTCGATGCCCGCACGGGCGGCGGTGGCGGCGAGGGACTGCCCGGACAGGACGGCGAGGACGGCGTGTTCAGTGCTCTGGGGGGCGTGCGGGGCGTTCATCAGGGGTGGTTCCTCTCCGCGGAAGGTGACGGGAAGCACGCGGCCGGCGCGTGTGCTCTGGAGCAGCTGGGCCGGTGCGGGGGTCAGGTGATGAGGAGGCAGGCGTCCCAGCCGGAGGCGGGCGGCCGGTCGTAGAGGGCGGTGGCCTGGGCGAGGGCCTGTCCGGCGGCGCCTTCGAGGAACCCGGTGTCCTCGGGCGCGTGCTGGCCGGTGAACGTGTCCGCCAGGCGGCGCACGGCGACGGCAAGGCCCGGGGTGCGGGCGTCGCGGGCTGCCCGCCACACGGTCTGGAACAGTCCCGCCGCGCCGTGGCACACGCCAGCGTCGGTGACCTTGGCGAGCTGGCGGGGGTCGGCGAGGCAGGCGAGCAGCGCGTGCTCGGCGGCCTCCTGGCGGCGGGTGTCGGCGGTGGCGATGGCGGCGAGCTGGAGGGCGCGGGCGATGCCGGGGGTGCCGTAGCACCACGACGGCCGCCACGGCCCGGTCGCGTTCGGGCGTCCCGCCGCCGCCTCTTCGCGGGTGATCGTCTCCGGCCACCAGGGGCCGCTCGCGCCGTCCTGGCGCCACTGGTCGAACCAGGCGGTGATGGTGGCGATGGCCTCGCGCTGCCCGTCCACGGCGACGCCCCGGCGTTGGGCCTGGGCGAGGAGGGCAAGGGGGCCGGTGATGCCGTGGGCCATGCCGAAGTTGCCGTGTCCGCCCGGGGTGTAGAAGCGGTGCGGGTCGTGGGCGCACCACCAGCCCGGCAACGTCTCCTCGTGCACGGTCAGTGGCCGGGTGAGGGCGACGAGGTAGGTGAGGACTGCGGCGAGGGCGTCGCTGCCGGGGGTGTGGTGCAGCAGGTGCACGCCGATGCCGGTCAGGCCGTGCAGCAGGTCGTACTCGGCGAACGCGGGCAGCTCGCCGCGCCGGATGCGGGCGTGGGCGGCTTCGGTACGACGGTGCGCGAGGGCGGCGGTGGCCGCATCGAGCCGGTCCCGGGCGGTGCGGTAGCGGTCGTGGCCGTCGGCTGCGGCCGTGTGCAGGACGAACGCCAGGCCGGGGGCGCCGTAGCTGAGGCAGGCGGTGTCGGCTGCGGTCACCTCCGCGCGGGTCGCCTCCGTCAGCCATGCTCCGACCTGCTCCCACGTACCGGCCCCGGTCAGGGCGCGTTCGATGTGCCACAGGGCGACCCCGGCCGCACCAGCCACGAGGGACTGCCCGAGCGCGGTGTCCCCGGCCGGGTCGGGGGCGGCCAGACGCGGGCCGAAGCGAGTCTCGAGGACGGTGGCGGCGTTCACCGGAGGGCCTTGCGCAGGTGGGTGTGCGGGAGGGCGGCGGTGCGGGCGAGGCGATGGGTGACCCGCTCGGCGTCCGGGCCGCCTCCCAGGGCGCGAACGTGGTGGAGGTGGAGGAGGGAGCGGAGCACGGTCATCGGTTCCCGCTGCTCGGCGAGGGTGTTCCGGTAGGCGGCGAGTGCGTCGGCGCGGGCCGCCCACGCCCCGGCCACGGCAGCGGCGTCCGGGTCGTCGCGCCAGGCGGCGCCAGGGGCGGTGAGGGCACGCACGTGCCGGATGAGGGCGGCATCGACGGGTCCGCTCTCGCGCGGCAGGGCTGCGACGAGCCACGCCCAGCCGTCGGCCGGGCAGGGCGCGAACGCGGTGGCGAGGTCGGCGAGCGAAGCGGCGGTGACCGCTTGGGCCGGAAGGCCGGTACGGGCCGCGTACGCGATCTGGGCGAGCGCGGCCGCGCTGTCGGTGGCGAACACCCGCTCGGCGGCATCGCGGGCCACCCCGTGCCCGTAACGGCCGTCCTGCGGCCGGTAGGCGATCAGGTCCAGCCGGGAGGCGAGATGGAGGCTTCGCAGCTCGTCGGCCCAGGTACCGAGCCGTTCGGCGGCCTGCCCATAAGCGGCGGCGCCGTCCAGGTGGAGGTTGAGGACCAGGGGGCGGTCGCGGTTGGGGTGGGAGGCGTCGTGGTGGCGGGTGAACCACCAGCCTGGGGCCGGGTTCCATCCGTCGAGCAGGCGGGGCAGGTGCTCGGTCAGGATCTCGTCCTGCCGGGCGGGGTGCCCGTGCAGGTGCGCGCACACCATGGGGGAGACACCGGGCGTCTGTGGTACGGCCGCTGGGACGGCGGGCCCGACCGGGGCGGGGGTGGGGGTGGTGGCGTGCAGGACGGTCAGGAACTCGTGGGCGCGGCCCATGAACCCGCCCGCGACAGGTGACGTGGAGCCTGCGGCCGGCGAAGGTGCTTCACGCACTTCCACCTCCCCGGCCCGATCCAGGCGGGCCCGGAGGAGTTCGCGGTGGAGCGGCACGTCCAGATCGAGGGGCAGCCGCATCTCGGTCTCGGCCAGGACCACCTGCGCCGGGACGCGTTGCCGGTTCCGCCACCGGGCGAATGCCTCCTCCCACTCGGAGCGCGCGGCGGCCGGGCCGGGTAAGGCGCTTGCGGCCAGTAGCCAGCGGGCCGGGGCCAGGACGGTCCGGCCGTGGCGGACCCGGGGCAGGAACGGGAGGCGGGAGGCGGCGCCCCAGTCGGGCAGCAGCCAGACGGCACGGCGGGCGCCTGCGACTTCGGCGAGGAACCGAGCCAGCGGCGACGTCTGCACGCGCGGCTCCAGCGCGTGCAGCACGCGGGGCTCAAGGACTTGTCCGGTGGAGCAGCGGATCAGGTACAGGTGGCGGGCGTCGCAGGTGACGGCGAGATCATCGAGCGGGATGCTGCCGGGCCCGGGTTCGGGCCAGCCGAGGGAGACCGTGTGCTCCAGCAGGCGCGGGGTCCGGATGACGTTGGAGCTGCGCCGTCTGCGGGCGGGGAAGACGAGCTGGGCGGGCAGCGGCCCGGCCGGGCCCGCCAAGGCGGCGGCCAGCGCGGCGGCATCCTGCTCGGGCAGGAGGTCGGCGAACCGTCCGACCATGGACGACGAGGGCCGGGCCGCTGCCGTCAGCCATAGCTCGAACCGGCCCCGCCGCACGGCGTCCGCATCGTCGGCGTACAGCTGGAAGGCAAGCTCCACCGAGGGCGGCGGCACCAGCTCGTCGGCGTCGACCACGGCCAGCGAGGCGAGGAGGGGTTCGGTGAGGGCCACCTCGCGGGCCCCGTCGAGGGCGGCCTGCTGGGCGAGTGCGAGGAACGCTTCGTCGCGGGCGGACAGCATCCGGGCCGGGGTCGGGCGGTCAGACCCCAGGAACCCGGGCGGGAAGCCGAGCCCCCCGTCACCCACCAACTCCATGACGGGCACGGCAGCACCGGCCCCGTACGTCTGCCGGAATCGCTGGTGGAAGTCACGCCAGGCCGGATTCCCGAACGGGTACGGCGAGAGCCGGGCCAGCACGGAAGCCGCCGACTCGGCCTCGGACAGCACGCCGGCGGGAATGGTGACCTGGGCGTCGAGGACGGCGTCCGGCCAGGACGGCGAGGTGCTGCCGGTCACTTCCGTGGTGGGGGCCAGGAGAGGACCGGGCGTGACGGTGGGGTCGGTGAGGGAACGGAGGTGGGCGAGCGGGTCGGCGGCCGTGGCCGTGGCATCCAGGACGGACAGCAGCACGCCATGCTCCAAGAGCTGGACGAGGAGGCCGTGGACGCTCTCGTTGTCGGCGTGCGGGTAGTCGGCGGCGACGGCTTTGGCGACGTCCGGGAACAAGGCGGGGGCGGTGGCGGCGGCCAGGGCGGTACGGACGGGCCCGGTGGCCGCCACGGACACCTCCAACGGGGAGAGGCCGTCGGCGGGCGTACGGCCGGGCCCCACGATCCGGCCTCCCCGGGCACACGCGGCCGGGTTCGCCACGACGAGCAGACGTTCGCGGATGCCAGCGTATGAGGCGAGCTGGTCGGTCACGGCGCCCAGCCAGACGGCGTCCGGCCGCAGCACGGCCCGGTGGCCGGGACCCCACAGGGCCTGCGGCGTGGGCCCGGTGCGGGCCGACGCGACTCCGGCGAAGTACCCGAACGGGGTGGCCCGTCCCTGCCAGCGCAGCAGGTAGGCGGCTGTGGAATGCACCAGCCGCCGGACCTCCTTCCCGGACGGCACGGGAGCGGTGAGCAGGGCCGTGGTCTGCGCGGCCAGGACGGGGCTTGCGGCCTCCAGCGCCTGCCGGGCCTGGGGATGCTCCCCGACGGCCGCCAGCCAGGCCCGGCCGCGTTCGGGCCCGCCGGGCCCGGACGGGTCCACGTCGGACGCGGGAACCCCTGTGCCGGGGTGCGTGGTGGCCCGCACCATCAGGGCCTGCGTGTGCCGATACAGCCGTGCTCCGCGCCCCATAACTCTTCGCCCCCTGGCAGCTGTCGTGGTGTGGTCGTGGTGCCGCCGGGCACACACGTGTGCCCGGCGGCGGGGATGGTGCAGGTGACGGGGAGCACGGCGGCCGGCCTCCCTGCTCCGCCTCACCTTCGCGGCGGTCCGGTCAGGAGGGGTCGTTGACGGACGACGCGCACGCGGTGGAGCCGTTGGAGCAGGTCGAGCCGCAGCCGTCGTCGGTGCTGCGCAGGAGGCTCGCGACGGGCGCCCCGGCCTCGACCACGCGCACGTCCAGGTTGAATTCGCCGCTCAGGCCGGTCGTTGCCGTGGCGATCTGCTTGGTCATGATCACTTCTCCTTGTTCGCGGTGGTGCTCTTGTTGGCCTGGTCCTCGCGGGGCCAGGAGATGACGATGCGGCGGTGCCGCTTGGTGATGACCCGACCGGCGGGCAGCTCGGACTCGGGGGTCGTGGCGGGGTAGGCGTAGATCACCGGCTCGCTGCGGCGGTGGTCGCGGTCCCAGACGCGGATCTCCTCCACCAGGGCCTGGGCCACGGCCTTGGCGTCGGGGCCGTAGCCGTGCGCCCCGAACTCGGCCCGGTCGCCGTTGCGTCGGATGGTCATGTAGGCGAGGGAAGCCCCGTCGAGGAGGGACAGGCAGGCCGACTTGTTCTGCGGGGCGACGAGACCGGTGTCCAGGTCCCCGTCCACGGACATGAGGCAGAAGCCGTCCAGGGCGGTCGCCAGCCACATCTGCAGGCCGGTGAACGGCTCGCTCATGGCCACGGTGACCTCGGACCAGACTTCGGCCCGCTCGGTGTCGAACACACCGTTCAGGGCCTCCGGGTCCTCGGGCCAGCCCTCGTCGAAGCGCAGGGCGATCTCCCTGCCCCGCAGCAGGAGCAGGCGTTCCTGGTGTTCTCCGGCGCCCTGCATCGTGACGAAGCCGCACATCTGGGCGGACCGGGAGACGAGCCGGTCGCCGTCGAGGTCGAAAGCAACCGACCGGCTCAGGCCCCGCATCCGCAGCGGGACGACGAGGCGCCCGCCGTCGCTCAGCTGGTCGGTCCAGGCGGGCGGGATGTCCCAGGCCCCGGCGGTGACGATCAGCCGGTCGAGGGCTCCGGTGTCCGGGATACCGCCCTCAGCATCGACGGTGTGGACCTTGACCCGGGCGTAGCCGTTCTCGTCCAGGAGCTTGCGGGCCCGCGCGGTGACGTCGGCATCGATGTCGACGGTGGTGACCACCCCGTCGTCGCCGACGAGTTCGGCCATGAGCGCGGCGTTGCAGCCGCCCGATCCGACTTCGGCCACGTCCTGACCGGGCTTCAGCTCGGCCTGCTCCAGCATCATGGCTTGAATGCGCGGCGCCGATACCGAGCTGACGGCGATGCCGTGCTGGTCCCTCTTGGTGGGGACCGCCGACTCCACCTCGTATGCCTTCTCGGGCGTCGCTTCGGGCGCGAACCGGTGACGGGCGACCGTCAGGAACGCGGCTTCGACCCGCTCGCTCGTGATCATTCCGGCCTTGACCATGTCGCTGGTCATCGCCTGGCGCAGCGCGGCCGCATTGTCATCCGTCGTGTCGGTCAACGTCTCTCTTCCTTCTTGTCGGTCTCCGGGGCAGGTCCCGCCACGTCCCGCCCCGGGGGCCCGTGGCGGGGGTTCAGCTCACACCACCGGCCATACCGGGTGTGGTGTTGGTGGGGACGCGCCCGGCGGAGGTGACCGGGAGCACGCACGCCGGCGTGGTGCTGTTGAGGACCTGCCGCGGGTTCAGGTGGTGGCGAGTTCGGCGAGGAATTCGACGTTCGCCTTGACGTCGTGGCCGAGGACCACGCTGTGGCGGGGCAGGTCGGCGAGACGGGTGGCCAGGAGTTCGCGGGTGACCCGGCTGGCTTCGCCGGTGGCGGCGAGGCCGAAGACGTCGGGGTAGCGGTCCTCGGTGGCCCCAGTGAAGAAGTCGTCCTCGCCCAAGGCCCTGCCCTCGCTGAGGACGGCCGGGGCGGCGTCGGGGTCGATACGCGGGAAGACGATCTTGGCGGCGCTGCCCTCGGTGGCCAGGGTCAACCCGAGCCAGGTCACCAGCTGGTCCGGGAAGAACTGCGGCTTGAGCTCCTTGCCGGAAGAGGAGCGAATGGGCAGGCGACGGCCGTCCAGAAGGGCGCGGGTGACGGACTCGTGCTGGGTGGGGTGGAGCTGTTCCCCGGAGAGGACGCGGGCACGTACGTCGTCGTAGAGACCGATGGCGTCGAGGAAGCCGAGACCGATCGCGGCGGCCGACGGCCACGGCAGCACGGCGACCCCGCCGTCTTCGTTGGGGCGGACGAACACGCGGTCGTTGGCCAGTAGCTGCCAGCCGGCGCGGGCCAGGAGGAACCCGACGGTGGACTTTCCCGCGCCCTTCTCGCCGAGGGCCAGCACGGTACGCCCGTCGCGGACGGCGGCGGAGGCGTGCAGGATGCGCCAGCCGTCTGTGAGGAGCCTGGAGCGCAGGACCTCGCGGGCCAGGCGGGCGGCGGCGAGCGCGACGGGCACCTCGTCGCAGCCGACGATCCGCAGGAGGCCGGGCTCGTACCGGTAGGCCAGGCGCTCGCCCGGCTGGACAGCGGCCACGACACCGTCGTTGCCCCGGGCGTAGAGCATGGGCTCGTTGGCGTACACGCACTCCTGGTGCCGGCCCTCGCCGATCTGTTGGGCGAGGGCGGCAACCTCGACCGCCTCGACGTCGGCGGCCACGACCGGACCCGCGTGCGGGGCGACGGCGTCCACGGCGTTCCACCACGGGCCGAAATAGCGCATGGACCAGTCGGTGATCACCGCCGTACTGCTGGTAACGGTGACGTGGGCTTGGGCGGCGCTGATGCGGGTCGCGAGGGTCATCGGGCTCCTTCGAGGTGGTGGGAGATCGTCTTGCACGCGAGGTGGATCTTGTGGTCGGCGGCGGCGAGGAGACGCCGTTCAGCCGGGTCCAGGCGGGGCAGGCGGACGGCCGGGCGTCCGGCGGTGAAGTGGACGGGCAGGCCGAGCTGGGCGCCCTGGTGGTCGACGGACAGCTCAACCGGCCCGTCCTCAAGGCCGAGGGCGTGGGTGAGGGCGTGGAGCACAGCGCCGGCGGGGCCGCAGCGGCCCCGGCCGATCCCGGCGTTGATGCGGCGTGGGCGGGCGCCAAGCTCGGCCCGTACGGCCCGGACGGGTACATGGACGCGGCGGCCGTCGATCCGGGTGGTGGATGTGCACAGCACGGAGGCGTCGCCGTGTTCGCCGATCACGTGCCCGGCCACGCTCTCTACGGGGACGGCGAGTTCGGCGGCCAGCGCGAGGCGGTAGCGGGCGGTCTCGGTGGCGGAGCCGACCCCGTACACGCGGGCCGCGCCGGAGGCGCGGGCGAACAGCCACGTCAAAGGGTCGACGGGGTTGGTGACGACCACGGCCGTCCCCTCGTACCCGGTCAGGGAGCGGGCCAGGGCGGCGATCAGCGGGGCGTTGGCCTCCAGACCGGCCATCCGGACGTCGGCGGTCGCGGTGTTGGTGAACTTCGCCCGGGGGGCGACGACCACGGCCGCGCAGTCGCGCATGTCGGCGGGTTGGGCAGTCTGGGCCCGGACGGGCGAGCCGACGATCTGGGCCATGTCCTGGAGGTCGGTGACCAGAGCGGCGGCCGAGCGGTCGCTGCCGGAGGCGATCAGGATTTCCTCGCACCATCCGGCGGCCACGAGGAGGGCTGAGACGGTCTGGCCGACAGCTCCGGCTCCGATGACCCCGACGGGGCCGGTGCGCGAGCTCATCGTCCGGCCGCCGTTGCCGCGTGATCCAGGGCCAGGCGCCACACGGTGCGGCCGTCCATCGACACGGCCGCAAGGAGAGCGGAGACCCGGTCGAGGAGCGTGCACACGACGGGGGCCTGGGCGATCAGCGTGCGGGCCGACTCCGGCAGGGGCAGGCCGGTGGGAGCTGTCAGGTAGGTGGTGAAGATGTTGACGGTGTCCATCAGCCACAGGACGACCAACTGCCTCAGCCACGCCGCCCGCTCCGCAGGGGTCAGCCGGTAGGTGGCCAGGTCGGTGAACTGGCCGATGCCCTGGAGGACTGCGGTGGCGCCGGGCCCGGCTGGGGGCTGGACGATGAGCCCGAGGACCATGCGGGAGACGAGCTTGGCGACGTCGGACGCCGGGTGGCCCAAGGCCAGGCCCGGGTCGATGAACGTCGGCCGCCTCTCCGGCCCGTCCGGGAAGACGACGTGCTCCGGCTTCAAGTCGCCGTAGACGATCCCGATGCCGTAGGTGCCGGACAGCCGCATCTTCCGCAGCCGTGCCACGACGGCCCCCAGTACCGGCGCAGACGGCCCGGTCAGGGACACGTACGTGTCCCCGGAGATCCCGTTGAACTTGCGGGCGAACGTGCCGTGGACGGACCGCTCACGGATCGCAGCGCCCCCCACCAGCGCGGCCACCGCAGGCTTCTGGAGCGCGTCCAGCTCCTCCGCCACACCCGCCAAAACGTCGAACGTGCGGTGCGGGTCCTTCGCCAGGATCTCGCCGAGCGTCACACCGTCCACGGGTTCGGTGAACAGGACCCCGCCGGCCAGTCCGGCCACCGTCGCCGTCCCGAGTCCGGCTCCGGCCAGTGCCCCGTACTGGGCGGCCTCCCGCTCCAGCAGCGCGCCGGGCGACGATAAGTACGCGGCCTGTTTGGCCCTCACCTCCGCCCAGTCCCCGTGCGTGCCGCGCAGCACCGACGCCAGCGACACCCCCAGCAGGGACACCTTCGCGAACAGCGGCCGTCCGGCGGCCTCGACCCGGCGGACATACCCGGTCACCGACGGGATGTGCGGGCCGACCACCACCGGGCCGTCCGGCCACAGGGCGGCGGCGGCCTGGGCGATCCGCTCGTCCGCGTAGGCGAAGACGTTGTCCGGGCTGACGGTGGTGTTCACGGTGGGCTCCTCGATGACGGTCGAAGGTGGTGTGGAGCAGGTGCGCCGGCGAAGGTGCTGTGGAGCACCTGCCGCGGGTGGAGGGCCCCGGCCATGGCCGCCAAGGCCAGGCCACGGCCGGGGCCGGTCAGGCGGCCCGCCGTCTGGCGGGCGAGTGGTTGTCGGCCGCGTACCGGGCCAGGTGCTGGGCGAGCTTGGCCAGCAGCCTCAGCGAGGCGGCCGGGTCCCCGCCCCGCGTGGCGGCCATGTTGCGGGCGTGGTGGACCGTGGCGAGAGCTATGTCGCGGCCCCGGCCGTCCGGCATCCAGTCGGCGAACTCCTGTGCGGGCCCGGCCAGGTTGGTGATGTGCTGCCGCAGCCGCTCCCGGATCTGCGCGGCGGCCGTGCCGTGGGGGGCGTGGTCGGCGAGCGCGAGCGCGGTGTCGATGTCGCAGGCGACGTCCACGGAAGAGGTGACCGGCGGTACCTGGGCCGGCGGTGCGATGCCGGCCCTGGGCCGGGCGGGGAGGATCGGTGCGCTCGTGCGGGACATCTCCAAAGCTCCTGTTCACGGCTGATCCGGATGAGAGCAGCACCGAGAAGGCCGCCGGGCGGCCGGTTCCTCGGGCATGACGACTATTCAACTCACGGTGATCGGGCAGGGGTACCGTGTCGGCGAGGGCAAGCGGTATATCGGGTATACGGGCAGGTGCTTCATGGCCACACGCACACCGAACGACCGTCTCCGCGATCTGATCGCGGAGTCCGGCTTAACGTACGAAGCCGTCGCGAAGGCGGTCCGGTCCGTCGCGGCCGAGTGCGGGATGGCTCTGCGGACGAACAAGTCGGCCGTGGACCACTGGGTGCAGGGCGCCCGACCACAGCCCGACACGGCCCGCTATCTGGCCGTCGCGCTCTCCCGCCGCCTGGGCCGGCTCCTGACCCCCGTGGAGTTGGGCCTCGCCGACGCCGACCCGGACGGCGGCCATGACAGCATCGGTCTTACGCTGGGGGGCGATCCGATCGACTCCCTGATCCCGATGTGGAGGGCCGAGTTGGACCGCAGACGCTTCCTGTCGGCCTCCGCCTACTCGGTGGCCGCCGCAGCCCTGCCCCTGGCGTACGTACGCGACATCGCGGAGAGGACCGCAGCCGCCCGCACCGGTCAGGTCATCGGGATGGCCGAGGTCAACGCCGTGCGCGACATGATCGGCATGTTCTCCGAAATGGACGAACGCCATGGCGGCCAGCACGGCCGCTCCGCCCTGGTGACCTACCTCCGCGACGACGTCGCGCCGCTGTGCCGGGGCCGGTTCCGCACGGACGAGATCCGTGCCCAGATGCTGTCCGCCGCGAGCCGGGGCGTCCATTTGCTGGGCTGGAAGTCCTACGACGCCGGACAGCAGGGCCTTGCCCAGCGCTACTACCTCCAGTCCTACGGGCTCGCCGTAGAGTCCGGACTGCCCGGCCATGACGGGTTCGTGATGCGGACCATGGCCATGCAGGGGCTCAAGCTGCACCGTCCCGAGCACTGCCAGGGCCTCGCCGAGACCGGCCTCACCCGGGCCAAGGGCCGCGTGGACTCCCAGACCGAAGCCCTCTTCCGCGTCGTCCACGCCCACACCCTGGCCAAGACCGGGCTGTCGGCCGCCGCCCTCGCCGAAGTCGGCCGAGCCCGCGCCCTGCTGGAACAGGGCAGCCAGCGGGGCGACGAGGTGCCGTTCTGGGGCCTGGCGTGGGGGCCTGTGGCGCCGTCGGTGTTCTCCCGGACGGCGAAGGTCTTCGAAACCCTCGGGGACCACCGGGCCGCCGCCGCCGAGTACCTGCACGCCGCCGCCACGAGGCCCGCCGGAACCTACGCCCGGATCGTGGCCCTGGACCTGGTCGCGGGGGCGGAGCTCCACCTCAAGCGCGGCCGGATCGAGCAGGCGTGCGCCACGTTCGGGCAGGCCATGGACCACATGGAAGGCGTCCGCTCCGTGCGGACCCGCAAGGCCGTCAAGACCATGCGGGCCGACCTCGCACCCTTCCGGGCACGGGGGCTTCGCTGCGCGGCCGAGCTGGACGAGCGGGCCGTGTCGTTCCTCGCCACCGCGTAGGAGGCGACCGGGAGTACGCGGGCCGGCGGAGGTGACGCCGGTCCTGGGGTGGAGCGGTGCTGTCGTACGAGACATCTCCCTGGCTCCTCTTCGCGGTGGTCCGTGTAGGGCGAAGCGTCGGCGTGGGGCCGGGTTTCCGGACAGGTTCCGGGCCGATCGCGTTTGGCGTTACGGCTATTGAACTCACGGTGATCGGGTGGGGGTACCGTGGGCGGCGGGGCACCTTGTTCAATCTGTTCAAGATCGCTGCGGGGAGTGCGAGTTGGCGGAGAGTCGTAGTCCGAACACCGCGCTGGCAGACGTCATCGCCGAGGCCGGATGTACCTACGGGGTTCTGGCCAGGGACGTCCGTGCGGTGGCCGCCGAGTCCGGGGTGACGCTGCATACCTCCCGCTCGGCCGTTCACTCCTGGGTCATGGGTGGTACACCAAGCGGTCAGACCCGCTCGTACATCGCCGAAGCCCTCACCAGAAGGATGAAGCGGAAGGTCACGCCCACAGAGATCGGTCTAGGCTGCGCAGGCACCGGCGAGGCCCTGGGGGCCGATCCACTGGCCAACGCCACCGACCTCGGGAGATTCGTGATGCTCCGTCGCAGGAACTTCCTCAACGCCGCGTTCGCTACGGCCGCCGTCGCCCTGCCTCTCGTTTACGACCACCAGGCCGTCGCCGCGACCCTGCGGGCAGCCGAACGCGGCGGCGCCGTCGGCACTGAGGAAGTCGCCATCGTGCGGGAGCTCACGGAGACGTTCCGGAGCATGGATGAACGCTTGGGCGGAGGCCACGGCCTGACGATGGTGACCGCCTACCTCACCGACACCGTGGTCCCCATGCTGGAGGGCCGCTTCCCCTCGGAGCCGGTACGGCGCAGCGCGTTCGGGGCGGCGGCGACTCTGGCGTGCCTGGTGGGCTGGAAGCACCACGACTTGGGCCGCGAGGGCGCCGCCCAGCGCTACTACCTCCTCGGCTTCCAGTTGGCCTGCGAGTCAGACCCGTACGGGCACGCCGCGTGGATGATGCGGGCTCTGACCCACCAGGCACTCGACCTCGGTCACCCGCAGGCGTGCATCGGCCTGGCGGAGGAGGCGCTGCGGCGTGCGACGGGCAATGTCGACCGGCAGACTGAGGCCCTACTGCTGGTCACCTGCGCCAGGGCGTACGGGGCTGATGGGCAGAGCGGGAAGGCGGCGGCGGCCCTGCTGTCGGCCGAGGACGCGATGCTCACCGCAGGTGACCCGGTCCCTGTCTACGCTGCCGCGTCGGGTCCGGTCGCGGCCACCGTTGCTTCGCACACCGGCAAGACCCTGACCGAGATGCGCGAACACCGGGCTGCCGAGAAGCACTACCGGGCGGCGCTCAAGGGACGGACGCCGGGGACCTATCAGCGGGTTCACGGCCTGACCATGGTCAACATCGGGCGGTCGGTCGCTGCGCAGCAGCGGCACGAGGAGGCCGTGGCCGTGTGGGGTCGGTCGCTGGATTTCATGGATGGCCTGGTCTCGGACCGGACCGTGAAGGAGATCAGGGCGATCCAGTCCACGGCTGCCAGCTACCGCAAGCGCCAAATCCCCGGAGCTGGGGCCTTGCACGAACGCGCCGTCGACCTGCTGCGAGCCCAGGCATGAACCGCGCCCGGACCGGTCCGCTGACGGTCGGCGTCGTGATCATCACCATGGGAGACCGGGAGGCTGAACTCTGTGCTCTCCTCAAGTCGGTGGCAGCCCAGGAAGGCGAGCCCGCCAAGGTCATCGTGCTCGGGCAGGGAGCGAAGCTCCCCGCTCTGCCGGACCCGGTGGCGGCCGTCGAACTGCCGGGGAACCTGGGAATCCCCGGCGGCCGGAACGCCGGGGTGCGGTGGCTGCGCGAACACGGCGGCGCTGACATCGTCCTTGTCCTCGACGACGACGGCCTCCTCCCTCGAACCGACACCCTCCACCTGGTCCGGGAAGCGTTCACAGCGAATCCGAAGCTGGGGATCGTCGGCTTCCGCATCGCCGACGAGAACGGCGTCTCCCAGCGCAGGCACGTCCCCCGCCTCGGGGGCGCTGACCCGCTCATCTCTGGGCCGGTCACGACGTTCCTGGGCGGCGCCCACGCCATCCGCATGGACGTCATCGACCAGGTCGGCGACTTCCCCGACAAGTTCTTCTACGCCCATGAGGAGACCGACTTCGCCTGGCGGGCCCTGGATGCTGGGTGGGAGATCGACTACCGGGCCGACCTGGTCCTGACCCACCCCCGGACCCCGGCCTCGCGGCACGCGGTCTACTACCACCACACCGGCCGCAACCGGGTCTGGCTCGCGAAGCGGCACCTGCCCGCCATCCTCGTCCCGGTCTACCTCGCCACCTGGGCGGCGTACACGCTTGCCCAACGGCCCCCACTGTCCGGACTGAGGTCGTGGTGGGCCGGGTTCTTCGAGGGGGTGCGGGTGCCGTGCCCGCCACGGCGTCCGATGCGGTGGCGGACCGTGTGGCGCATGACCCGACTCGGCCGACCACCGGTGATCTGACCTTCCCCGGTTTCTGATCTGTGAGGTGACGGGGAGCATGGCGCTGGCCGCGTGCACCCCGTCATCTCACCGCGAAGGTCAGCTGTCGCCAGGGGCTTCGGTGTCGTTGGGGCGGCCCGCGTCGTGTTCGCCCTCGCCCGTGTCAAGCAGGAACTTCGCGAATCCCTCGACGCCTACGGCCTCACGGCGGCGGTCGGGGTGAACCGGATTTACCCGACCCAGCCGACAGCGATCGCTGCTTTCCACGCCTGGCAACGGGCCGGCAACCATGATCCCGGCCCATGACGAGAGAACGGAGCCATGGCTTCTTCACGCGAGAGCTTGGCTGCGGCGCCTGTGCGCGGGTGAAGCCAGGACGATGTCCGGCGGCCCCGGATCTGGGGACCAGATCTGGGGACCAGTGCCGAGTACACGCATCTGGGCAATGGAGTAAGGAGGTCCGAACGCCATGGCGGACGGCTGGTCAGCCGGTATGCCACGCGGCCGCTGGGCTGCCTACTGGCTGCGCATCGGCTTCCAACGCGACGTTCCGGCCACCCTCTGTGCGTCGATGGGCAGGGTGCGCTGGACCGGCCCGATAGGGACGCTCAGGCCGGACAACTCGATCTCGCAGGTCGGATGGTCCTGCTGGAGTCGGTCGGGTGCTTGGCCGCGAGCAACTTGCGGACGCAGTCGGTGTCATCAGGGGCATTCATCCAGCGTCCGGCAGCGCGTGTCACTGCTCGGCCCTAAGCTCGCAAGGCAGGAGAAGGGGGAGTTCGTGCGCGATCGCATGCTCACAGCCGACGTACCACTCGGACCGTTCGAAGGCGCCAAGATCACTGTGCACTCGGCGAAGGGCAAGAACGCCAGACTGCATACGCGCAGAGAGTGTGGTCAGCTCCGGACGCCCCATGTGGCCACGATCGAGGTCCCGTTGAACGGGAACGTGGTGGACAGGTTCTGTTCGGGCTGTGCGGACTGGGGTCCGACGTCGCGGCCGACATCGGGGCTGGGCATCTTCATGAGGGCGCTCGGCGGATCGGGACTGCTCCATCAGCTGCAGGCCTATGCGGAGCCGGATGAGGACATGCACTGGACCCAGGGCGAGGTGCAGGCTGCGGCCGAGCTTGCGGTGGCCGCCTTCCGCCGCGGCGCTGGCACTGCTCAGGGCCGGGTAGGCGCTCGACCCGGGGCCGACTCGTCCGTGCGCCGGCCGCGGGCGGAGTGTTCGAGTTCGACAGTGGTCTCCGGCGGCTGCCGGAGCGTGTTGTGGACGGTGCAGTGCGAGGCGACAGCGAGGAGGCCGGCGCGCCGCTCCTCGGGCAGCTCCGGAGGCGGGGTGACCACGACGCGCACCGCGCCCACGCGGGCGGGCGGGCCGGCGGCCATCGCGAACTCCGCCCGTACGCCCAGGCCCGCCCGAGGCAGGCCATGGCGCAGCAGGTAGCGCCCCGCGTAGAAGGCGACGCACGTGGCCAGGGAGGCGGCGAACAGTTCAGTCGGCGTGGGTGCGGTGTCCGTCCCGCCCGCTCCCAGGGGCTGGTCCACGCGAAGCCGGTGTCCGCGCACGTCGACCGCGTACACGTCACCCTCGACATGGGTGACGTCGAGCCGTTGCAGGTCCTCCGACGGCCGTGCCGCTGTGGTGTCCGTCATGGCGGGGCCTCCGTTTCGGGTGGGCTACTGCCACTCTGATCGGCCGGCGGTCCTCGGGCATGGGCCTTTCGGGCCCTTCCGGGGACCTCTCGGCCTCTGAGGGCCGACTCGGCGAGTTCGGAGCACTCCGGGTCAGCCTCGCAGGCGCCGGATGCGAGATCGGCCGGATCGACTCGTCGGCGTCCGGCGGCCCGCTGTGGGGCTGCCAGACGCCACGCCTCATCACGAAAGGTGATCAGGCGCCGGCGACCCGAGTCAGGCTGAGCCAGCCGCCCGGCACACCGGCGTCGTCGACGTCATGGAGGCCCTGCGCGCGTTCGTCGAGCGGACCCGCACACCGACGAAAGGGCCCGCGCCTCCGGGACACGTGCGTGAGCAACCGAGAAGAAGCATGCAGCGAAGACGCGCGTCACCGGCTCTTCCGGAACCTCCCGTTCCCAGTCTTTCGGTCGCTCACGAAGGCCGGGTCGGCGAGAGTCCGGCCCCGCTGCTCCGGATCGATGCGGTGCGCGGCACAAGAGGCGGGCGATGGCAGCCATGACGACTGACACTGCAGAAGTGGTACTCGTTGCCTGACCGCGGTCATCCGGTGGTTTCCAGGGTGCTGAGGGCGGCGTCGAGACGGCGGGTGGCCTCCTCGGCGACGGGCTGGAGGGCGGGCAGGCCGGTGAGAGTGACCATGACGCCGGGGTCCAGGGCCTGGACGGCGGTGCGTTCGCCGTCGGTGCGAACCACGACGTTGCAGGGCAGGAGGAGGCCGATGGTGCGGTCGGCATCCAGGGCCTGGCGGGCGAGCGGCGGGTTGCAGGCACCGAGGATCAGGTAGTCCTCCATGTCGTGCCCGAGCTTGGCCTTCAGGGTGGCGGTGACGTCGATCTCAGTAAGGATGCCGAAGCCCTGCACGGCAAGGGCCTCGCGGACTGCGGAAACGGTCGTGGTGAAGTCGGCATCGAGGTGGACGGTCCGGTCGTAGCGCATGGCGTCATCCCTGTCCGGGGTGTGTGGCGGGCGGCGGGTAGCCGTCCGGTGCGAGCGGGTTCCCTAGGCCGCCAAAAATACCCCCAGGGGTACCCGTGCTAGGCTCGAAATATACCCCCGGGGGTAAATGCCAGCCGAAAGGAGCAACCACGTGTTCTTCATCGACACCATCGAGACCGAGGGCCTGGGAAACCGCAGCTACCTGGCGGGCGGCGCGGACACCGCAGTGGTGGTGGACCCTCCCCGCGACATCGACCGTGTCCTGGCGGCGGCTGCCGCGCGGGGCGTGCGCATCTCGCACGTGGCGGAGACCCATGTCCACAACGACTACGTCACCGGCGGCCTGGACCTGGCCCGCATCACCGGCGCCGCCTACCTCGTGCCCGCTGCCGCCCGCGTCTCCTTCGCCCGCACACCGGTCGCCGACGGCAACACGGTGAGTGTGGACGAGGGCATCACCCTGCGGGCGATGGCCACACCCGGACACACCCCGCACCACACCTCCTACGTCCTGGACGAACGGGGGACGGCGGCCGCGGTGTTCACCGGCGGGTCGCTGCTGATCGGCTCGGTCGGTCGCCCTGACCTGGTCGAGCCGAGGCTGACCGAACAGCTGGCCCGCGCCCAGCACGCATCCGCGCACCGGCTGGCCGCCGAGCTCCCCGACGAGACGCCGGTGCTGCCCACCCACGGGTTCGGCAGCTTCTGCTCCTCCTCCCAGTCCGAGGGCGACGCCACCACGATCGGCAAGGAGAAGGAGGGCAACGACGCCCTGGTCAAGGACGTCGACTCCTTCGTCGCCGCCCTGCTGGCAGGCCTGGAGGACGTGCCCGCCTACTACGCCCACATGGGCCCGGCCAACTCCGAAGGCCCCACCCCGGTGGACCTGACCGCACCCCCGCTGGCCGACGCCGCCGACATCGCCGAGCGCCTGGCCGCCGGGGAATGGGTGGTGGACCTGCGCAACCGGATCGCTTTCGCCGAAGGCCACATCGCCGGCTCGTTCAACTTCGAGGCGGAAGGCAAGATCGCCACCTACCTGGCCTGGATGATCCCCTGGGGCAAGCCCGTCACCCTCCTCGCCGAGTCACCCGCCCAGCTCGCCGCCGCCCAGCGCGAACTGGTCCGCGTCGGCATCGACCGCCCGGCCGCGGCCGCCACCGGCACCGTCCGCGACTGGGTACCCGACGGCCACGCCCTGCGCTCCTTTCCCCGAGCCACCTTCGCCGACCTCGCCGCCCAGGACCCCCGCCCGGATGTGGTCCTCGATGTGAGGCGGGACTCCGAACGCGCCACAGGCTGGATCGAAGGCTCCGTACACATCCCGATCCACCACCTCCACCGCCGCCTGGCCGACGTACCGGCCGGGACGGTGTGGGTGCACTGCGCGGGCGGAATGCGCGCGGGCATCGCCGCCTCCCTGCTGGATGCCGCAGGCCGCGACGTCGTCGCCGTCGACGACTCCTTCGACGCCACAACCGACGCCGGGCTGCCCCTCACCACCGGCACCGGCAGCTGAACCGCTGCCCCCGCCACCCGAGACTCGGAAGGAAACCAGATGCCTCTCCTCCGCCGCGGCACCGCCCGCGTCACCCCCGACCAGGCCCACCAGCGCACCACCGACGGTGACGCCATCCTCCTCGACGTGCGCGAGCAGGCCGAGTGGAATGCCGGCCACGCCCCCGGCGCCGTGCATGTGCCGCTCTCCCGGCTGGTCACCGGCACCGGCCTGCCCGCCACGGCCCAGGACCGGCCACTGTTGGTGATCTGCCGCTCCGGGCACCGCTCCCAGCAGGCCGCCAGACTCTTGGCCGGGCGCGGAGCCGAGGCCGTCGACGTCAAGGGCGGTATGCAGGCCTGGGCATCAGCCGGGCTACCGGTCGTCGACGCAGAAGGAAGCAGCGGCCGGATAGCGTGAGCGCCCTCATCCTCGCCCTCATCGCTGGGGCCGTCATCGGCCTGGCCCTCGGGGCGCTCGGGGGCGGCGGCAGTGTCCTGGCCGTCCCCGCCCTGATTTACCTCCTCGGCTTCACCCCGGCCGCCGCCACCACCGCATCCCTGATCATCGTCACCGCCACCTCCGCGACCGCCCTCTACACCCACGCCACCTCGGGAAACGTCCGCTGGAAGACCGGCGCGCTGTTCGCGGCCGCCGGAATCGTGCCCGCGATCGCTGCGGGTACCCTGGCCGCACGCCTGCCCGAGGAGGTGCTGACCGCCGCGTTCGCCGCGATCGCGGCCCTCGCAGCCCTCAGGATGTTCAAGCTCGCCGACCCCCACCAGCAGGCCAGGCCCGTCAGGCCCACCCGGGCCGCCGGTGCAGGCGCCGGACTCGGCGCGGTCACCGGCCTCCTCGGGGTCGGCGGAGGCTTCCTCGCCGTCCCCGCCCTCGTCTCCGTCCTCGGACTGCACATGCGCGCCGCGGTCGGCACCAGCCTGCTGGTCATCACCGTCAACTCCCTCGCCGCGCTCGCCGCCCGCGCCGGCACCAACACGCCCCTGCACTGGGCGGTCATCGCTCCCTTCGCCGGAGCCGCGATCCTCGGAGCGTGGGACGGCAAACGCCTCGCCTCCAAAATCTCCGGTCCCACCCTTCAGCGGATCTTCGCGCTCGTGCTCCTGGCCGTCGCTGCCCTCATGCTCATCGACGCCCTCCGCTGACCTTCCCGCCCGCGACCCGCAACGGCGCCCCATCGCCAGTCGATAACGAGGTGTCCGTAACCGGGCACCAGACAAAAAGGATGGAACACCGCTCATGACCACCCCCCACGCCCTCGACACCGACCAGGCCCGCACCCGCCTGCACGAACTGATCGTCCTGGACGTCCGCACCCCCGGCGAATACGCCACCGGCCACCTTCCCGGCGCCCTCAACATCCCCCTCGACCACCTCGACCATGCCCTCCCCGACATCCGCCACGCAGCCCAGCGCGGCGACCTCCTCGTCGTCTGCGCCTCCGGCGCACGCTCCGAGAACGCTTGCCACACCCTCGCCGCCCACGGCATCACCACCGCCACCCTCACCGGCGGCAAAACAGCCTGGGCAGCGGACGGCCACACCCTCCACCACCCCGACAGCGCCCGACGCACCGCCTGGAACATGGAACGCCAAGTCCGACTCACCGCCGGCGCCGTCGTCCTGACCGGCCTCGCGCTGGGCCGCCTGCACCCCGCCTTCCGCCTCGCTTCCGCGGGCGTCGCCGGCGGCCTGGTCTACTCCGCCCTCACCAACACCTGCGGCATGGCCTCCCTCCTCGCCAAACTCCCCCACAACCGTCCCCACCAGGGCGACCTCGACGCAACCCTCGCCGCCCTCCGGGCCGGCTGACCACCCCCGCCCGATACACCCTGGGGTACCAGGGTGTGAGAGCGCACAAAGCCAGGAGGCAACCGGTGAAAGTCGACGACGACGCAGTCAACTCAGTCCTCAACCGCCTGCGCCGCGCCCAAGGACAGCTCGCCGGCGTCATCGCCATGATCGAAGCCGGCCGCGACTGCAAGGACGTTGTCACGCAGCTTGCCGCAGTCTCCAAGGCCCTGGACCGCGCCGGCTTCAAAATCGTCGCCAGCGGCATGCGCCAGTGCATGACCGAAGCCGACCAGGGTCAGGCCCCCATGACCGAGGCAGAACTCGAAAAGCTCTTCCTCGCACTCGCCTGACGCCCACGCAGAACGGCCCGGCCCCCATCAGGAGCCGGGCCGTCCGCATACCCGCACCGGCCGGCGCCATGAGCCCCTGCGGTGAGACGCCCACGCCAGACTCGGTACTGTGCGCACGGTGACCAGAAAGACGAAGACGCAGGCCGAAGACAGTGATGACCGCGGATTGTCGGTGCGGGCGTTCACCGCGCTCATGCTGGGCGCCCTTGCCGTCGTAGGGGCGCTCGCCCTGCTGGGTGGCTGGGCCGGACTGATCGGCATCGTGATCACCGCCGTCGTCCTCATCGGCTTCGCGGCCTCCCGCATGTAGAGCGCACAAATGCCCGCTGGAAGCGCGGGCGCGAGGTGATCCCAGTACCGGTTCGGCGGCTCGGCCGACCGACTGCGGCCGGGCGCCGACTGTTGCTGTAGCCGTCGCCCGGCGAGGACGAGAGCGAGTTGTAGGGGCGCCAGTCAGGTGGCGGTAGGGATGTGGCGCTCCGCGAGGACGACGTCCCGCCACTGGCCCCGGTGGCAACCGATGCTCTCGCGAGTGTCGACGATCCGGAAGCCGGCCCGGGCGTGGAGGGCGAGGCTGGCGGTGTTCTCGGGGAAGATGACGGACTGGACGGTCCAGATCATGGTGATCGCGGCGGCCAGGTGCCTCAGGTCGTGAACCGTCACCCGCGGTACACCGGCAGCACGAGCTGGCGTCCAGGGCTGCCGGACGGGCTACGAGTTCCTTGGCGCGGTTGAGGACACCGGCTCAAAGGTCCGCATTGTGCGTGGTGACCTGGTGCTCTCGCCGTTCATCTACGCCGACGGCAGACCTATGGCCCCTGCGGAGGCCGGCCCAGTTTCGAAGGCGTGGAAGGTGGACAGGGGGAGGCCGTGCGTGGCCAAGGTCGACGGAACCCTGGTCAAGCTGCCCGTCGCCCTCCGGGCTGATCTTTGGCCCACCACAGGAATGCGGCGGCGTGCTGTCGGTTGGCGAAGCCTTCGCCGGCGAGGTCGAGAAGGAGGTCGTTGCTCCACAGGATGAGCCGGCCGCGGGTCCAGTTCACCGACTCGGGGGACGGCAGCTCCAGGCCGTAGACCATCCGCGCGATCTCGCGTTTGCCGCCGGCCTCGGTGGTGTATTTCAGGATTGTCAGGAAGCGGTCGGGGTACGTCACGCAGAGGACCCTCGTGAGGAGGGCTTCCTTGAAGCCGGTCATGGCGAACGGCTTGGTGCCGGACAGCAGGTGCTCGAGCCGGTCTTCGAGCGGCAGGTCGGAAGGTCCGTGCAGGAGGTACTCGATCGTCTGGCGGGTCGCCTCCCCAGCCGCGGTGTCGCCCATGTCGTTCCACGCGGAGTTGAAGGTGGCCTGATTGCCGGGGCGGGCTCCGACTTCGGAGTTGGCGAAGTCCTTGAGGGTTCTGGGGTCGCAGGTCCACAGCCCGTCGGGGGAGAAGATCTGCTGGTACTTCGACCAGTAGGCCGCCACGTCGGGGTCGAGGGCCGGTTTGACAGCGAGGTACTGCTCCTTCAGCCGGGTCACGCGCTCCAACTGCTCACGATCGACATCCTCGGCGTTCGGGAAACGGGTCTTGAGGTCTTGGAAGGAGCGGAGCGGGTCCCTATGCGGGACGGTGGGCTCCCTGTGCTCCCATTCGTAACCGCACCGGTGCTTCACGAGCCGACGTCCGCCGTCGAACGTGCGGACCACCACGATGTCCTCATCGTCGCTGCACAGTGGACACATGGCCAATGTCATGGCAACCCCCGCTTCGTCGGTGCTTGTGCCTCACTTCGCGCCAATGCGCTCTCCGGCCAAGAGCCGCATTCTCGCATTCAGACAGGGCAGGCGGGGTGCGGTCTCCGGCATGCCGGCGGATCTCGACTTCACTGGCCTGGAGGGCAACTCCGCGCCGCAACGCCTGGTGTCCGGTTCGTGCAACGAGGTGGCAGCGTATGGCGCGTGGGCTTCGGAGGACACCTTGGTGGCGAAGCGGAAACCGCCGCGGTACCCGGCACCGATCAGTCGGTCAGCCGGCACACCCGGTCGTCATCCGTCACCTCGTAGACGTCGATGTGCAGGAGCTGTCGGATGTGGGCCGGGACGCGTGCGGCGGCCTTGAGGGAGGAGGACGGCACGACGAGGGCGTAGCGCGTGTGCGGGTCCTGGCTCGCCATGCGGCGCAGCAGTTGGCCATAGGCGATGTCGGCGTCGATGCCTTTCTCACTGGTGCGGCCCTTGGCCTCGCAGATCAGCCGTTCCGAGCCGCGTACGGCTTCGAGGTCGGTCCACCGGTCCGTGGGATCGATGGGTGTCCAGCCTTCGGCCAGTAGCCAGGTGCGGAAGGTGTCGGTGACCCGGTCCTCGTCGCTGGAGCGGGCCAGGATCTTCTTCAGTGCCGCCAGGTCGGCCGCTTCGTTGCGGCGCAGTCGTCCGCGGCCGTCCGCATTCAGGTCGGCGGGGCGGATGAGGACCAGGCGCAGCCCGTGCGCGGGGATCTGCTCATCGCGCCGGGCGTCGTACAGGGCGCGCTGCTCGCCGCGGTGGACACCGCTGACGGTGAGGCGGTTCGGCTTGTCAAAGTGGGGCATCGGCTGGTCGTGCTGCAGTTCGCGGTACTCGACCACCAGCTGATGGCCCGGCCAGTAGGCGTCGACCGGCAGTTGGACTCGTCGGCCGCCTGATCCGGGATCTCCGAGCAGCCAGTCGAACCTGTGCTGCGGCAGGGCGTTCTCCCCGAGGATCCGCTCGCACAACCCAACGACGTACGCTTCATCGCTGCCATCTCTCGTTGCCATGACCGGGCATCCTGCCACCACCCATGGACCAGCAGCACCGGGCTGGCGAACCCAGAGCCTCGCCGCGCAGAAGACCGGCAACGAGAAAGAGGCCGACTTGGCGGTCAACGCCCTGGCCCAGTCCGGTTCCCGAGCGAACGGCCGGGTCGGCGGAGGGCACTCCCGTCAGTTGAGGCGGAGGGCCTGGCGACCATCGAGCGCCTGGGGCGACTCCTGGCGTTGGCGTGAGATCGGCAGCGACCTGCGGCGTCGAGCCGAACTGAAGCGGGCCCGAGGGCCAGGTGGCGTCCCCTGGGGACCAGTTGGGGACCAGCGCCCACGTCGATGGGCGCACAGCATGTACGTATGCGCACGCTGTGCACCCTGAGATTGTGCTGTATGTCCGGATTTTTTCTCCGGCCCATCGATCTGGGGGTCAAGGGGTCGCAGGTTCAAATCCTGTCGTCCCGACTCGAAAGAGTCGCAGATCAGGGGCCGTTTTGGATTACTCCAAAACGGCCCCTTGATCGTTTTTGGGGACCCGGTCGGGGACCGGTGGGGCCGGCCTCCTCGGCTTGTCCTTCAAGGAGTTGGCGGGTGGTCATTACCGCGATGCGCGGCGGGACTTGCCTGTGGATGCCGAGCGCAGCTGCTGTACCGGTGTGCCGGTGTCACTGCCGTGGATCAGGATGCCCCACGGGCGGCTCCGTCAAAGAGTCTGATTCCGGCCACGGCAAGGGGCAAGGAATGCCCTCGACGCCTCCTTGCATTCTATGCCGCCGTTTGTCCATCTGCATCATGACAGGTCGTTTATCCGGCATCTATAGGCGCGATTCAAGGTTGAACTCGCAACGGTCGAACGCGCAAGCAATTCCGGCCGTGTGTGCGGCAGATTCTCTTCGGTCGACCGTGGCGGCCGGAAAGCAGTTTGAATGCTCGAAAGTGGTTTTCCGAGGCGGGTGACTGTGCGCTCACGGGCCGACCTCGGGAATCCTGGTATTGCGTACCACCTTGTCTTCACCCGCGCTGGCCAGGAACCGGCTGCCCGGGTAGAACGCCAGGGTGTTCACCGAGCGGTTGTGCTTGAGGTTGAACAGCGACTTCCCTGTGTCGGCCCGCCACACGCCTACGGTTCCGTCCGCACAGCCGGTGGCCATCAGGCTGCTGTCGGAGCTGAAGGCCACCGCTCTCAGA
The DNA here is from genome assembly GCF_035989885.1 of Streptomyces sp. NBC_01232. GTDB lineage: Bacteria > Actinomycetota > Actinomycetes > Streptomycetales > Streptomycetaceae > Streptomyces. The sequence goes on from NZ_CP108518.1 coordinate 7,053,344, forward strand.
CCACTTATGTGCTCGACACGGAAGAGCTGAGTCCATGTCTCCGTCTCCGTTATCTGAGCGGTGTGGTCCTCGCTGCAAGTGGCGATTTTTTGCCCGTCGGGGGAGAAGGCGACGCCGAGGACGAAATCCCCATGCGGAATCTGCGCCAGCTCATAGCCGGTGTCGGCGTCCCAGACATACGCCTTACCATCTGCGGATGCCGTGACCAGCAGGCGCCCGTCCGGGCTGAACTGCACGTCCTTGACCGCCCGGGCGTGGCGCAGGGACAGAATCCGGGTTCCGGTGCTGAGATCCCAGACGCAGGCCGTCGCGTCTGCACCTCCGGTGGCCAGGTATCTCCCACTGTGGTCGAAGTTGACCGCGTCGACGAAATGGCCGTGGGGCAGCTCTGCAACCAGGGATCCGGTCGGCATCTCCCAGATGCGTGCGAGGTTGTCCGTGCTGCCCGCCGCCAGCTTTCCACCGTCGGGGCTGAAGGCGACGGTGTTCACCATCGTGCTCCACCCGCTGATCCTGCGTTCCCACGTCGGCTGGCCGGTGATCACGTCCCAGACCCGCACGAGCTTGCGGGCGCCGGTCGCCAGGAGCCGCCCCTGCGGATGGACGGCCAGAGCGACCACCCAGCGTCCTGTGTCGATCTCAGGACGTGGCGTGGTGTCGGGGGAGGGAGTCTTGATGAGAGACGTGGCCTGTCGAGGAGGCGACGGGGTGGACGGTGGGGCAGGCCGCTCGGGGGCCCTGTCAGGGGCGGCTTCCCGCTGAATCTGATTGATCTCCTCGACCACGGTCCGTGCGGGAGCGGGCCGCCGTGAAGAGGTGAGGTCGAAGAGCCTGGCATCGCCACTGCGCTGGTACAGGACGGGGGTGAAACACTCCAGGCTGTCGTCCTTGTCGGCCCGCAGCGCGATGCGGCCCGTGCGCACCGCCTCGTCGACCGGCCGGTTGGCCGCGAGGGCCTGGTAGAAGGCCCTGGAGAAGAGAAGGGCGGCCTTGTCGGTCACCGCGAACTGCATCGCCACTACGGCCGGCACCGTGAACTCCAGCTCGGCCGCCGTACTGGAGAACAGATCCTGGGCATGTGAGGTTCCCGTCTCACAGCTGTTGAGCACGACGAGGCGGGGGGCGGGCTCGGCGATGCTGATGAGCGAGCCGAGCGCCTCTGCGTGCAGCGGATCCGGACGGCCCTGTTCATCGGCGAGGATGATCATTCCCTCGCGCCTGAGCTCGTCGAACTTTCCGTGACCTATGAAGTGGAAGATGTGGCACCCGTGGAGCAGTGCGTCGAAGAGATCCCGTTTGGTCTGACCGTGCACCCAGTCGAGCTGCACCATCCCCTCGTCGAGGAGTGGCTTGAGCGAGGTGCTCAGGCTCTCCTTCTCGGATTCCGCGTCCAGCGCGCCCAGCGAGCCGGGAAGGGACACCATGCCCAGGATGCGTAGCGGCGGCTGCACGTGCAGTGGCGAGACGGGCTCGAGGATCTCGACGTAGCGGATGATCGGGTGGTGCAGACACAGATAGCCGCCGAGCTTGGCATCGTGCAAGAGTTCCCAGGGCAATGCGGCGAGTTCCGGGGAGCGGACCCGAAGAACCATACGCAGTCTCTGCCCGTGCTCTCGCGCCTTCTGCCGGCTGGAAAGGTAGAGCGCTTGGACCGAGCTTTGAAACACGGCCTCGAACAACATGCCGCCGACCTGACGTGCGGGCGCCTCCAGTTCCGTCCCCACGGACCGTGAGCGCGAGGCGGACCCGAGCACGGCAGCCTGGAGCGAGGGCAGTCTGCCCAACAACTCGTGCGCGTCGATATCGGCGATGGCACGGTCCTCACCGCAGGGCGAGGACACTTCGACGCAATAGCCTCCGGGCGCCTCGCTCATTTCGAGTACAAAATCGAACTCTGCCGACATGGCGCCCTTCTCTCCGCGCAGCCGGATCAAGGCTCCGCTGTGGGCGAGGGGGTAGCGGGCGCTACGTCTGAATCCCCTATGGGCTGGGAGGTATCCCGGACCCAGGTGAGAAAGTCGGAGAAGTGCTTCGGGTCCGAAATCTCGGCCCAGACAACGATGTTGAAACGCCGGTCCGTGTACACGGCTACCGTGCTACCTTCGGACACATAGCAGGCGAGATCGCCAACAGTTACGGACGCATCGTCCAGATAGTACTCAGTATGGCTTCCCTTTTTATAGTCATCAATTTTGTTGCATTCGGTTCCCGGCTGGCTTTCGGGGGCAGTCTGCTTCACCCAGTAGGCATGCATGGAATGCACGTCAGGGAACATGGTGTACCACACATATTCCGGGATCATGCCTTCCGTGCTGCAGTTCGCGCTGACCGCTCCCTTGGGGGCTTCAGCGGATTCCGTGCACACCAGGGAAGCCTTGACGTCGGGCGGAATATGGGCCTTGAGATCGGCCAGCGAAAGCTCATGCTTTTCCGGCTCGGTCGATACGCCCCACATTCCGCCCGCCAGCAGCAGCACGCCGAGAATGGCGACGATAACGCGAGGTGCCCGATGCATCTTCGGGATGGTCATCAAGCGCCTGGATATTCCGCTGCCGATCAGGGCGGCCACCAGGAGGACACAGCCGATGACAATGAGAATGATCTCCACGACGAGTGGCATGACCTAGCTCCTTCGGGCGCCTCGATTCGATCTACGCGCTCAGGAGATGGGGGAACAGTCAACTACCTGGCAACACCCCATATTTCGTGCTAATCCATAGCTTATGAGCATCATAGAGTTTTCGCTAGACGATGGCAGCGCCGTGCTGGTCAGGGTCCCCGACGAGCTGGCGTCCAGCTCCGTGCTCACCCGGGGTGCATCGACCTCTGCGGTGATCGAGAAGGCCGAGGCCACGTTCGACTCCGTCATGCACGCCGTGCGGGCCGTAACCCGTGGCGTGGCTGGGCAACTTGAGGACTTCGCGCAGCGACCGGATGTCCTCGTTGTGGAGTTCGGTGTCGAGCTGAGCGCCCAGGCGGGGGCGATCATCACGGCAGCCGGCGCCTCGGCTCACGTGAAAGTCAGCCTGACGTGGAGCAAGCAGTGACTGACGGTCAGCCGTCAATTGCGGTACGCCGGAGGCAGGCAGCGCCTGCATCCACACCGAACCAGATCTTCGGGTGCGTGGAGCCGATGAGCGAGAACGGCCCCGACCGGATCCTGAGGACCGAGCTGACCACAGCGGGCGTGGGGACCCCCCCCGGAAAGTGATGTCACACCCATCATGACAGGTCAGAGGGTGTTTTCGTAGGAGGAACAGCACAGGGAACCAGCCTTGTCCAGCCCTCTGCGGGGCGCCCAGAATCGCCGCTATGAATCGCTCGGGGAAATACGATCAGGACGACATCGTGCGAGCGCGGAACGTGCTGCTCGCATCGGGGTACCGCTCGCCGCGCGAGGAAGTCGACGCCTACCGGGTGCTCGCGCAGGTCGGCCCGGCCTCGTACCTGCCGCTCCTGGCCAAGGCACTGCAAGGTCTGAGCTACGACACCAGCACCGGCAAGCGGCATCCGTCCGCCCTGGCGCTGTGCGAGGAGGCGGTGGCCGTGGCGCGGTCCATGGATCCGGCCGAGCCCACCCGTGCGGACGCTCTGTACGGGGCTCTCAACTCGTGCCAGAGACAGCTGTACCGCGTGGGCCGCCGCGCCGAAGGACTCGCCATGCGCGCCGAGATGCTCGCCATCAGCCGTGCACAGGCCGAACTGTCCCGAACCCCCGTGGCCGGTGGGCTGCACGAGTGGGCTGCCGGACTCTCCGTGGAAGGCCGGTACGCCGAGGCTGCCGATGCCATGACCGAGTTGGTGGCAGCGCTCGTGCCCCACGGGCCCAGTAGCGGGGGTCTCGCCTGGTCGCTCCTCGACTGGATCGCCGCTCTCCACAACGCCGGCCGGTCCGGCGAAGCGCTCGCCGCGTTCGAGACGCTCTTCAGCATGCAGGACGTCGAAGCCGCGAACGGCCGCGGTCTGTCGGCCTGCCGTCTCTACTCGCTCATCTGGTACGCGCAGATGCTGGACATGTACGACCGGGGCGAGCAGGCGGCACTCGTGCGGCAAGAGGTGCTGGCCCTCCTGACGGAGCTGGCCGATACAGGTGAGCGGACGACCTGGGGCAGCTACGAGGCGGCGTTCTGGGCGGTCCTGCTGACCTTCTCCGGCGCCGAAAGCGACCGACTTGCGTCCGATGGACCGTGTACGGCGTCGGGGGCTGCGCCCCTGCAGTGGTCGCCCGACGGCAAGCCGGGCTATTTCGACAGCCGTCATGCCCTCCGAGAAGAGGTGGACGCCCTCGCTCCGCGAGCCACCGCGGATCCGGACCGGCATCTCGCCGAACTGGTGCGCCTGCATCGGGCCCTCACCATCCGCTCCGCCGTCTACTGGCAGAACCGCACCCACATGTTCGGGGAGGAGGTGCGCTCGCTGTTCGACGACGGAGTGGACCTGGCCCGCCGGCTGTTCCGGCACGACCCGGCAGGAGGAGCACGGACACTGGCGAGGATCCTGATCGACCGATCGACGTTCCGTATCGCGGACTGTGAGTTCGGGCCCGCCCTCGATGACTTCCGCCAGGCCCTGACTCACCTGGGGGAGGCCGCCTGACCCGAATCGGCCGGCGTCCCGGGACGCAGGTCCGCGGGGCCGGGGGAGGCGATCCGGCACGGTGTCGGTGTCGGTGTCAGTGGCGGCTGGCAGGGTGCGTGGTGAACATGATCGTGAGAGAGGTGTGGCTGTGACTGGTCTGGGTCGGCTCAGGGAGCTGCTCGGGGAGCCGGAGGTCTGGGGATGGGCGCGGCCGGGACTGTGGGATGCGTCCGAGGCGTACCTCGGGGTGGCGCTGCCGGCGGACTACAAGGCGTTTCTCGATCTGTACGGGCCGGGTGCCATCGACGGGTACCTGTGGCTGAACCGGCCGATCGACGGCACCGCGGAGGAAGCGGAGGGACTCTGGCCGTCGCAGGGGTCCGAGGAGAGGGATCCCGACCGCTACCCGTGGCCGTTTCACCCCGAAGAGGGTGGCCTCATCTGGTGGGGATCCGACGAGGAGAACTTCTACTACTTCCTGCCCCTGGAAGCGGATCCCGCTGAGTGGCGCATCGTCGTCCAGGGCGAAGGCGGCAGCTGGTTCGAGACCGCCGGAACCTTCACCGACTTCCTCCTGCGGTGCTTCGACCGGATCGACCGCCCGCCGTTCATCGCCCGTGACTGGCCCGGGACCGACGCGAAGTACGTCCCGTACGAGCCGGACACCGGGAGCTGACCCGGCGGGTGTCCGCAGACCCGGCCCGGTGCTCCCGCCGATGGCGCACCGGCACCGGCACCGGCACCGGCACCGCGGCTCAGGCCGTGCGCCGGGCCGCATCGAGGGCGTCGGCCCGTCCTTCCAGGGCCGCCGCGATGGCGTTCCCGTCCGGGGCGTGCACGGACAGGCTCCGGGCCGCCTCACGCAACAGCGCCGGCTCGTCCGGCCGTTGCAGGAGGACGAGCCGATAGGCCAGGTTCCGGATCCGGGCCGGCAGGTATCCGTCGGCCGCATCCGGACACAGCTCCCGCAGCATGGTGAGGAGGGCGTCGGGGTCGGCGAAGGTCAGTGCTTCGACGAAGTAGAACTCGGCGTGCTCGCTGGTGCACCCCGGCGCGGGTCGGTAACCGTCCCCGTCCGCGTCCTCGTACAGACACCGGGCTTGCTCCGTCAGCGTGTTGTGCATGCCGGGCAGCCTACGGTGCCGTGCTCCTGCCGGGCTGCACCCCTGCCCGAGCCGTATGCCCACGGCTGCACGGCGGACAGTGACAGGGAGTCGGTCCCTTTCGAACGGGATGACGACGGGCCGGATAGGGTCGGTGCGTCGTGGTGGACGCGGGGAGGGGACAGCCGGGCATGGAGCGGGCGACGGGGGCGGTCGAGCCGGTGGAATCGGTGCATCTCGTGGGGGAGCGGGTCCGGTTGGAGCCGCTGGAGCTCCGGCACCACGACGGGCTCTGCGAGGCGGTCCGCGACGGCAGTCTGTGGGAGCTCGCGGTGACGAGCGTCCCGCACCCGGACGATGTCCGCGGCTTCATCGAAGAGGCGACGGCGGCCCGCGTCGAGGGTACGCAGATCCCGTACGCGACGGTGGACGCGGCGACGGGACGGGTACTGGGATCGACCCGGCTGATGATGATCAACACTGCGCAGCGGCGGCTGGAGATCGGCTGGACCTACCTGGCGGCGTCGCGGCAGGGGACCGGTGCGAACACCGAGGCGAAGCTGCTGATGCTGACCCACGCCTTCGAGGCGATGGGGATGAACCGGGTCGAGCTGCTCACGGATGTGCGCAACGCCAGGTCGAGGGCCGCGATCGCCGGGCTGGGCGCGACGCTCGAGGGCGTGCTGCGGCACCACATGGTCATGCGGGACGGCTGGATCCGCGACACGGCGGTGTACAGCATCACCCGGCCGGAATGGCCGGAGGCGAAGCAGGCGTTGGAGGCGCGCCGGGCGGGCCGCCGCCCGACCGCCCTGCCGCCCGCCCCGGACGAGCTCTGAGCGCTCCTCCGGCGCGAGCGCGCTCGCCGCGGACGGCGGTCAGGGGGACTGCGTCGTGGATCCCTCCGTGGGCGCGTCCGCAGGTGCGGCGGCCGGGGCTCCGGTCCGGGGTTCGGCCCGGATGCCAGTGATGACCACCGTGATGAGGCAGAACGCGATGACCGTCTCCGCCCAGAGGAAGGCGATGTAGTCGAGCAGGCAGCCGATGGGCGGGGCTCCGGGGGCCGTGTTGCGGAAGGCGGCCAGGGCGAAGAGCGTTGCGGCCATCCAGCCGAGCGCGGGCCAGGTGAGGCCCTTGCGGCGGGTGACCAGGTACCAGCCGCCGATCAGCACCGAGACGGCGAGCGCCCACATGGCCAGCATCATGAAGACCGCGAAGACGAAGACGCTGTTGGACCGGGCCAGCCCGATGTCGAGGACCGCGATGTCCTGCGCCGTCGAGGCGTCGACGGTCGCGGAGAACAGCACGTCGTTGTTGGAGAGCGTGACGCGGACCGGAACCTTCTCGCCGCCGAGCACCGCACCGAACTCGACGTCCGCCCCGTAGGAGTCGAAGGGGTAGTCCGTGATCGACCCGCCCGTCAGGGCCACGGGGACGTCCATGGTGGAGATGCGCTGGTGGGCCTTGAACGCGAGGTCGCCCCGGGTGGCCGTCGAGGTCAGGACCGTCAGGTCCTCCACGGGGGAGACCCCGCCGGCCTCGGCCAGGGTGCCCCGGGGCGTGACCAGGACGCGCAGGGTCATCTCCCGGCCGGCGGCGTCCACGCGCTGGATCGTGGCGTCGACGTCGATGCGGTCCCGGTCGGAGCGCCCCGCCGTGTACACCGTGTCCAGGGCCTGGCGTTCCCCGAACTGGAGCCAGGCTCCCACGGTGACCGCCGCCACGATGGCGATCACGAGGAGGCCCGGCAGCAGCGGGACGCGGCGCGGCAACGGCGCGCTTCGTACGATGCGGTGGGAGTCGGACACGGACGCTCCGGTGGTGCGCGGGGTACGGGGATCTCGGGCGGCGGGGAGTTCAGGCTGCGGGCTTGCCGGGCTGGTCGTGGGTCGAGCAGTGGATGCCGCCGCCGCCCGAGGCGATGGTGTCGATCTTCACCGGTACGACGTCCCGCTTGGGGAAGTGCTCGCGCAGGATCCCGCGGGCCCGGTCGTCCGCCTTGCGGTCCCCGAACTGCGGCATGAACACGGAGTCGTTGGCGACGTAGAAATTGGCGTACGTGGAGACGAAGTCGTCGCCCTCGCCCGTGATCCGGTTCAGGTCGGGCTGCGGCAGGTCGATGACCTCGAAACGGCGGCCGCGGGCGTCCGTCGCCTTCGACAGGACGGACTTCGCCTGGTCGGCGGAGCGGGACCAGGAGTCCGCCGGAGTGCCGGGGTGGGCGCGGTCCAGCAGGACCACGCCGGGGGCGGTGAAGCGTACGAGGCTGTCCACGTGCGCGTCGGTGATGTCCTCGCCGCGTACGCCGGCCAGCCAGATGACCTTCTCGACGCCCAGGGTCTGCTTGAGCTCGGCCTCGATCGTGTCCCGGGACTTCCCCTTGTTGCGGTTGTCGTTGACGATCGAGCTCTCGGTGATCAGCAGGGTGCCCTCGCCGTCGGTCTCGAAGGAGCCGCCCTCGGCGACGAGCGGGGCCTGAACCCGGGGGATCCGGTACTTCTGGAGCAGGAGGCGGCCGACCTGGCCGTCGTTCGTGTGCTCCTGCTTGTTGCCCCAGCCGTTGAAGTTGAAGTCGACGCCGACGACCTTGCCGCCCTCCTCGACGAAAACGGGGACGGTGTCGCGGGCCCACAGGTCGTCGACGGCCAGGGGGATGACCTCGACCTGGGAGCCGCAGGCGCGCTGGGCGGCGTCCGCCTGGTCGGGGCGGGCCATCATGATCACCTCTTCGTAGCCGCCGACGGCGCGGGCGATCCGCGCGATGTCCTCGCGTACGTAGGGCAGGTCCTGCTCCCAGACCGAGGTGAGGGCCGGCCAGGACATGAAGGTGCGGGTGTGGCTCTCCCACTCGGCGCCGAGCCGGCGCTCACCGCCCGAGCCGGGCTGCGGGGAGCCGTCGGCGCCGGGCTGCGCGCCGGATTCCGCGGGGCCGCAGGCCGCGGCGCCGAAGACGGCGGCGCCGATCCCGGCGAGGGTACGGAGAACGGTCCGGCGGGTGGGGGGAGTGAACGACACGGGGGGACTCCGATCGTGTGCTGGCGGAGCGCGAGGGGCGTCCGGCCAGGGCGGGCACGGGAGGCGTGGCACAGGCAGGCGGGCCGGGCCCTATCCAAAGGGTGCACGCTTTGCACCGAGAACGTCCGATACGCACGGGTAAGTGGTGCGCCCGGATGTCGTCCACTGTTGCACTGACTGGAAATTCAGTCAATTTGCGATTCGAAGGAACGGAGCAGGGCGATCTCGACTCCGATCGCCCCGCGCATCAGGTCGCGGGCGTGCCCCACCGGCAGCAGACCGCTCAGCCAACGGCCGCTCAGCCCCTCCAGGAGGGCGGTCAGCCGCTCCGCGGCGGGGGTGACGGCGGCGGGCGGCGCTGCGGGGCACACCGCGGCCAGCAGGCCGGCGACCTCCTCCACCCAGGCCGCTCCGGCGGCGCCGAGCTCGTCGCGCAGCTCCGGGTCGAAGATCGTGTGGGCCCGCAGCTCCCCCCAGGCCGTGCTGTTCTCGCGCACCTCGGGCAGGTCCTGGAACTCGAGCAGCAGGATCCGCTCCAGGAGCTGCCGGGGGTCCGCTGCGGCGGGCGGGGATCCCGCCGCGTCGGCGGCGCCCGTGTAGCGGTCGGCCCGGTCGGTGATGAAGGCCAGGGCCTGCCGCAGGATGCCGGTCCGGTCCTTGAAGTGGTAGTAGATCAGGGCGGTCGACACGCCGGCCTCGGCCGCCAGGTCGCTCACCCGCAGTCCCCGTACCCCGCGCCGCGCGATGACCCGGGCGGCGCCCTCCAGGATGGCCCTTCTGCGATCCGACACTGGGTGATCCTCCCTTCCGGCGGTGTGCGTCTCGCATTGTCACACATTGACTGAAACTTTAGTTAGCGGCACGATGCGCCCCAGGTCAGTCATTGCCGCATCGTTGAAAGAGCCGCCGCATGTTCGCACCGCCCCCCGGCGCACAGTCCGCCCTCACGGCCCTGTCCGCCGACGACCCCCACGAGATCGGCGGCTACCGCCTTCACGCCCGGCTCGGCTCCGGCGGCATGGGGGTGGTCTACCTGGCGTACACGCCGGGCGGCCGGCCCATCGCGCTGAAGGCGGTGCGGCGGGAGTTCGCGGCGGACCCCGAGTTCCGCGAGCGCTTCGCCCGGGAAGTGGCGAGCGCCCGCCGGATCCACGGCCTCTTCACGGCGCAGGTGGTCGACTCGGGGGAGGACGACCACACCCCGTGGCTCGCCACGGCCTACGTACCCGGCCCCTCGCTGCACCAGGTCGTCCAGCGCCACGGACCGCTGCCGGTGCGTACGGTGCTCCTGCTCGTCGCGGGCATCGCCGAGGCGCTCCAGGAGATCCACCGGGTGGGCGTCGTCCACCGGGACCTCAAGCCGGCCAATGTCCTGATCGCCGGGGACGGCCCGCGGGTGATCGACTTCGGGATCGCGCGCGCCGCCGACGCCGCCGCGCTCACCGGGGTGGGTCTGAGCATCGGCACCGCCGCGTTCATGGCGCCCGAGCAGGCCCTGGGCCGCCCGGTGACCTCCGCGACCGACGTCTTCGCGCTCGGGGCGCTCGCCGGGTACGTCGCGGGCGGGGTGCCGCCCTTCGGCAACGGGCCGGAGTCCGGTGCGCTGTACCGCGTGGTCCACGAGCACCCGGACCTCGGCCGGATCCCCGGGGAGCTGCACGAACTGCTGTCGTGGTGCCTGGCGAAGCGCCCGGAGGACCGTCCCACGACCGCCGGTCTGATCGCGGCCGTCCAGGCCCACCCCCTCGTGGGTCCGCGGCCGGAGTTCACCGAGGGCTGGCTGCCGCGGCCCGTGCGGGAGGAGGTCGGGGGGCGGGCGGACGCGGACCGGTCCGGCCGGTCGGAACCGCCCGTACCGGAACACCTCCGGGCGACCGCGATCGCGACCGCAACGGCGTCCGTATCCGCGTCGGTGCCGGTGCCGGGAGCTGCGTCGGCATCTGCGCCCGCAGCCGCGTACTCCGTCACGGGGCCGGGCGGGACGATGCCGTATGCCCCGAGCCCGAGCCCGGTCCCGGGGCTGAATCCGGGGCTGAATCCGGATCCGGCTGCCGGTCCGGCCCCGAGCCGGGCCCCGAGCCGGGTGCCGGGCCCGGCACCGGTTCCGGCGGCCCCCGCCGGGCCGGTACCCGCCCCCGCGCGCGGCGACCGGCGCCGCTCGCGGCGGCTGCCGGTGATCGGCCTGGCTCTCGCGACCCTGCTGGCCTGTGGTGGCGCGGCCTACTGGTTCGGCTTCCCCCCGGAGGAGGGCGACGCCCCCGCGGCCGAACCCGCCGCCTCCCCGCCCCGGCCGTCGACGGCCTCCTCGTACGCGCCCGGATACCCGCAGGCCGAGCTCACCGTTCCGGATTCCGGTTACGAGTTCGACCTTCGCGCCGGGAAGGTGGTCCCCGTCGAGACGGCCGCCTGGTACCTCGCCCGCGGCTCCGACGCGTTCCTGCTGTCCGAGGAGTCCGACGCTTTCGTCGCCGACGGAAACGGAGAGCTGACCCCGGACGACTGCGCGCGGGGGATCGAGACCCGCCCCGTGACGACCCTGCCCTTCAAGGCGCTCGCGCAGGAGCGTCCCTTCTGTGTGCGAAGCCCTGACCTGCAGGAAGTTGCGATCGTCCGGCTCGTCGAGACGACCGCCGCAGGCTCCGTCACGATCTCCGTCGAGCACTTCCGCAAGGGCTGATCCCGGGAAGTGGAACCGGTTCTGTCCTCCCGGGCGGCACGCGGGAGAGGTTGACTGAATTTTCAGTTAGGGCGAGGATGCCGTTCATCCCGCCCCTCCTCATCAGGGAGTCACCATGGATACGAACCCCCGCACCTCTCGCCGCCGAGTACTCCAGTTCGGCGCGGCCGCCCTTCCCCTCGCGGCCCTCGGCTCCGCCGCCCTCCCGTCCCTGGCGCCGACGGCCTCGGCCGCGCAGGCCGGCTCGGGCGCGACGCTCCGCATGCCCGCCGAGACCGACCGGCACGTCCGTACGTACATGGCCTGGCCGGCCCTCGCGTCGGTGTGGGACAGCGGACTCGGTGCGGTGCGCAGGGACATCGCCGAGGTGGCCCACGCGATATCGCGCTACGAGCCGGTCGTGGTGCTGGCCCGCCCCGGCCAGGCCGCCGAGGCCCGCTACCAGTGCGGAATGGGCGCCTACTACGGCATCCAGGTCATCGACATCCCCAACGACGACCTCTGGATCCGGGACTTCGGCCCCACCTTCGTCGTCGCCCCGGGCGCAGTCGCCGGTGTGGACACCAACTTCAACGGCTGGGGCAAGGCCGGTACGACGTACGCCCAGCCCTTCGCCAACGACGCGGCGGCGGCCCGCACGCTCCTCGCCGAGTACGAGGTGAACCGGATCCGGGCGGGCTTCGTCGGCGAGGGCGGCTCGCTGGAGACCGACGGCGAAGGAACCCTGCTGGCCACGGTCAGCTCGATGGTGAACGCCAACCGGAACCCGGGCATGAGCCAGGCCCAGGTCGAGCAGGCGATGAGGACGGCGCTCGGCATCGACAAGGTGATCTGGGTGCCGGGCCTCGCGGGCCAGGACATCACCGACTGTCACATCGACTGCCTGGCCCGGTTCATCTCCCCGGGCCGGGTCATCCTCGACAAGCCCGGCCCCGGCGCGGACAGGAAGTGGGTGGCCGTCTACGAGGAGACGAAGCGGGCCCTGCAGAGCGCCACCGACGCCCATGGCCGCCGCCTGGCCATCACCGAGCTGCCCGGACCGGACCGCCGCGAGATCCGCGGCCGGGGCGAGGAGTTCCTGTCGAGCTACACCAACTACTACACGGCGAACGGCGCCGTGATCGCGCCCCAGTTCGGCGACGGATACGCCGACGGCGTCGCGTACGCCATCCTGCAGGCCGCCTACCCGGGCCACCGGGTGGAACAGCTCTCCATCGACGGCATCGCCTCCGGAGGCGGCGGGATCCACTGCGCCACCCAGTCGCACCCGGCCGTGCCGCCGGCGCTCTGATGGCCGGGCCGCCCCGGCCCGCGCGGACGGTCCCGCCCGCCGGGGCGGCCCGCCCGCCGGTCGGCACTCCTGGTGACGGGCCGCGTACATACGCGGCCGATCACCCCGGTAGGGTGCGGAGCATGGCGTCTCGTAGTACTCAGATCCTCGAAGCCGCCGCCCGGGTGATCGCCCGGCGCGGTGTACGCGGGCTGCGCGTGGAGGAACTCGCGGCCGAGGCCGGCGTGTCCACCGCCCTGATCTACTACCACTTCAAGGACCGTACGGGCGTCCTGCGCCAGACGCTCGAGTTCATCAACGACCGCGCCGAGCGCTACACGACCGAGCGCGACCCGGACGAACCGCCGCTCACCCCGCGCGAGGAGCTGGAGGAGACCCTCCTCCTGGAGCTCCAGGACACCGTGCACGTACGGGAGAACAGCTCGGCCTGGGGCGAACTGCGGGCGAGCGCCGTCTTCGACGAGGTGCTGCGAGAGGACCTCGCACGGGCGACGCTGGTGTGGGTCCAGGAGGTGGCCGCGCTGCTGGGCCAGGTCCAGCCGATGGTCCCGGCCTCCGCGCTCGCCGCCGCCGCCGAGCGGCTCACCGCCCTGCTGGAGGGCCTGAGCATGCGCTGGCTGAGCGGGGGCATCAGGATCGACCATGCCCGCGAGCTGATGCGGGGCGCCATCGCGGCCGAACTGGCGGGTCTCGGGCGCGGCTGACCCCCGCCGGACCGGGTCCGTGCCGTCGCTGCGCCCCGGCTCGGCCGGGGCCGGCTCCGGACGGGCCCGCGCAGTTCCCCGCGGCCGCGCGCAGGCTCCGTACGCGCCCCGTGCCGGCCCCTGCAGGACCCCGCGCAACTCCCCGCCCGCCCCTGTGCGTCTCGCGCAGGTCTCCCACGCGACTCCTGGGTGACTCCCGTGAAACCTTGCGGACCCGGGCCTGTCCAGCCTCTTGACTGAATTTTCAGTCAATGCCAGAGTGAGGATTCCGAGCAGGCGGGCCGAACCTCCCGCCCGTCGGACCGCCGGCCGGCCCGTGCCACCTCACGGGCCCGGTCCCGGCCCGCATCTCCTCGACGCACCCCTTGAGGCGTCCCCCCGGCGCGCCACCGGCCCTCGGCCGCCGCCTCGTGCACCACACATCCGGACGGGCGACGCCCCGGCCCCCGGCCGTACCCTCGCCCGCCCTTCCGGAGGAAGGAAATGACCATGATGGTTTCGACCGGCCCCGACGCCGGGCGGGACGGCCGGGGGACGTCATGCCCCTGACTCCCACCGAGCGTGACCGGCTGCTGCTCTTCACCGCCGCCGAGCTGGCTCGGGCCCGGCGCGCCCGCGGCCTGCGGCTCAACGTGCCGGAGGCGACCGCGCTGATCGCGGACACGGTGTGCGAGGCGGCGCGCGACGGCCTTCGCCTGGCCGATGCCCTCGAGCGGGGCCGTGGCGTCCTCGGCCCTGACGACGTGCTCCCCGGGGTCGTCGACATCGTGACCGAGATCCAGGTCGAGGCCGTCTTCGAGGACGGCACCCGGCTGGCCGCGATCAGTGAGCCCTTCGGCGCCGTGGAGCGCGACGACCGTGCCCCGGGCGCGGTCCTGCCCGCCTCGGACGCCGTGGCCGCGCCGGAGCCGGTGGTCACCCTCACCGTCCGCAACACTGCCGCGGTGCCGGTGAGCGTGACCTCGCACTTCCATTTCTTCGAGGCGAACCCTCGGCTCGACTTCGACCGGGCCGCGGCCTACGGGATGCGGCTGGCCGTGGCCGCCGGTTCGTCCACCCGCTTCGACTCCGGCGCGAGCGTCGAGGTCGGACTCGTCCCCGTGGGCGGGGACCGGATCGCGATCGGCTTTGCGGGACTGGTCGACGGACCCCTGGACGCACCCGGAGCCAAGGCAATTGCGCTGGCGAAGGCGGCGGCCTGCGGCTACCTGGGCGTCGTCGCCGCCGAACACGAGGACGGAGACCGGGCGTGAGCAAGAAGACCCCGCACAGCGATCACTGTGCGCCGGGCAGCCGGCACATCGACCCGCACGAGTACGCGTCCGTCTTCGGCCCCCGTGCCGGGGACCGGGTGCGGCTGGGCGACTCCGGGCTGACGGTCCGCGTCGAGCACGACGCGCAGAGGCCCGGCGACGAGTTCCTGGCGGGTTTCGGGAAGACGGCCCGCGACGGCCTGCACCTGAAGGCCGCCGCGGTCCGCGGGACCTGCGACGTCGTCATCAGCAATGTGCTGGTCATCGACGCCGTCCTCGGTATCCGCAAGGTCTCCATCGGTATCCGCGAGGGCCGGATCCACGCGATCGGCCGGGCCGGCAACCCCGACACCCTCGACGGCGTCGACGTGGTCGTCGGCACCGGCACGACGATCGTCTCGGGTGAGGGCCTGATCGCGACCGCCGGGGCGGTGGACACCCACGTCCACCTGCTCTCCCCGCGGATCATGGAAGCCTCCCTCGCGAGTGGCGTGACGACGATCATCGGGCAGGAGATCGGGCCGAGCTGGGGTGTCGGAGTCAACTCGCCCTGGGCACTCAGACACGGGTTCAACGCCTTCGACGCCTGGCCCGTCAACATCGGCTTCCTCGCCCGCGGCTCCTCCTCGGACGCCGCCCCGCTGGTCGAGGCGCTCGCCGAGGGCGGTGCCTGCGGTTTCAAGGTCCACGAGGACCTCGGGGCGCACACCCGGGCCCTGGACACGGCGTTGCGGGTGGCCGAGGAGTACGACGTGCAGGTGGCCCTGCACAGTGACGGTCTGAACGAGTGCCTGTCCGTCGAGGACACCCTGCGGGTGCTGGACGGCCGGACCATCCACGCCTTCCACATCGAGGGCTGCGGCGGCGGTCACGTCCCGAACGTGCTGAAGATGGCGGGCGTGCCGAACGTCATCGGCTCCTCCACCAATCCGACGCTGCCCTTCGGGCGGGACGCGGTGGCCGAGCACTACGGAATGATCGTCTCGGTCCACGACCTCAAGCCCGACCTGCCCGGTGACGCCGCCATGGCCCGTGACCGGATCCGGGCCGGGACCATGGGCGCCGAGGACGTGCTCCACGACCTCGGGGCCATCGGGATCACCTCCTCCGACGCCCAGGGCATGGGGCGTGCGGGTGAGACCATCCGCCGCACCTTCGCGATGGCCGCCAAGATGAAGGGCGAGCTCGGCCCGATGGACGGCGACGGTGACGGCGACGACAACGCCCGCGTCCTGCGCTACATCGCCAAGCTCACCATCAATCCCGCCATCGCCCACGGCCTCGCCCACGAGATCGGCTCCATCGAAGTCGGCAAACTCGCCGACATCGTGCTCTGGCGCCCCCCGTTCTTCGGCGCCAAGCCCCAGATGGTGCTCAAGTCCGGTTTCCCGGCCTACGGCGTCACCGGCGATCCGAACGCCGCCACCGACTGCTGCGAACCGCTCGTTCTCGGCCCCTTGTTCGGCGCCCACGGCGCGGCGCCCGCCGACCTCTCGGTCGCCTTCGTCAGCCGCGCCGCCGCCGAGTCCGGCAGCTCCGGCGCCATGGCGACCCGGCGCCGCCGGGTCGCCGTACGCGGCACGCGCGGCATCGGGCCGAAGAACATGATCGGCAATGACCGGCTCGGCAATGTCGACGTCAACGCCCGGACCGGGCTCGTGACGCTCGACGGCGAGCCCCTGCGCTCCGAGCCGGCCCAGCAGGTCTCCCTGAACCGCCTCTACTTCCTCTAGTCACTTCTCCGGCCACTTCCTCCAGGCCCCGCTTCCCCTCCCGTGCTCCCTTCCTTGCCCCACTTCGCTCTTGACTGAATTTTCAGTCGAGTGGAAGACTCCCGCCTACGCAAGAAATGAGACATCTGATGACCGAATTCCGTATGCCCGCCGAGTGGTCCCCGCACGACGGCTGTCTGATGGCCTGGCCCACCCGCGAGGACCTGTGGGGCAGCGTGCTCGCCGAGGTGAAGGAGGAGTACGCGAACGTCGCCCGCGCCATCGCCGCGTTCGAGCCCGTGACGATGGTCGCCCCGCCCGGCTTCGGCGAGGACGCCCGTGCGCTCTGCGGCGACGGTGACGGCGTGACCGTCGTGGAGCTGCCGCTCGACGACTCCTGGTTCCGCGACTCCGCCCCGCTCTTCGTCCTCGACGGCGACGGCAACCGGGCCGGAGTCGACTTCCGGTTCAACGCCTGGGGTCGCAAGCACCACCCGTTCGACGCCGACGACCGCATCAGCGGCCTGCTGTTGGAACACCTCGGCGTCGACCGCATCCCCTCCGGCATGATCCTCGAAGGCGGGGCGATCACCGTCGACGGCGAGGGCACGCTGATCACCACCGAGCAGTGCCTCCTGCATCCCAACCGCAACCCGGGCATGAACCGCGACCAGATAGAGGCCGAGCTGAAGTCCCGGCTCGGGGTCTCCAAGGTGGTGTGGCTCCCGTACGGCGGCCTGCTCGACACCGAGACCGACGGTCACGTCGACGGGGTCTGCGCCTTCGCCGCCCCCGGCACGGTCGTCGTCTCCCTGCCCTCCGACCCGGACCACCCCGACTACGCCCGGATGCGCGCCAACCGCGCGGTGCTGGAGGCCACCACCGATGCCCGCGGCCGCCGGCTGGAGATCATCGACGTGCCGCAGACGGCCTTCGCCGACGTGGCCGAGGGCGAGATCGAGGTGTCGTACCTCAACTACTACGTCGCCAACGGTGGCGTGGTCGTCCCGGTGGCCGGTGTGCCGCAGGACGAGGAGGCCCTCGCCGTGATCGCCACGGCCTACCCGGGCCGCAAGGTCGTAGGGGTCCGGGCGCTCGCCATCGCGTTCGGCGGTGGCGGCGTCCACTGCATCACCCAGCAGATCCCCACCGCGCGGACCACCGTCTGACCCGGGAAACCGGCCGCTCCCGGCGGACCGCTCCGGCGGTCCGCCCGCTCCTCCCCCCGCAACCCTCACGGAATAGAGAGCGCGACGATGACCACCTCCCCGCCCGGCACCCGCACCGGCACCCGCACCGGCAGACGCCGCCACGGCCGGCGCGCCCGGCTCGGCTCCGCCGCCGCGGCCGCGACTGCCGCCCTGACGTCCATCTCCCTGCTCGCGGCCTGCTCCGGCCCGCCGAAGGACAAGGCCGCCGGTATCACCGACGTGAAGCTCGCGGTCTCCACCCCCGAGGCCCGCGGTGAGATCGACTCCTTCACCTGGGCGGTGTACGCCGAGCCGCCCACCCTCGACTACACGGTTGCCTTCGACTACCCGCAGAACACCGTCCTGTCCAACGTGTGCGAGAGCCTGATGCGCTGGACCCCGGGCCTCGCCACGGAGCCCGGTCTCGCCCAAAAGGCGTCCAACCCGGACCCCACCACCTGGGTCTACGACCTGCGCCCCGGCGTGCGCTTCCACGACGGCAAGGAGATGACCGCCGACGACGTGGTCTTCAGCCTCGGCCGCCAGAAGGACCCCGACAACGCCGCCGCCTGGGCCCAGGTGTTCCAGAACGTCGCCTCGATCACCAAGAGCGGCCCGCTCCAGGTCACCGTCAAGCTCAGCAAGCCCGACTCGCAGTTCCCCCAGTACATGGCCACCGCGGCCGGAGTGATTGCGTCCAGGGCCACTGTCGAAGCGGCCGGCAAGGACTACGGCACCACCGGCGGCCTCGGCTGCACCGGCCCCTTCAAGCTCGGCACCTGGAACAAGGGCCAGTCGATCGAGCTGGAGCGCTTCGACGGCTACTGGGGCACCAGGGCCAAATCGAAGAAGGCCGTCTTCCGCGTCCTGACCGACCCCTCCGCCCGTACGAACGCCCTGCTCAGCGGGGAGGCCGACGGCGGCTACCTGATCCCCACCGAGAGCTACGCCCGTCTGAAGGGCAGCGGCGCCGGCACCCTCTACTTCGGCGAGGGCCTGAGCACGGTCAACGTCAACATCACCAACATGCAGGGCCCCCTCGGCGACATCCGCGTCCGCCGGGCACTGTCCCTGGCGCTGGACCGCACCGGCTTCGTCAAGGCCGGACTGGGCGGGGCGGGCACCGTCACCAACTCCCTCACCACCCGCGCCGCGTGGGCCGCCGCCCCCGAGCGCACCCTGAAGACCGCCTTCGACAGCCTGCCGCCCACCGGCCAGGACCTCGAGAAGGCCAAGGCCCTGGCCAAGGAGGCCGGCGCCACCGGCAAGACCCTGACCGTGGCCACCAGTTCCATAGGCCAGGACGTCTCCCTCCTCGCCACCGCGGTCCAGGCGGCGGGCACCCAGATCGGCCTGGACATCCAGCTGAAGACGATCGCCCCGAACGCCTTCACCGCGCTGTTCACCGACCCCCAGGCGCGCGAGGGCATCGACATGTTCCCGCTCACCTACTACGACTCGATCACCGACCCGCTCGACCTGCTGCAGAACTTCAAGACCGGCGCGTACATGAACTTCGCCGGCTACAGCGACCCCGGGTACGACAAGCTCGTCGACCAGGCGAGCGCCGTCTACCCGACCGAACAGCGGATGGACATCGAGGCGAAGCTCCAGCACCACGCCTCGGAGCAGCTGCTGTGGATCCCCGTCGCCGAGTGGCCCACCGCGCTGTTCCTGAACAAGCGGATCACCGGCGCCCCCACCACGATCTCGTACATGTACTACCCGTGGGCCGCCGACGTGGGGGCCTCGCAGTGAGTTTCGTCAGATTCGCGATACGGCGGGTGGCGGAGATGGCCGCCACCCTCCTGACCGCCTCGTTCGTGGTCTTCGCGGCCATGTACCTGGCACCGGGCAACCCGGCGAGCTTCCTGCTCGCCGGCCGCTCGGCCTCCCCGGAGGCCCTCGCCTCGATCAACGCCCAGTACCACCTGGACGATCCCTTCCTGCTGCGCTACTTCCGGTGGCTGGGCGACGTACTCCAGGGCGACTTCGGACGGTCCATCACCTACCGCACCGACGTCTCGCGCCTGCTGGCGGACCGCCTGCCCACCACCCTGATACTCATCGTGATGTCGCTCGTCGTGGTCGTCGCCGTCGGCCTGCTCCTCGGCAGGGTCGCCGCCGTCCGCGGCGGGGCCACCGACTCCGCCATCCTCGTGACCACGACGTTCGCCGTCGGAACCCCGTCCTTCGTCGCAGCGGTCCTGCTCCAGGGCCTCTTCGCCGTCAAGCTCGGCTGGTTCCCCAGCAGCGGCGCGGGCGACGGCGGCCTCGGGGACATGCTCTGGCACCTCACGCTCCCCTCGATCGCCCTCGCGCTCTACCTGATCGGCATGCTGGCGCGGGTCACCCGCTCCGCCATGCTCGAAGCCCTCGACAGCGAGCACGTCACCGTCGCCCGCAGCCGGGGCGTCCCCGAGCGGCAGGTCATCCGGCGCCACGTCTTCCGCAACTCGCTGGGCACCGTCCTGACCACCGGCGGCCTGATCGTCTCCACGCTCCTGGTGTGCACCATCCTGGTCGAGACGGCCTTCAGCATCGGCGGCATCGGCCAGCTCCTCGAACTGTCCACCACCACCAAGGACTTCCCGACCGTCCAGGCGATCTCCCTGATCATCGTCGCCCTCTTCATGATCGTGAACCTGATCGTGGACCTCCTGCTGCCCCTGGTCGACCCCAGGGTCACCCTCGGATCGAGGAGCGCCGCCGTATGACCGCCGTCCTGACCCGCCGGCCGGGCCTCTCCCGGATCCGCGCCGCCGGTTCCCCGCTCCATCTGGTCTGCCTGGCCCTCGTCGCCGTCGTCGTGCTCGCCGCGCTGCTCGCACCCTGGCTCGTGCCCCACGACCCCAACGCCGTCGACCTCGGCAACGCCCTCGCCGCGCCCTCCGCCGCGCACCCGTTCGGCGTGGACGCGGCCGGCCGGGACACCCTCTCCCGGCTGCTGCTCGGCGCGCGCACCTCCCTGCTCGGGCCGCTCGGGGTCGTCGCCTTCTCCACCGTCGCCGGCATCGCCATCGGCATGGCGGCGGCCTGGCGGGGCGGCTGGATCGACTCCGTGCTCTCCCGCAGCACCGAACTCGTCTTCGCCTTCCCCGGGATGCTGCTGGCCATCCTGATCATCTCGGTCTACGGAGAGGGGCTGCTCGCCCCGGTCATCGCCCGTGCCGTGGCCTACCTGCCGTACGTCAGCCGCCTCACCCGCTCCCTGGTCCTGGCCGAACGGGTCCGGCCGTACGTCAGCGCCTACCAGGTCCAGGGCCACTCGGCGCTGCAGATCTGCCTGCGCCACATCCTGCCCAACATCGCCCCCGTCGTCCTCGCCCAGTCCACCATCAACTTCGGCTACGCCCTGATGGACCTCGCCGGACTGTCGTTCCTCGGGCTCGGCGTGCCGGCCCTCACCCCCGACTGGGGCCGCATGGTCTTCGACGGCCAGACCGCCATCCAGCACGGCTACCCGCTGTCCGCGATCCTGCCCTGCGTCCTGATCGTGCTGACCGTGGTCGCTTTCAACGTGGTCGGCGAACGCTGGGCCGACCGTATCGCCAGGAGGGCCCGATGAGACCGCCGCAACCCACGAAACCGGTGCACACCCTCGACATCCAGGGACTGCGGATCACCCTGCCCGGCACCGCCCGGCCCGTCCTCGACGGAGTGGACCTCACCGTTGCCACCGGTGAGACCGTCGCCCTCGTCGGCGAGTCCGGCTCCGGCAAGAGCCTCACCTCGCGCAGCGCGCTGCGCCTGCTGCCGCCCGGCGCCGTCACCGAAGGGGCCGTGCGGGTCGGCGGCGAGGACGTCCTCACCATGAGCGCCGACCGGCTGCGCGCGGTGCGCGCCTCCGCCGTGGCCATGGTCTTCCAGGACCCGCGCGCCACCGTCAACCCACTGCGCCGCATCGGCGACTTCCTCACCGAGAGCGCCACACTGACCAAGGTCATGGGCAGGGCGGAGGCGACCGGGCGCGCCGCCGAACTGCTCGGTGCGGTGGGCCTGGACCCGTCCGTGATGCGCAAGTACCCGGGCCAGGTCTCCGGCGGCATGCTGCAGCGCGTGGTGATCGCCGCGGCCCTCATGGGCGACCCCGCCCTCCTGCTGGCCGACGAGCCCACCACGGCGCTCGACGTCACCTCCCAGGCCGAGGTCGTCGCGCTGCTCGCCGGGCTCCGCGCACGCTTCGGCACCGGACTGCTGTTCGTCACGCACGACCTCGACCTGGCCGCGGCCATCAGCGACCGCGTCTACGTCATGTACGCGGGCCGGATCGCCGAGAGCGGGCCCGCCGAGGCCCTCTTCGCGCACCCCCGGCACCCGTACACGGCCGCGCTGCTGGCCTCCACCCCGCGGATGGACGGCCCCCGCGGCCGGCTCGCCGCCATCGAGGGCCAGCCGCCGGACCTGCGCCAGGCACTGCACGGCTGTGCCTTCGCCGCCCGCTGCCCGCTCGCCACCGAGGTCTGCGACCAGCAGGTTCCCCTGCCGGTGGCCGCGCCGGGCCGGCCGGGACACCTGGCCGCCTGCCACCACAGCGACCGGCTCGAAGGGAGCACCGTCGATGCCCGATAACGGACCGGGAACGCCCGGCAACGTCCTGCAGGTCACAGGGCTGCGCCGCTCCTACGGAGCCGTGCGCGCCGTCGACGACGTGTCCTTCGTGCTGCCCGAGGGCGGCTCGCTGGGCATCGTGGGGGAGTCCGGCTCCGGCAAGACGACCACCGCGCGGATCATCGTCGGGCTGGAGCGCGCCGACGGGGGCGAGGTCGTGGTCGCGGGCCGCAACCGGACCGCGCGCGGCGAGGGCCGCGGCCGTGCGCGGCGCCTGGCGCGCGCCCGCGAGGTCCAGATGGTCTTCCAGGACCCGTACCTCTCCCTCGATCCGCGCACCTCCGTCGAGGCGGTCCTGCGCGAGACCCTGCGCCTGCACTTCCCGGACCGTGATCACACCCGCCGGATAAGGGAGTTGCTCGACCAGGTGGGGCTCGGCACCCGGGCGGCCGACGCCCTGCCGCGGCAGCTGTCCGGCGGCCAGCGTCAGCGCGTCGCCATCGCACGGGCCCTGGCCGTCGAGCCGTCCGTCCTCGTCCTGGACGAGGCGGTCGCAGCGCTCGACGTCTCCGTACAGGCGCAGATCCTCAACCTGCTCGCGGACATCAGGGAGCAGACCGGCATCGGGTACCTCTTCATCACCCACGACCTGGGGGTCGTACGGTGCGTCACCGACGAGATCGTCGTGATGCGGCACGGCCGGATCGTCGAGGCGGGCGCCACGGCAGAGGTACTGGCCGCGCCGCAGCACCCGTACACGCGCCTGCTCCTGGAGTCGGTGCCGCGCCCGGGATGGGACCCGGAGGCGATCGCCGCGGCCCGCAGGGCGCTGTAGGCAGGGGGGCCTCCCCACGGGTCGTACCGCCGGGGCGCCCCACGGGTCATACCCCCGCGGCGAGCGTACGGAGCAGCGTCCGCAGGACCGGCCCGGTACCGCCGTCGGAGCCGAGGGAATCCATGGCCGCCAGGCCGTCCACGGCGGCGGCCACGGCCAGGCCCAGCGGGCGCGGGTCCACGTGGCCGCCGCGCTCGTCGGCCAGGACCTGGAAGAGGGCGACGAAACAGGCGCGCCAGCGCCGGTACTCGGCCTCCAGGCTCTCGCGGACCCGGGCGTCGTTCAACGCCTGCCAGTGCAGGGCGGAATGGAGGTGGGACAGTTCGGCGCCCTCGGGCCGGCCGAGCAGTTCGACGACCCGCTCGGCGCGCTCGGCGAACGGTCCGGGACCGGACACCGCCGCCTCCAGGGGCGTGATCCACTCGGGGCGGATGTCCGTGATGACCGCGAGGACGAGGTCGGTCCGGTCCTGGAAGTGGTAGTGGCACATCCCGTGCGAAACGCCGGACAGGGCTGCGACGTTGCGGGTGGTGAAGCCCTCGCTCATCTCGCCTGCGAGCAGGGTCCGCGCGGCGGCGATCAGCCGTGCCCGGGTCTGCTCGCCCTTCGCCGAGGCCCGTGGCCGGCCGGCCCGTCCGGGGGGAGCGGGCCGGTCTGCGGAGTCCTTCGCGACAGCTGCCATGACGTCACTCTAACGAGCCTTCCGTCCGCGACCTGGGGCTTTCCGTGATCCACCGGAATGACCTCGTCCAAACTATTGACCGAGCGCTTGGCCAGTTTTAGCTTTCCGGTCAACCCCGCAGTCTCCGCGGGGAGTTGAGCCATCGGAGGAACCCCCACATGAACGATCACGCAGTGAACCGGCCCGCGGGCGAGGGCATGGGCAGACGCAGATTCCTGGCGGCGGCGGGACTCACCGCCGCAGCGGCCGCGCTGGCGGCGACCGAAGGGCGGGCCGGGGCGGCGGCCGCGCTCCCGCCGGCGGCGGCCGGAGCCTTCCGCGTGCCGATCGAGGACGTCCGGCACACCCGCACCTGGATGGCCTGGCCGGACAGCACCTCCATCTGGGGCAACACGCTCGGTGGCGTCCAGCAGGACATCGCGCTCATCGCCCGCACCGTCGCCAAGTACGAACCGGTCTACATGTGCGCCAACTCCGGCAGCGCGGCCAAGGCCCGCTCGATGTGCGGCTCCACCGTCACCGTCATCAGCACCATCC
Organism: Streptomyces sp. NBC_01232; assembly: GCF_035989885.1. GTDB lineage: Bacteria > Actinomycetota > Actinomycetes > Streptomycetales > Streptomycetaceae > Streptomyces. The sequence goes on from NZ_CP108518.1 coordinate 7,077,472, forward strand.
CCGTCGACGACTGCTGGATGCGCGACACGGGGCCGGTCTTCCGCACCGACGGATCCGGCGGACTGGACGCCGTCGGCCTGAACTTCAACGGCTGGGGCAGGAAGCAGGCCCACTCCAGGGACAATCTGGTCGCCGGACGCATCGCCTCCTACGTCGGAGTGCCGTTCACCGCCGCCGCCCTGGTGGGCGAGGGCGGCGCGATCGAGCAGGACGGTGCGGGCACCCTGATGGCCACCCGCAGCAGCCTCGTGAACAAGAACCGCAACCCCGACAAGACGCAGGCGCAGATCGAGTCCGCGATGCTCTCCGCGTACGGTGCCACCAAGGTCATCTGGTTCGACGGGGTGAAGGGCCAGGACATCACCGACGACCACGTCGACGCGACCTCGCGCTTCCTCGCCCCCGGCAGGGCCGCCGTCCAGATGCCCCTGGCCTCGGACAACGACGTGTACGCCAAGGACGCGCGCCAGCAGTACCAGATCCTGTCCGCGGCCACCGCCGCCGACGGCACGCGCATGTCCGTCGAGCGGATCCAGGGCCCCGACTACTACAAGATCCGCTCCTCCAACCCGGACTTCCTCGCCTCCTACGCCAACTACTACCTGTGCAACAACGCCGTCATCAGCGCCCACTTCGGCGACACCCGGGCCGACACCGCCGCGAAGGCCACCCTGGCCCGCCTCTACCCGGGCCGCACCATCGAGCAGCTCAACATCGACCGGCTCGGCACCGGCGGCGGCGGGATCCACTGCGTCACCCAGCAGCAGCCCGTCCCGTAACCGGCACCCGCGCGCACGGGCCGTTCCGGACCACTGCGGAACGGCCCTCCGGCGTTCCGGGCGGGGGGCACGAAGGGGTACGACATACCGCCATCCGGGAAAATCCTTGGACCGCGCCGTCGCCGTCGCGGGACACTTCCGTTCCTGTAAGCCTCCCGCCACACGACAGCACAGGGTTGCCATGGGAACGCCAGGATCGCCCGAACATTCACCGGGCAGGGGCCCGGTACTGCTCGCACTTCGCTACTACGGACGGGAGCTGGCCCGCCTCCGGTGGCTGACCGCACCCGCGATGCTGCTCCCGGCACTGGGCAACATCGGCATCAACTACATCGCGCCGCTCATCGTCGCCAAGCTCGTCGGCCGCATCTCCGGCGGCGGCAGCACCACCGTCGACGCCATGCTGCCGTACGTCCTGACCTTCGCCGGGGTCCTGCTGCTCGCGGAGGCGCTGTGGCGGGTCGGGCTGCACTGCCTCAACCGCCTCGACGCCCGGGGCATCGAGCACCTCTACGTGGTCGGAATGGACGAACTGTTCGCCAAGGACGCCGCGTTCTTCCACGACAACTTCGCCGGATCGCTCACCAAGCGCGTGCTGAGCTTCGCCTCCCGCTTCGAGGAGTTCGTCGACACCCTCACGTTCTCGGTGATGGGCAGCTTCGTACCGCTGGTGTTCGCCTCGGTGGTGCTGTGGCAGTACGACCCGCTGCTCGTGGCAGGCCTGCTGGTCATGATCGCGGTGACCGCGCTGATCGTGGCGCCGCTGATCCGGCGCCGCCAGACCCTCGTCGCCCAGCGCGAGGAAGCCATCGCACGGGTGTCGGGCCACGTCGCCGACAGCCTGATGAACATGGACACGGTCCGGGCCTTCGCCGCCGAGGAGCGCGAGGCCGCCGAACACCGCTCGCGCGTCGCGGAGTCGCGCCGGCTCACCCTGCGTTCCTGGGACTACGGGAACCTGCGCATCGACACGGTGGTCGCGCCGATGTCCGTACTGACCAACGCGCTGGGCCTGCTGCTCGCCGTCACGCTCGGCGGCGGCGAGCACGGGGTGGAGGCGGTCATCGTCGCCTTCACCTACTACGCCAGCGCGACGCGGATCATGTTCGAGTTCAACCAGATCTACCGCCGTCTGGAGAGCTCGATGACGGAGGCGGGGCAGTTCACCGAACTGCTGCTGACCCCGCCGACCGTGCTCGACCCGGCAACGCCCGAGCCGCTGCGGCCCGGGGCCTCGGACGTCCGCTTCGAACGGGTCACCTTCGCCCACGGCGGCGGCAAGCCGCTCTTCGACAGCCTCGACCTCGACGTGCCCAGCGGGACGAAGATCGGCCTCGTCGGCCGGTCCGGCGGCGGCAAGACCACCCTCACCCGGCTCCTGATGCGGATGACGGACATCGAATCCGGCCGGATCCTGATCGGCGGCCAGGACATCAGCCGGCTGCGCCAGGCCGACCTGCGCAGCCTGATCGCCTACGTCCCCCAGGACCCGGCGATGTTCCACCGGTCGCTGCGGGACAACATCGCCTTCGCCCGGCCGGGCGCCACCGAGGCCGAGATCCGTCGCGCGGCCGAGGCCGCGCACGTCACGGAGTTCACCGACACCCTGCCGGACGGCTTCGACACCATGGTGGGCGAGCGCGGCGTCAAGCTGTCCGGCGGACAGCGCCAGCGCGTCGCGCTCGCCCGGGCGATCCTGCGCGACGCGCCGGTCCTGCTGCTCGACGAGGCCACCAGCGCGCTGGACTCCGAGAGCGAGATCCTCGTCCAGGAGGCGCTGTGGAGGCTCATGGAGGGCCGCACGGCCCTGGTGGTGGCGCACCGGCTGAGCACGGTCGCGAACATGGACCAGCTTGTCGTCCTCGACCGCGGACGCATCGTCGAGAACGGTACGCACCAGGAGCTGCTCGCCTCCGAGGGTGCCTACGCGAAGCTGTGGCAGCACCAGTCGGGTGGCTTCCTCGACGGCACCGCCGCGCGCTCCCAGGTCAACTGAGCGCGGGCCGAGCCGCCGGGCCCGTTGGCCAAAGACTTCGCCAAAGGAATGACGGGCCCCAAGCGGCGCCGACCCTTCACGGCTGGATGTGAATAGTTTGTCCTGATGTGACCCTTCAATCTGAAAGCCACGGCGGCCCGGGGCGGCGCCGGCTGCTCCGGGTGGTGCTGACCGGGACGGTGGCCCTGGCGGCCGGCCTGGTGGCCGGTTCCCCCAGGATCCCGACCGCCCCCCTCGCCGGGGGACCCGAGAGGGTCCGGCCCGCCGGTCCCGAGGCGGCGCTGCGGGAGCTGGAGGCGGGCAACGCGCGCTGGCGGACCCTGCACGAACGGCACCCCGACGAGACCCGGACGGTGCGGCAGACGCTGGTGGGCGGCCAGCACCCCTTCGCCGTGGTGCTCGGCTGCGTCGACTCGCGCGTTCCCCCGGAACTGGTCTTCGACCAGGGCCTCGGCGACCTGCTGACCGTACGGTCCGCGGGCGAGGTCCTGGACGAGGCGGTGCTCGGGAGCATCGCCTACGGGGTCCTCGAACTCGGCATCCCGCTCATCGTGGTGCTGGGGCACCAGTCGTGCGGGGCCGTCGCCGCGGCGGTCCGGGCCGACGGGGGAGGCGCCCCGCTGCCGGGCCACATGCAGTACCTGGTCGATCAGATCCGCCCGGCGATCGACCGCACGCTCGACGGCGCCGCGCGCATCGACGCGGCGATCACCGCGAACGTACGGCTGGTGCGGGAGCGGCTGGCGGCGGAACCGGAGCTCGCGGCCAAGGCCGCGGCCGGCGAGCTGGCCGTCGTCGGAGCCCGGTACGAACTCACCAGCCAGCGGGTACGCGGCATCGGCTGACCCCGCACCGGCCCCGGCACCGGCCCTGGCACCGGCCCCCGCACCGCCACCCTGCGCCGCGGTACGAATCCCAGTTCGTCAGCATCGCGCGACCCGCACCGCACATCCGGGTGATTGTTCCCCACCCGGGTGCCTTTGGGCGTTCAAGGCGCATGCGGGCCGGGAGAGTTGGTACATGATCATCGAACCCGTTCCCACACCCGATCCCGCGCCCGGCACCTCGGACGAGCCCGACCGGGCGCCCGCCCGGCGCCCGTCCCGCCGGACCGTGATCGCCGGTGCGGCCGCCGTCGCGGGAGCCGGCGCTCTGTCCGTCGCCGCCGCGTCCGCCGGGACCCCGCAGGCCCCGTCCGGCTCGGCGCGCCCCGACTGGGAGACCTGCCTCACGATCGCCCGGGCCATCCTCGTACGGGACGATGACGACGAGCCCCTGGTGCCCCGTTACTCCGACATCCTCCTGAAGCACGGCCTGCCGCGGTCCCGCACCCGCAAGAAGGTGCTGATCGTGGGCGCCGGGCCGGCCGGGCTCACCGCCGCCCACCTGCTGCGTGAGGCCGGACACGAGGTCACCGTCATCGAGGCCAACGGCAACCGGGTGGGCGGCCGGATCAAGACCTTCCGGACCGGCGGCCACGAGAAGTCCGCGGCCCCCTTCGCCGACCCCAAGCAGTACGCCGAGGCCGGCGCGATGCGCATCCCCGACAGCCACCCGCTGGTCACCGGACTGATCGACAGTCTCGGTCTCAAGCGGCGGCGCTTCCACCTGGTCGACGTGGACGGCTCCGGCCGCCCCGCCTACCGCACCTGGATCTACGTCAACGGCATCCGCGTCCGCCGCGCCGACTACGCGCGCAGCCCGCACACCCTCAACAAGTCCTTCGGGGTCCCGGCGGCCTTCGAGGGCCTGCCCGCCGCGCAGATCGTCCGCAACGCCTTCGCCCCCGTCCGCAAGGAGATCGAGGGCAAGAAGGACAAGCAGCTCGTCGAGGGCTGGGCGCGCGTCATCCAGCGCTACGGCCACATGTCGATGTACCGCTACCTGACCGAGGAGGCGAAGCTCGACGAGCGGACCATCGACCTGATCGGCACCGTCGAGAACCTCACCTCCCGACTGCACCTCGCCTTCGTGCACAGCTTCATCGGTGCCTCGCTGATCAGCCCGGACACCGCCTTCTTCGAACTGCCCGGCGGCACCGCCACCCTGGCCGACGCCCTCTACGCCCGCGTCGAGGACCTCGTACGGCTCGACCGCCGCGCCACCCGGATCACCCACGGGGAGGGCAGGGTCAGCATCGAGACCGTCTCGGAGGGCCGCGGCGGCAGCCCCGTGCGGCGCGAGACCTTCACCGGCGACACCGCGATCATCACCGTGCCCTTCTCCGGGCTGCGCCACATCCCCGTCGCCCCCGCGCTCTCGTACGGCAAGCGGCGCGCGATCACCGAGCTGCACTACGACGCGGCCACCAAGGTGCTGCTGGAATTCAGCCGCCGCTGGTGGGAGTTCGACGAGGCCGACTGGAAGCGCGAGCTGGAGGCGGTACAGCCCGGCCTGTACCGCAAGTACCAGCTCGGGCAGACCCCGCAGGACGGCGGTCTGCTCGGCGCCCACTCCTCCGTGTCGAACCGCGGTATCTCCGGCGCCCAGCGGGCCCACTACGCGGCCTGCCGCGCGGTCGGCCGTGACCAGCCCGAGGCGGCCCACGTCATCGGCGGCGGCTCGGCCACCGACAACCCCAACCGCTTCATGTTCCAGCCCTCCTACCCGGTCGAGGGCAGCGCCGGCGGGGTCGTGCTCGCCTCCTACAGCTGGTCGGACGACGCCCTGAAGTGGGACTCCCTCGACGACGAGGAGCGCTACCCCCGCGCGCTCGCCGGGGTGCAGGAGGTGTTCGGGCAGCGCATCGAGGTGTTCTACACGGGCGTCGGACGCACCCAGTCCTGGATGCGCGACCCGTACGCCTACGGCGAGGCCTCCGTACTGCTGCCCGGCCAGCACACCGAGCTCTTCCCCCACGTCCGCAAGGCCGAGGGGAACCTGCACTTCGCCGGATGTCACACCTCCATCAAGCCGGCGTGGATCGAAGGAGCGGTGGAATCCGCGGTGCGCACCGCCCTGGAGGTCCACTCCACCCTCTGAGCCCGGCTCAGCCCTCGGCGAGCACGATCAGCCAGTCGTGCTCGCCGAACCGGACGGGGCACCGCTTGTCCGGGTTGAGGTGGACGCCGTACCCGGGGCCCGTGGCGGCCTGCGCGCGCAGCCGGTAGCCGACCGCGCATTCGCCGCGACGGCGCGCCGACTCCACGAGGGTGGCGAAGGCCACCTCGTCACCGGTGCGCACGTAGTCCGCGACCGGCTTGAGGTGGAGCTCGCTCCCCTCCGCCTGGAACAACTCCTCGAAGACGTCCGCGAGGTAGGGGCTCTCCGAGATCTGGGTCATCAGGAGGCTGATCAGCCGGCCGCTGACGATGAAGTCGGCGCCCTCCCGGGCGGGGGCGAGCAGCCTGTTGCCGTCGTCGGACATCTCGGTGGTGAGCGACAGCTCGCGCTGCGCCGCCTCCCCGATCGCCCGCAGGTGCAGCAGGGTGACCAGCGTCCGGTCGTCCGTCTCCGTCCCGGTCTCCGGGGCGAGCGTGAGGTCGACCGCGCGGGCGGGGCCCGGGGCCGTCCGGGAGGCGGACTCGACGTCGGTCTCGCCGATGACGATCACGCTGTCGTACGACGGCACGTCCAGCTTGGCCAGCAGCTGGGGATCGGTGATGTCCCCGCTGCGGAAGGCCACTTCGAGACGGCTGTACGCACCCGCGATCGCGGAGGTGGTGCACATCGTCGGTTCGTCGCCGAGCGATACGACGTCCAGGGTGCTTCCGGGGCTCACGAACCGGTCGAGCTGCTCGACCATGAGCGGAGCGCGGCGGTTCCAGCCGAGGAGGAGCAGCCGTTCGGCCTCGGGCGTCCGGGGGCGGGCGGTGACGATCGCGTCCCGGTCGACGTACGGGGACGCGTCCGCCCGCAGGGCCGTGTCGTCGTCCTGCGAGATGAGGACGATCCGGTCGTCGGGGCCGATCGTCGTCGTGGGGTCCGGGTTGAGGGCGACGCCGCCCCCGGCGTGCAGCAGGCCGACCACGGAGGACGTGGTGAAGGCCAGCAGGGCCTCGCCGAAGGTGCTTCCGGCGAGGTCCCCGGCCGCGGCGGTGTAGAACTCGTCGCCCGCGAAGTCGAGCAGTTCCTGGTAGACGAGCGAGAGGCCGGGCTGGCGGGCGGTCTGGACGAGGAGCCGGGCGATGATGTCGTCGACGCACAGGACGTGGCCGCCGGGCTCGGCGGCCAGCCGGGCGGTGACCTGGTTGCGGGTGTCGCGGACGGCGGCGACCACCACCGCGCCACCGGGCTCGGGGTCCGCCGCGTAGAGGGCGAGCAGGGTCTTCACCACGTGGGCGTCACCGGTGTCCGCGTCGGGCGGCAGCACGAGCACGGCCTTCGCGGTCCGCGGACTCACCCGGGCCAGTTCGGCGGGGTCGGTGGTGCGGCCGTTGCGGCAGATGATCCTGGTCGTGCCGGTGTCGGTGACGGAGGTGAGGATCTCGTCCTCCATCTCCACCTTGTCCTTCGGGGCGAGGACGGCGATGGCCGACCTGCGCCGGTTGGCGTTGGCGGCCACCAGCTCCCCGACCACCGGGAAGATCTGGTCGGACCAGCCCAGCAGGACGGTGTGCCCGGACTCCAGCACGGTGGAGTGGCCGCGGCGGAGCAGCATGATGCGCCGGTTGATGCCGGTGGTGATCAGACTGACGAGGGTGGACACGAACAGCAGGGCGACCAGGGCGAGGGCCACGGAGGCCAGCACGTAGAGGGGGGACCCGACCGCGCCCCCGATCTTGAGGGTCTGTCCGACACTGACCCACACGGCGGTGAGCCGGCCGGAGAGGGTCGCGGGGGCGGCCCGGTCGGCCCATACGAGGACGGTGCTCGCCGGGACCACGACGGCGAGGCAGGCCAGGGCGAACCAGCCGATGAGCGCGGTGGTTCCCCCTGCCACCAGATTGTCGAACCGGTACCGAAGGCGCAGCCGTAGGGACGTCGTGTGCCGCTGCGCCATGAGAACTCCCTCGCCTTCCGCGCTGCTAACCCGCGGACGCCCGCACGGTTACGGGTGAACCGCCGTCGGCGCGCGGCCGGTCAGGGGCCCAGGGCCGCGATGACCTCGTCCGTGCTGCTGACCTTGCCGATGCGGGGGAAGATCTTGCCGAAGGTGTGGGCGTGCGAATCGGCGTCGGTGTCGGCGGTGGCGTCCTCCGCGAAGACCAGGTCGTAGCTGAGCTCCCAGGCCGTACGGGCCGTGGATTCGACGCCGACGCTCGTGGAGATGCCGGCCAGGACGATGCGGTGGATGCCGCGCCGGCGCAGCTGGAGGTCGAGCTCGGTGCCGGTGAAGGCGCCCCAGTGGCGCTTGGTGACGACCACGTCCCCGAGGGCGGCGAGCTCGGCGGGGATCTCGGAGAAGGCGGCGGGCGGGGCGGCGGCCGGCCCCGGGCGGTCCACGTTCGCGGTGGGCAGGTCGCCGCCGTCGGGGGACCACGCCACCTTGACCAGGACCACGGGCAGCCGGTGGGAGCGGAACGCCTCGGCGAGCGCGACGCCCTTCTCGAGGATCTCGGTGGCCGGCTTCGCGGTGGGCCGGGCGAGGATGCCCGTCTGGAGGTCGATGAGGACCAGGGCGGTGTCCTGACCAAGGGCGAGGGGGGTCGGTTCGGTGACGGTCATGAACTCTCCTGCGGATCCGGTGCGGGCAGGTACCGACACTAAGGGGAGCGCATTCGACTTCCGGGGAGCCCCTGCCGGTCTCCTCGCCGCATCCGCATCCCGATTAGGATGGGAACGTGAGTGCGAATAACGGAGAATCCCGACCCTCCCTGACGTCCGCGCTGACCGGGGCCGAGCTGCTGCGCTGGTACTGGACGCTGGCCGAACTGGCGGCGCTCGCACGGCAGATGGGGCTCCCGGCCGGCGGGGGCAAGGTAGCCGTCACCGCGCGGCTCGCCGCCGCGCTCGACGGACTCCCCGCACCCGCCGCCCCGGCGGCCCCCGCACCCCGCCGGGCCGGACGCCGGCTCACCGCGCCCGTCACCGGCGCGAGCGTGATCCCGCCGGGCCAGAACTGCAGCCAGGTGCTGCGCGCGTACTTCGTCCGCGAGATCGGACCCGGCTTCCACTTCGACGCCTTCATGCGGGACTACATCGCCGGGCATGCGGGCCACACCCTGGCCGAGGCCGTCGCCCACTGGCACGCGACCCGCGCACGCGCGGCCGAACCCCAGCAGATCGGCGCGCAGTTCGAGCTCAATCGGTTCCTGCGCGCCTGGCACGCCCGGCACCCGGACGGAACCCGCACCGAGGCCCTGGCGGCATGGCGGGACCATCGGGCCCGCCCCCGCGACTGACCACCGGCTCCGGCGCGGGTGAGGCGCGTGGAGCCGACGTGAGCCGACCGGTGCACTGATGTCCGGGCGGGGACTCAGGGGACATGGCCCGGCACCCGGCTCAGGTTCCGGGGAGGATGCGGCGCGTTTCGTAGGCCCACATCGCGATCTCGACCCGGTTGCGGGCGCCGAGTTTGGCCATCAGGCTGGCCAGATGCGTCTTCACCGTGCTGAGGCTGATGTGCAGTGCATCGGCGATCTCGGTGTTGGTCAGCCCGCGAGCGACGGCGAGGAGCACCTGCTCCTCGCGGGCGGTGACGGGGGAGACCGGCTGGGCCACGGGCCGGCCGGCGGGCAGGTCCGCGAATGCCTGGAGCAGACGGACGGTGACGCTGGGCGCAATGAGCGCCTCACCGCCGGACGCCGACCGTACGGCCTGGGCCAGAAGGTCCGGTCCCGTGTCCTTGAGGAGGAATCCGCGGGCGCCGGCACGCAGCGCGCCGTAGACGTACTCGTCGAGGTCGAACGTGGTGATGACGACCACGGCCAGCGGGTCGGCGACGCCCGGGCCGGCGACCAGCCGGGTGGCCTCGAGCCCGTCGAGTACGGGCATGCGAATGTCGAACAGGCAGACGTCGGGGCGCAGTTCGCGGGCCAGACGTACCGCCTCCCCTCCGTCGGCGGCCTCGCCGACCACCTCGATGCCGGGCTGGGCGTTCAGTATGATCCGCAACCCGGTGCGGATGATCGTCTGGTCGTCAGCGACGAGGACGCGAATGGACACGGCTCTCGCTCCTCGCTCTCGGCAGTTCGGCGTCGACATTCCAGCCCCGGTCGGTACCCGGGCCGGCTCGTAGTGTGCCGCCGAGCAGCGTCGCGCGCTCGCGCAATCCGGTAAGTCCGTATCCGTCGCGACCCCGGCCGGTGCGCCGGCCGTTGTCGCGCACGCTCACCCGCACCATGTGCCGTTCCGCGGCGACCCGGACGACGACCTCGGTCGCGTCGATCGCATGGCGCAGCGCGTTGGTCACCGACTCCTGCACGATCCGGTAGACGGCCGCGTCCACGGCCGGGGGCAGCGCGTCCAGCTCGCCGTCGAGCCCCAGGTCGACCTTGAGGCGACCACGCGGGGTGCGCACCAGGCGCTCCAGATCCGCGACACCGGCAGGCGGCGCCAGCTCGGCGCCGACCCCGCGGTCGCGCAGCGCGGCGACCATGGCGCGCATTTCCTCCAGCGTGCGCGCCCCTTCCTCCTCGACCCCCTCCAGCGCCTCCACGGCGGCGGACGGGTCGGTGCCCGCGAGCACCCGGCCCGCCTGGGCGATGATCACCATGGCCGACACGTGGTGGGCCACCGTGTCGTGCAGTTCCCGGGCGAGCTGCTCGCGCTCGCGGGAGCGCACCTGCTCCAACTGCCGATCGCGAGCGGTCACCCGGAACCGCACGGCAGCCCCGACCACGCCGGGCAGCAGCAGGAAGGCGAGGCCCACGACGTTCTCGACGACCGGGGTCTCGTCCGTGACGGAACACAGCGCGCCGGCCGCGAGGATCACCGCGCCGCCCAGCACGATCTCCCGTCCCGATCCCCACCGGGGCAGCGCGTACACCAGCACGAGCACGACCGCGCCGGTGTACAGGCCGACGGGCTCGCGCGGTGCGGCGACCAGCGAGGCCACCGGAAGCACGATCACCGAGCCGAACGCCAGCGTCACCATCGCCAGCGGGCGGGTCCGGCGCCACAGGGGCAGCAGGCACAGCCATACGGCGAGCACCACCGCCACCGGCCGCCACACGACGTTCTCGCGCAGGGTGGCCTCCAGCGCCACACCGGCAAGGCCCGCGGCGAGCAGCGCCCAGTCCCGCCGCACCCGGGCGGGCGCGTCGGGCGGCCGGGGTTCGGTCCACAGGGTTCGCAGGTCGTCTCGGAGCACGGTTCTCAGCCTAGGGACCGCGGCGTGCCGCGCATCGGCCGAAAGGATGGGTCGTCACTCCGCCCCGGGGCCGACGGATCCGCGGCCCGCGGGCCGATGCCGCGGAGCGCCGTGGCGACGAGCCTCGGTATCGGCGGCCGTACAAGGACGGCCGACGAGGTGGTGGGAGGAACAGATGCTCTCGAAAGTCCTGTTGCGCCTGGGCGGGGGTGCGGCCCGCCATCCCTGGCGGGTGATCGCGGCATGGCTGATCGCCGCCACGCTCGCCGTCCTCGCCGCCGTCGCCTTCGGCGGGCGGACCGCGGACTCGATGACCGCTCCAGGACTGGACTCCCGACGGGCCGCGGAACTGATCGAGCGGGCAGGCACCGGCCAGGAGGGGATGACCGCCCAAGTGGTCGTCACCCCCCTCGATGGCGGTGCGACGTTCTTCGACGACGACGGCGCGCGCACCGCTCTCACGCGGCTGCGGACCGAGGTGAACCGGCTGCCGCACGTGCTCGGCACGAGCGACCCGGCGGGGGCGCTCGACGCGGGCGGGGACACCGCCGTGCGCGGCGGCCTCGTCTCGGCCGACGGGCGGATCGCGGTCGTCCGGGTGCAGTACCCCGACCAGAGCCGGCTGTCGGGCGAAGACCTCGACGCCCTCGTCGATCTCGGCGACCGGCTGCGCGCCGAGCTGCCCCTGCGCATCGAGATGGGCGGGAACCTCTTCTATGCCTTCTCCGACCCCGACGGCGGCGTGAGCGAGCTGATCGGTCTCGTCGCCGCGGCCGCGATTCTCTTCCTGGCGTTCGGTTCGCTCGTCGCGGCCGCGCTGCCGATCGGCATGGCGGTCTTCGGACTGACCGTCGGCGTCGCCACGATGACGGTACTGGCGGGGGTCACGGACGTCCCCACCTTCGCACCGGTCCTGGGCAGCATGGTCGGGCTCGGAGTGGGCATCGACTACGCGCTGTTCGTGCTCGCCAGGCACCGGGAGTACCTCGCGCGCGGGCTCGATCCGCACGAGGCGGCCGGACGAGCGGTGGCCACGGCGGGGCGGCCGGTGGTCTTCGCCGGCGGAACCGTCGTCGTGTCGATCCTCGGCATGGCGGTCGCGAACGTGCCGTTCATGACAGTGGGCGGGCTTGCCGTCTCGATCGTCGTCCTGACCATGGTGCTCGCGTCGGTGACGCTGCTGCCGGCCCTCCTCGGCGCCGCCGGCCCACGCCTGGCCCGGGCCGGCCGGATCGGCCGGGCTCTGCAGACCGGGAAGCCGGGCCGACTCGCACGGCGGCGGGACCCGGCGGCGGGCGCCGCTCCCGCCGCCGGTTGGCGGCGCTGGATCGGGCACGTCAACCGGCACCCGGTGCCGTACGCGATCGGCGCGGCGGGGCTGCTGCTGACCGCGACGCTGCCCGTGCTCGGCCTGCGCGTCGGCCTGCCCGACGACGGCTCACTGCCCCACAGCCGTACCGAGCGCCGCGCCTACGACCTCGTCGCCGAGGGGTTCGGCCCGGGCACCAACGGTCCCCTCGTCATCGCCGCGGACCCCACCGGTGATCCGGGAGTGCTGGACCGACTCGTCGGGGCGGTCGCGGCGGATCCGGGCATCGCATCCGTCGCGCCGACGCACATCGATCGGGCCACCGGCATCGCGACCCTCGTGGTGTTCCCGACCACCAGCCCTCAGGACAAGGCCACGGCCGACACCATCGCCCGGCTGCGCACCGACGTGCTGCCCACGGCGATCGGGCACGGCCCGGCCAGGGCCCACGTCGGCGGCGCCACCGCGAGCCTGTCCGATGTGGGCCGACGCACCAGCCAACGCCTGCCGGTGTTCGTCGCCGCCGTGCTGGCGATGTCGTTCCTGCTGCTGATGCTGGTCTTCCGCTCGATACTCGTACCGCTCAAGGCGGTCCTGCTGAATCTGCTGAGCATCGGCGCGGCCTACGGCATCATGGTCGCGGTCTTCCAGTGGGGCTGGGGAGGCGCACTCATCGGGCTGGAAGCGACGGTTCCGATCGTGTCGTTCATCCCGATGTTCCTCTTCGCCATCCTGTTCGGCCTGTCGATGGACTACGAGGTGTTCCTCCTCTCCCGCGTACGCGAGGAGTACCTGCGCACCGGCGACAACGGCACGGCGATCGTCGAGGGCGTCTCGCGCACCGCCCGGATCATCACCTCGGCCGCCCTCATCATGGTGGCGGTCTTCCTGTCCTTCGCCGTCGCCGAGGACCCCTCCACCAAAATGTTCGGGCTCGGCCTGGCCACCGCGATCTTCATCGACGCCACGGTCGTACGCATGGTGCTGGTACCGGCGACCATGACGCTCCTCGGCCGGACCAACTGGTGGCTGCCGAAGTGGCTGGACCGGATGCTTCCCCGCGGCCCGGTCGGCACCGACGACACCGACGCGGAATCCACGGGTGAGGCCCCGCGTCCACGGCTGGTTGACCGTTGACTCAACTCCTGCCCGCCGTTGGCGTCCGGCACCTCAGCACGTCACCCAGGGGCATATCGAGCGGCACCCGCACATTGATCACGACTCGATGCGCGCCCTACGCGCGCTCGTAGCGCAGCAGGACCACGCCGTTGCCGAAGGTGCGGGTGTCGGTGTGCCGCAGGGTCACCGGACGGTAGTCGAGGGTCTGGAAGAGCGGCGTGCCACGCCCGATCCGTACCGGGTGCACGTAGATCCGGAACGCGTCCACGAGGTCCTGGCGCAGGAACGAGGTGGCGAGATCCGCCCCGCCCAGCGTCAGGTCGCCGCCAGGGGCCGCCTTGAGCGCGGCGACCTCCTCGGGCACGACGTCCCGCACGATCGTGGTGTTCCACTCCGCCGACCGCAGGGTGCGCGAGTACACGTACTTGGGCTTGGACCGCCAGATCTCGGCGAACTCGGCCACCGCACCGGCGTTCGCGGGATCGGCGTCGGCGGTCGGCCAGTAGTCCGCCATCAGCTGGTGCGTCACGCGCCCGCTGAGGAAACCGCCCGCCGCGCTGAGCACGTCGTTCATGTGCTGGTGCAGCTCTTCGTCCACTTGGTGCCAGCCGATGTCCCGGTCCGGCCCCTCGATGAACCCGTCGAGCGACACCCCCGCCATCAGCACGATCTTCCTCATGGCCGACCACGGTACGCGCCGGGAGCGCCCGGCGCCGGGAGCGGCGCGGGCCGCGGTGATACTGGCCGGTGTGAAGACCGAAGACGCGCAGACCGAAGACGCGAACACCGTGCTGTTCCACACCGACGGCCGGACCGGGGTGATCACCCTCAACCGCCCCAGGGCCATCAACGCCCTCACCCACCCCATGGTGATCCGCATCGACGAGGCCCTCGCCGCGTGGGCGGACGATCCCGCCGTCCAGCAGGTCCTGATCCGCGGCGCCGGTGAGCGCGGTCTGTGCGCGGGCGGGGACATCCGGGCCATCCACGACGACGCCAAGGCCGGGAACACCGCCTCGGCCGACTTCTGGCGCGACGAGTACCGCCTCAACGCCCGCATCGCCCGCTACCCCAAGCCGTACGTCGCCCTCATGGACGGCATCACCATGGGCGGCGGCGTCGGCGTCTCCGCGCACGGCTCGGTCCGGATCGTCACCGAACGCTCTCGCGTCGCCATGCCCGAGACCGGCATCGGCTTCGTCCCCGACATCGGCGGCACCCACCTGCTCGGCCGCGCACCCGGCGGACTCGGCACCCATCTCGCCCTCACCGGCACCGCGGTCGGCGCCGCCGACGCGCTGCTGTGCGGGCTCGCCGACCACTTCGTACCGGCCGGCCGGCTCCCGGAACTGACCGCCGCCCTCGCCGGGGCGCCCGCACACGAGGTGCTCCCGCGGTACGCCGCCACCCCCGGGCCCGGTGAACTCGCCGACCGGCGCGGCTGGATCGACCACTGCTACGCGGCCGACACCGTCGAGGAGATCGTGGAGCGGCTGCTCGGCCAGGGGGAGCCCGCCGCCAAGGAGGCCGCCGAGACGATCCTGGCCAAGTCCCCGACCGCCCTCAAGGTCACCCTGGCGGCGCTGCGCCGTGCCGCGGCCCTCGGCACGCTGGAGGGGGTGCTGGTCCAGGAGTTCCGCATTTCCTGCAACGCGCTGGCCTCGCCCGACCTCGTGGAGGGCATCCGGGCGCAGGTCGTCGACAAGGACCGTGACCCGCACTGGTCCCCGGCGACCCTGGCCGAGGTGAGCGGCGCGGACGTGGAGCGCTTCTTCGCCCCGCTCGGCGAGGACCGCGAACTGCGCCTGCACTCCTAGGAGACCCGCCCACCGTCGTCTCGCCACGGCCGGCGCGCGCGCCGTACGCAGCCTGCCGCATCCGGCGGGCGGCCGCGTACGGCGTACGGCCTCGCGCTACGAGCCGACGTACTCCCGCAGGTGGCGGGCGGTCAGGGTGTCCGCATCGGCCACCAGCGTCGCCGGAGTGCCCTCGAAGACGACCCGGCCGCCGGCGTGGCCGCCACCGGGGCCGATGTCGATCAGCCAGTCGGCGTGCGCCATGACCGCCTGGTGGTGCTCGATGACGATCACCGAGTTCCCGTCGTCGACGAGCCGGTCCAGCAGGGCCAGGAGCTTGTCCACGTCGGCCATGTGCAGGCCGGTCGTCGGCTCGTCCAGGATGTACGTCGAGGACTTCTCGGCCATGCTGATGGCGAGCTTGAGGCGCTGCCGCTCGCCGCCCGACAGGGTGTTGAGCGGCTGCCCGAGCCGCAGGTACGACAGGCCGACGTCGACCAGGCGCCCGAGGACGGCGCGTGCCTGGCCGGTGGGGAAGAACTCGTGCGCCTCCGCGACCGGCATGTTCAGCACCTCGCTGATGTTCTTGCCGCGCAGCCGGTACGTCAGCACCTCGGGGGTGAAGCGCTTGCCCTCGCACTCCTCGCAGACCGAGGCGACCGCGGCCATCATGGCCAGGTCCGTGTAGACCAGCCCGAGACCGTTGCACTTGGGGCAGGCGCCCTCCGAATTGGCGCTGAACAGCGCCGCCTTGACCCCGTTGGCCGTGGCGAAGGCCGTCCGGATCGGCCCCAGCAGGCCGGTGTAGGTGGCCGGATTGGAGCGGCGCGAGCCGCGGATCGGCGACTGGTCGGCGACCACCACACCGTCGCGCCCGGCCAGGTACCCGTGGATCAGCGAGCTCTTCCCGGAGCCCGCGACTCCGGTCACCACGGTCAGTACCCCGAGGGGCACCTCCACGCTGACGTCCTTCAGGTTGTGCAGATCCGCGTCCTTGACCGACAGCTGGCCGCGCGGGGTGCGCACCGACTCCCGCAGCCGCGCCCGGTGTCCGAGATGGCGCCCGGTGAGGGTGTCGGAGGCGCGCAGCCCGGCCACGTCCCCGGTGTAGCAGAGCTGTCCGCCGGCCGTGCCCGCGCCGGGGCCGAGGTCGACGACGTGGTCCGCGATCGCGATGACCTCGGGCTTGTGCTCGACGACGAGGACGGTGTTGCCCTTGTCGCGCAGCCGCAGCAGGAGGTCGTTCATGCGTCGGATGTCGTGCGGGTGCAGGCCCGTGGTCGGCTCGTCGAAGACGTAGGTGACGTCGGTGAGCGAGGACCCCAGGTGCCGCACCATCTTGACCCGTTGCGCCTCGCCCCCGGACAGGGTGCCGGAGGGGCGGTCCAGGCTGAGGTATCCCAGGCCGATCTCCACGAGCGAGTCGAGCAGGTCCCGCAGGTTCGCGAGCAGCGGGGCCACGCTCGGGTCGTCGATCCGGCGGACGAAGGAGGCCAGGTCGCTGATCTGCATCGCCGAGCACTCGGCGATGTTCATTCCGTCGATGCGCGAGGACAGTGCCGCCGCGGACAGGCGGGTGCCGCCGCAGTCGGGGCAGTCCGTGAAGACCACGGCGCGGTCCACGAAGGTCCTGATGTGGGCCTGCATCGACTCGCGGTCCTTGGACAGGTACGTCCGCTGGATCTTCGCGACCAGGCCCTCGTAGGTGAAGTTGTTGGCACCGGCCTTCACCTTCACCGGGCTCTTGTGCAGGAAGTCGGCCCACTCCTGCTCGGAGAAGTCCTTGAGCTTCGTGTCGGGGGAGTAGAAACCGGAGTTGGCCATGATCTGCCAGTACCAGGTGTCCACGGCGAAGCCGGGGACGGTGATCGCGCCCTCGTTGAGGGAGAGTTCGCGGTCCACCAGCTGGTCCACGTCGATGTCGGAGACCTGCCCGATGCCCTCGCAGTGCGGGCACATGCCGTCCGGGGCGTTGAAGCTGAAGGCGGTGGACGAGCCGACGTGCGGGACGCCGAGGCGGGAGAAGATGATCCGCAGCATGGTGGAGGCATCGGTGGCGGTGCCGACCGTGGACCGGGAGTTCGCCCCCATCCGCTCCTGGTCGACCACGATGGCGGCGCTCAGGTTGTGCAGCCCGTCCACGTCCGGCCGGCCCAGGCTCGGCATGAAGGACTGGATGAAGGCGGTGTACGTCTCGTTGATCATCCGCTGCGACTCGGCGGCGATGGTGCCGAAGACGAGGGAGGACTTGCCGGAGCCGGAGACACCGGTGAAGACGGTGAGCCGGCGCTTGGGGATGTCGAGGGAGATGTCCGTGAGGTTGTTCTCCCGCGCTCCGCGGACCTGGATGACCTGATGACTGTCGGCGGCGATCTGCACGGAACTCCTCGCGTGGCGGTGTCTCGAGCTTACTTTGTACACTGTACTCTATACGCTGTAGTGAATTATTGGCCACGCGATCGGAGGACCCGGACATGGTGAAGGACCGCAGTGGGGCGGGCGACCCCGTCCGCACGCTGGAGCTGCTGTGGCGGGACACCGGACAGCCGGCCCAGCCGGGGCGGCGCGGCCCCCGGCAGGGCCTCACGGTGGACGCCGTCGTCCGGGCCGCCACCGAGCTGGCCGACGAGGCGGGGCTGCCCGCGCTCACCATGCGGGCGCTGGCCCAGCGCCTGGGCGTGACGCCGATGACCCTCTACACCTACGTCCCCGGCAAGGCCGAACTCCTCGATCTCATGCTGGACGAGGCGTACGAGCGCATGGAACGCCGCACACCGGGCGACGGGGACCCCTGGCAGACGAAGGTCACCCGCGTGGCCGAGGACAACCGGGACCTGCTCACCCGGCACCCCTGGATCGCCGACCTGGCCGTCACCCGCCCGCCGCTGGGCCCCGGAGTGATCGGGAAGTACGACTACGAACTGGCCGCCTTCGAAGGCATCGGGCTCACCGACATCCAGATGGACGCGGCCCTGGCCCACCTCCTCGGCTTCGTCCACGCGCACGCCCTGGGGGTTGCCGACGACGCGGCGCACAACAGCCGCCAGAGCCAGGAGGACTGGTGGGCCGTCAGCGAGCCGCTGCTCGGAAGGGCCCTGGACCCCGAGCGCTACCCGCTCGCCGGCCGGGTGGGCAGCGCCGTCGCCGGCTACCACCCCCAGACGCTCTGGACCTTCGGCCTCCAGTGCGTCCTCGACGGACTGGCCCGCCTGATCGACTCCGGCCCGCGGCACCGGAGCCAGCTCCCTGATCCGGCCTGATCGGCAGGACACCCCCCGGGGGCGAAACCGCCCCGGCGGACCTGCCGTTCGCCCGCAACACTGCGACGGGCACCGCCGTCGCTCAGCGGTAGCCGGTGGTGTCCGCCGGCCGGTCCGGGTCCTGGACCTCGACCATGTAGCGCCATGCGTCCGGGCGGCTGCCGTCGAGGTCCGTGAAGCCGTAGACGCCCGCGAGCTGCCCGCTGGAGAGGGACCGGCCGTTCCAGCGCGCCACCTCCGGGTCCCCGGCGAGCGCCGCGACCGCCCGGCCCACGTACGCAGGGGTCTCGGAGATGGCGAAGTGCGGGACCTTGGTGAGCGCGTCCCGCCAGTTCGCCTCCGTCACCCCGAAGGTGTCCAGCATCATCTCCGAGCGCAGCCAGCCCGGGGTCAGCGCCACCGCCGTCGCCCCGCGCGGTCCCAGCTCGTGCCCCAGCGCGAACGCCATGCGCAGCACCGAGGACTTGGCGATGTCGTAGAAGAAGGACACCCGGTACCGGCTCGCGTTGTACTCGGCGGTGCCGTCCGTCATCTCCACCACCAGCCCGCCCGGCTCGCGCAGCAGCAACGGCACCGCGAAATGGCTGGTGACGGCGTGGGTCTCCACCGCCAGCCGCAGCAGCCGCAGCCCCTTGTCCAGGTCGTGCTCCCAGACCGTGCTCTCCCACTCGAAGAGCAGCTCCCCGCCCCAGATGTCGTTGACCAGGACGTCCAGGCGGCCCTGTTCGGTGTCGATCCGCCGGACCAGCGCCTCCACCTCCGCCGGGACCAAGTGGTCGGCGACCACCGGGATCCCCTCGCCGCCCGCCGCGGTGACCAGCTCGGCGGTCTCCTCGATCGTCTCGGGCCGGTCGTACTCCGAGCGCCTGCCCCGGGTGCTGCGCCCCGACACGTACACGGTCGCGCCCCGTGCGCCCAGCTGGACCGCGATGCCCCGGCCCGCGCCGCGCGTCGCCCCGGCCACGAGGGCCACCCTGCCTTCGAGAGTTCGCTGTGTTTCCGGCATGCCCCGACCCTACGACGACCGCCGTGCCCGGATCCCGCCGAACACGGCGACCGCCGCCAGGGACAGCAGCAGCCCGGCCGCCGCCAGGCCGAGCGCCCGGCCCGGCCCCCACAGCGTCCACGCCGCCCCGAACAGCAGCGAACCCGCGAACCGGGCCAGCGCCTGCGCGGTCTGGAGCACCGCGAGCCCGGTCGTGCGCAGCTCGGCGGGCAGCAACGGCCCGGCCGCGGCCATCAGGACCCCGTCGGTGGCGGCGTAGAACAGGCCGAGCGGCGCGAGCACGCCGACGACCAGCAGCGCCCCGGCCGGGACCGGGGCCAGGAGCAGCAGGCAGGACCCGAGCAGCAGGACGTGCCCGCAGAGGAACACCCGGCGCCGGCCGAGCCGGTCGGCGAGCCGGCCCACGGGCAGCGCGGCCAGCAGGAACACGGCCGCCGTGCCGACGGGCAGCAGCGGGAAGTACGCGGCCGACAGCTCGAGCCGGCGCTGGAGCAGCAGGTAGAGGAAGGCGTCGCCGACGGTGAACAGGCCGAGTGCGGCGGCCGTCAGGCACAGCCGCCGCAGGCCGGGGAGGCGCAGCAGCGTGCGTACGGGCGGCAGTGCGGGCCGGGCCGGGGCCGGGGCGGGCGCCGGGGCCTCCCGGACGAAGAGCGCGAGCAGCAGCACGCCCAGGACGGCGATGCAGCAGCTCACCGTGAAGACGGCCTCGTAGCCGTCCACCGCCACCCACAGGATCCCGAACGCGGCCAGCGGGCCCAGCAGGGCGCCCGCCGTGTCCAGCGCCCGGTGCACCCCGAAGGCGCGGCCCTGCTCGCCGGGCGGAACGGACAGCGAGATCAGCGCGTCGCGCGGGGCGGTGCGCAGCCCCTTGCCGGTCCGGTCGGCGGCGAGCACCGCTGCCACCGACCAGGGGGTGGCGACGAACAGCAGGGCCGCCTTGCAGGCGGCGGACAGCGCGTAGCCGGTGCCCGCGACGAGCTTGCGGCGCCGGGTGCGGTCGGCGATCCGCCCGCCCGCCAGGCGCAGTACGGCGGTGGCGCCCTGGTGCAGACCGTCCAGGGCGCCGAACGCGAGCGGGGACATGCCGAGTCCGGCCATCAGGTACAACGGCAGGACGGCGGTGACCATCTCCGCGGAGACGTCCGTGACCAGGCTGACCAGCCCGAGCGCGAACACCGTGCCGGGGACGGCCCGCAGCGGGCCCTTCGGGGCCGGGGTGTCCCCGGCGATGTCCGAGGCCCGGCTGGTCGAGAGGTACACGGATGCCTCCGGGGCCGGTGCTAGAACCAGTTGACGGTCAGCGGGAACGCGGCGGTGACGGTGGCGCCCGTGGCATCGGTCGCCGTCGCCGTGATCTGGACGGTGCCGCTGCCCCACGGTTTGCCGGTGATCCGGCCGGAGCCGGCGTCGACGGTCAGCCCCCAGGGCAGGCCGGTGGCCGCGTACCGGACCGGAGCGGTGCCGCCGGTGGCACTGAGCCGGATGGTGCACGACTGGTTGAACTTGCAGGTCTGCGGACCGGGGTTGGCCAGTTGGAGACCGCCCGAGGTCGGGGTGGGGGTCGGCGTGGGAGTCGGAGTGGGGGTGGGGGTGGGTGTCGGCGTGGGAGTCGGGGTCGGGGTGGGGTTCGTGGAGGTGTCGAACACCTCGGTGATCGGCTGCACGTTGGCCGCGTTGCCCGCGTGCGTCGCCGTGCCGAAGAGGTCCTCGAAGGTCCGCAGCAGGTGGTGGTGGTTGAAGGCGGTGGCGTACTTGCCCGTCTTGACCTTCGCCCCGTAGAAGACGGTCGCGATCTGGTTCGAGCCCAGGTAGTTGTCCTCGTCCCAGGTCAGGACCAGGAGGCTGTTGTTGGCCTTCGCCCACTGCGCGTAGGCGTCGATGTTGTTCCTCGTCCAGGTGTCGCCCGTACCGACGGAGCACGAGTGCATGTCGTTGCACTGGTTGGGCACCACGAAGGACAGGCTCGGCAGCGCCGCGAAGTTGTTCTGCGGGAACTGCGCCCAGGTCTTGCCGGTGTTCAGCGGCACGTTCCTGAAGGCGAACCACGGGTTGTGCTTCTGCGCGTACTGGCCGTTCGTGCAGGCCGTGGACCCCTCGCTCGGCAGGTCCTCGTTGTACGTCGCGAAGGTCCTGCCGGCCGCGATCAGCTCCTGGCCCAGGTTCGGCGCCGTCATCGACTGCGGGGTGTAGCAGCCGTCCCCGGTGATGCCCTGCGTGGCGCCGGAGAAGAGGTTGAAGTAGTTCGGCTGGCTGGGGTGGGTCAGCGCCTTCATGCCGGTCAGGCTCGCGCCGCCGTTCGCCAGCTGGTTGATGTACGGGGCGTTCGAGCTGCCGATGATCTCCCCGTACTGCTTGTTCTCGTAGACGACGACCACCACGTGGTCGTACGCCGGCAGCGCGGCGGCCGTCGCCGACGCGGCGGCCGAACGGGGCTCCGCCGCCTCGGAGTTGGCCACGGTGAACGCGCCCAGCAGGCCGAGCGCGCCCAGCCCGGCCACGAGCGCGGACCATCGGGACCCGCGTCTCGCGCGCGCCGTCGGTGAGGGTCGAGAGGTGGGCATGGGCGTTCTCCTCGATGTCGCCCGGGGCCGTCCCCGGGACGTGGTCATTCCTCGCGCCGGGCCGCACCGGCCACGGCGATGTTCAGGAACCGCGGTACGGGCCGCCCCCGGTCGCGGAAGTCCTCCGCCACCGCGGCCCGCACCGCCGCCAGACGTGCCTCGGGCAGCAGCACCAGCACGCTCCGCCCCGGCCGCTGCCCGGGCGGCCAGGCGCTCAGGGCCCCGGCCCGGCGGGCGCAGGCCACGGCCCGCGCCAGCTCCCGCGACCGGTCCGCGGCCTCCCCGCGTACGGCGACCAGCACCAGCCGCGCTCCCGAGGCCGCCGGGTCGAAGGCGACGTACCGCTGCCGGCGCCGGGGCTCCGCGCTCAGCAGCAGGGCTCTGCCGGACCGGGCGAAGAGCACCGCCCGGCGCAGTCCGTCGTCCCCGTCCGGCACCGCCCCGGCCAGCAGCCGGGCCAGCTGTTCGCGGTCCGGCGGCTCACCCGCCCCCGTGTGCACGTCGGCCACCGCCAGGGCCACCGCGCAGTCCGCGGGCTCCGCCGTGGCGAGCCCGGCGGCCCCCGTCAGGGAGCCCTGGACGTGCAGGTCGGTGCCGCCGCGGCCGAACCCGGCCCGGGCCAGGGCCCGCAGCACGGCGTACGGGCGGGTGGCCCAGGCCGGGGCGACGGGCGGCGGCCCGGACAGGGTCAGCGGCAGATCGCAGCTGTCGGCGGGATGGCCGAGGGAGCTGAGCCGCACCAGGCCGTCGGTGCGCGGCGCCGCGGCGGCGGCCGTCGGCCAGCCGGCCGCCGCGACCAGCCCGGGGGAGCCCAGGCGGAAGGCGTACGGGGCACTCCACACGGCGGCCGGTGGCCTCCCGTGCGCGGCCTCCAGGGCGTAGGCGACCAGGCGGTACAGCGGGTCGGCCGTCGCCCGCCGGGCCAGGTCGCCTCCGACGCGGTCGGCGGTGACGGGGGCGGGCCCCGGCACGTCCGCGGTGGTGCCGCCGCAGCCCGCGGTACGCGATGCGGTGGCGCCGGCTCCCGGCCTCACGCGGCCGCCGGAGGGGTCCGCGCCCGTCACGGGATGTCCTTGCGGGCCAGCATCCGGTAGGCGTTCCCGCCGTCCGTGCGCCGGGCCGCCGCCGTGCGCAGCGTGTCGAGCACCGCCGCGGCGGCGAAGCACGGCAGCGCGGCCACCCGTACCGCGTGGGCGCGGAGCCGGGCGCCCGGGGTGGCCGGCGGGCCCCACGGCCGCTCCGGGTCCGGAGCCAGCCGCGTCGCGACGAGGGCCACCGCGCCGAAGAAGTCATTGCCCTGGTGCGCCGGTCCGTGCTCCTCGGCGACGACGGTGAACCCCCGGTCGGCCAGCGCCTCGCGCAGATTGGCCGCGGGCACGAGGTGCTGGTGCTGGGGCTGGAACCAGGGCAGCCAGGCCGGTCCGAGGAGCCGCGCCATCCGCGATTCCGGGTCCGGCAGCTCGATGGCCAGGAACCCGCCGGGGGCGAGCACGGTGGCCGCCGCGTCCAGCTCGGTGAGCGGATCCCGGGTGTGCTCCAGATAGTGGTACATGCTGACCACCTCGTACTGGCCCGCCAGCTTCGACGCGAACTCCGGGAACTGGCCGAGGTATCCGGTCTCCACCCAGCCGCGGCGCTCGGCCCCGCGCACCCCGTCGCCCATGTCCAGCCCGTCGAACCGGGTCCGCGGCCAGACGTCCCGCGCCGCGTTGCAGAAGTGGCCGTGCCCGGTGCCGACATCGAGCCAGGACGCCGGGTCCGCGTGCGGGAGGAGCATCTCGGCACGCCCCCGGTAGGCGGCGCCCAGCCTGCCGAAGACGGTGCCCGCGCCCTCGCCGCCGCGCCCGTCGTAGAAGTCGCGGTAATAGAACTCCAGCCCCTCCAGGGTCAGCCGGGGGTTCTGGAACACGTGCCCGCAGTCCCCGCACTGCTCCAGCGTGAAACGGCCGGGCTTGCCCTGGAGCAGGTCGCGCACCCGGACCCGCACGGTGAGCCGGGCGGAGCCGCACCACGGGCAGTCCGTGCGGCGCGGTTCGAGGAAGCGCCCGGGGCCGTCGGCCAGATCGGCCCGGTAGGCGGCGGCCCGCGCGGCGTCGGATGCGGTGCCCGGAGCGGCGTCCGGAGCGGCGTCCGGAGCGGCGTCCGGGGCGGAGCGCCGGCCCGCCGCCGCGGCCGTACGCAGACCGGCGTCCAGGGAGCGCACCGGCCGGGCCGCCGTGGCGCGGCCCAGACCGGCCGCGCGCAGCGGAGCTCCCGGCCCGCCGAGGACCAGGTACGGCTGCAGCCAGTACAGCCCGGCCGCGGCGGCCCCCCACCGGCCCTGGCGTACGGCGACGCCCGCGAGCAGGGCCAGCCCGCCGAGCTGCGCCGCGGCCAGCGCACCCGGCGGCAGCCCCTGGGCCCGCAACTCGGCGGCCCGCGCGGGCCCCCGGCGCTCCTCGGCCCCGCCGCAGCTCAGACTGGGGGCGATGGCCAGGCCCGTGGCGTCGGCGGCGTACTCCTTCAGCCGGCGGGTCAGCGCGAGGAGCCCGGCCGGATCCGGGCGCGGCCCGCCCGGATCCACCCCCGCCCGGGCCAGCACGTCCTCGGTGACGAGCACGGCGAACCCGGCCCCGCGCCCCTCGGCGAGCCGGTCCTGCCGGTAGCGGGCCGGGTCGACCAGGCGCAGCAGCCCCAGCAGCCGCTCGGCCGCCAGGTCCGCGGGGAGCAGGTCCAGCACCCGCAGTCCCTCCGCTTCGGCGTAGGCGCAGGCGGCGAGGAACGTGGCCGCGTCGGGTTCCACGCCGCGGGCGGTGAGCAGCCGCCACCCGGCGGCGCGCGGCACTCCGGCCGCCGCGGGCGGGATCACCGGCAGCACCGGGATCGCCCGCAGCCGGCGCCTGGCGCGCACGGTGCCCGCACCGAGGGCGGCCAGTATCAGGGCGGAGGTCCACGGGACACGGGAGAACGGGGGTGGCGTCATAGCAGCTTCTCCAACCGGTCGGCCGCGGCGGCAGCCCCGCCCGCAGCGGCGAATGAGGCCTGGATCCGCCGGGCGGCCCGGCGGGGGCCGGGGTCGTCCAGCACGGCCGTGAGCGCGTCACGCATTTCCTCGGCCCGGGTCCTGCCGAAGCGCACCCGGACGCCGGCGCCGGCCTCGACCACCTGCCGGGCCACGATCGGCTGGTCGTCCCGGATCGGGGCGACGACCAGCGGCAGCCCGTGCGCGAGGGCCTCGCAGACGGTGTTGTGGCCGGCGTGGCAGACCACCGCGTCCAGGTGCGGCAGCAGCTCCAGCTGCGGCACGCGCTCCTGGAGCAGGACATGGGCCGGCGCGGCCCCGATCAGGGCCGGGGGCGCAGCCAGGACGAACTGCACGTCCTCGGCGAGCCGTTCGGCGGCGCCCAGCACCGCCCCGTAGAACCGTGCCCCGGCGGCCTGGTTGAGGGTCCCCAGGGACACCAGCACCCGCCGCCGCGCCGGGTCCAGCCGTTGCCACGGGAATCCGGGCGTGGCCGGACGGGCGCCGAAGGCCGGGCCCACGAACGCGTGGTGCGGCGGGAAGTCCGCGCCCGCTCCCACCAGTTCCGGGGTGGAGAAGACCAGCACCAGCCGCTTCGAGAACCGCGGGTCCCAGCCCACCCGGCCCCCCGGATCCCCGGCCGCGCCGAACTCCGCGAGCAGGCCCGATATCTGCCCCGACACCCACTCCCCGACCTTGGGGAAGTCCGCGAAGGGCCGGGTCAGCTCGGCCGAGGTGCTGGCGGACGTGACCCACGGGACGCCGAGCCGCCGGGCGACCAGCGGCCCGGCCAGGGCCTGCTGGTCGGCGACCAGCACATCCGGGCCGAAGGCACGGACGGCCCGGGTCACCCCCGGCACCATCGCCCGCGCCAGCGGCACCAGCGCCTCCTCCCACAGGAACCGCAGCGCACCGACCCCGCGCAGATCGCGCCAGCGTTCGTGCAACTCCGCGTACCCGCCGCCCAGGTCCTCCCCGGCGGGCAGGATCCGGGCCTGCGCGGGCAGCAGCCGGGCGAGTGCCGAGGCCGGTCCCGTCCAGGCGATCTCGTGTCCCCGGGCGGCCAGTTCGGCCCCGACGGCGACGGTCGGATTGACGTGCCCCGCCAGCGGCGGCACGGTGAACAGCACCTTCACCGGACCAGCGCTCCCCGCCGCGGCCACGCCGCCGACGGTCCCGCGGCCGCCGCACCGGACACCGCTCTGGACGCCGCACCGGCCGGCGCGTCCGCTGTCGCGTCGAGATGGGCCAGCACGGTCTTCCGCAGGACCCCGCTGCTCTCCTTCAGGACGTCGTGCCCCAGGCCCGGCAGGATCCGCAGCTCACCGTACGGCGCGTACTGCGCCAACTCGCTTCCACCCGGCATGAGTTCGGAGTGCTCGCCGCAGACGATCAGGACCGGGCAGCGCAGCCGGGCGTAGTCGGCCGGGGTGAAGGCGCGGCTCGCGGCAATGTCGTCGATGAGCGTGGTGCGGTTCAGCAGGGCGTCGGCGATGGCCGTCAGATTGGCCGCCTTGCGCAGCCGCAGGGTGAGCAGCTCCGTGGGGACCGTGCTGTCCTCCAGGCTGAGCGCGGCGGCCGACAGGGTGTCCACCATGTTCTCCACCCACGCCCCGCTCAGCGGGGGTTCGAGGAGGGTGAGCCCGGTGACGAGGTCGGGCCGGGCCAGGGCGGCGTGCAGGGCGAGAGTCGCGCCGTAGCTGTTGCCGACCAGATGGACCGGGCGCTGCCCGAGGTCCAGCGCGCCGAGCAGGGCGAAAAGGTCCCGTACGGCGGTGCGGCTGTCGTAGCCGGACCCGGGGCGCTCGGTGCGGCCGTGGCCGCGCAGGTCGTAGAGGACGGCCTCGTGGCCGGCCCGGGCCACCGGCACGGCCAGCGGACAGTAGAAGGAGGAGAGGTTGTCGACGACCAGTCCGTGCAGGAACACCACGACGGGCCGGCCGGGGGCCGCGGCACCGGCGGTGGCCGGGAGCCGCTGGACATGGAAGCGCAGGGAGCCTGCGCGGACGAGGGCCACGGCGGGCTCAGCCGGCCGACGCGGGCGAGGTCCCCGCCGCGGCCCGGGCCAGGGAGGTGTGCGTGATCCGGCCGATGTGGGTGACGAGCTCGCCGACGGACATGGCCAGGATGGCGTCCATGTCCTTCTCGGCGAGGAAGCCCATCAGGTCCACCTCGGCGCCGTAGCGGTGGTGGAGGAGCTCGGCGAGGGCGACGAACTCGATGCTCTCCAGGGCGAGATCCTCGTTGAACGTCGTCTTCATCGTGACCTCCTCCGCGAGCAGGTACTCGTCGCCGACGATCTCCACGAGCATTCCGGTGATCTCGGCGAGGATGTCAGTTGGCATGACGGGCCTCCGTGAGGGGGAAGGGGACGGGGGAGGGGCCGGGGGTGGGCGCCGCGGGGTGAGCGGTCCAGGCGACGACGTGGTCGGGTGCGGCGTCCGAGGGCGCGGTGTCGGTGTCGGTGCCGGCGAGAGCGGATCCGGGGAGGAGGCCGCCGCCGGTGAGGGCCGTGGTGCGGACCGGGTACGGGTCCCCTTCCGGGGAGGTCACCAGCAGCCCGCCGGAATTCGGGTCCGCGGCCACCCGCCAGTCCCGCGGTCTGCCGCCGAGCCCGCTCCCGGCCGCCTTGGCCGCGGCCTCCTTGGCACACCACAGGGCGGTGAGCGCGGCGGGCAGCCCGGTGCCCCCCTGGGCGGCCAGCCGTTCGGCGAGGCGGACCTCGGCCGACCCGAGGGCGATCCGGATCAGCGCGTCCGGGTCGGCGGTCACCTGCTCCACATCGATCCCGACGGGCCGGTCCCGGTGGGCGAGGGCGACCGCGATCCGGTCCTTGTGGGCGATCGACAGCCGAAAGCCGCGGGTCAGCGGGGACCGGGCCACCGGGCGCCCGGCCGGGTCGTTGCCGACGGCCACCTCCACGGGGAACACCGGCCCGGCCCCGCCGTCCCAGAGCAGCTGCCGCAGCGCGTCCTTGGCCGCGATCCGGCCCAGCAGCCAGGGCGCCCGGGCGCGCGGCGACAGCCGCTCGTAGACCGCGCGTTCGGCGGCGCCGAGGTAGCGCCGCATCACCAGTTCCTGTGAGGCGGGATCGCTCCAGCGGCGCCGGGCCAGGCACCAGCCCTCGGGCCGGGGTTCGCCGATGCCGCACACCTCCGGGGTGAACTTCATCGGCCACACCCGCTCGTCGGCCCCGAACCGGCGGTACGTCCACCCCTCGATCCGGGCCCATACGGCGCCGCCCGCCCCGCGCAGCTCGATGTCGCCGCGCACGGTGACGTCCTGCACCGCGCGGATCCGGGCCGTGGCGGTGACCAGGTCCCGCGCGGCGGGCGGGGGCCCGTAGAACCGGATGCGGTCCACGGTGGCCGGGAAGACCAGCCGGTCCACCGGCAGGCGCAGTTGCATCCAGTGCCCGAACAGCTGCCCGGCGGCGTCGAGCAGGGCGCCCGGGTCGGGCAGGGCCCGCAGGACCCCGCGGATGCCGTCCGAGCCGACGGACCGCACCTCGTGGACCCCGGCGAAGCGCGGGCCGTGGAACATCCACCGGTCCCGGTACAGGGCGGCCGCGCCGACCGGGGCGGGGCCCGGGTCGCGCAGGGGCGAGTCGTCGGGGACGGGCGGCTCCCCGTACCGCTCACCGAGCAGCACGACCACGGAGGCGTACGCACCGAGATCCACCCGCAGCCGGCCGGGCCCGTCACCGCGGACGGTGACCTTGACCTCGACGGCCGGCTCCACCGCGAGCCACCGCAGGGCCCGCACGTCCTCGTAGCCGGTGACGGCGAGGCCGGGCGGGGCGTGCCGCCGGGCGGCCTCGGCTGCCAGCTCCAGCATGGTGGTCATGGGCACGACGGGGAACCGGTCGGAGTCCTCGGGCCAGCCGTCGGGCTGGAGGTACACGCAGTGGTCCCGTACGTAGGGGAGCGAGGCGAGGGACAGCCGCAGGTCATGGCTCCCGGAGACCGGTTCCGGTGCCGGTGCCGGTGCCGGCGTCGGCGCCGCCGCTCCACGCGCTCCACGTGCTTCGTCTGCCCCCCTCGACCAGGCCTCGGTGACGGCCCGGGCGGCCGAGCCGGTGTCGGCCAGCACCGCGTCCAGGGCGGACAGCAGAACCGGCCGGGGACCGGCGGGCCGCGCGGGCCCCGGGCCCGGCGCCGGTGCCAGGAGCCCGGCCAGCGCGGCCCGGGCCGGCTCGCCGAGCCGCACCAGCGGGGACCCGAGGTCCAGCGGTGCACCGCGCCCGGCGGAGCGCACCGGGGCCGGCGCGGCCCGCACTCCGGCCGCGGCGTCGGGTTCGGCCACGGCGTCGGGTTCGGCTTCGGGTTCGGCCTCGGCCCGTACCCCGGCCAGCCGGTCCCACCGGGGTGCGTACCCCTCGGCCCACAGCGCCGCGCAGGTGCGACCCAGCGCCGCAAGGCCCGACAGGCGCGGGGAGGACGCGGACACCGAGAGGTGGGGTCGCTCGCGCAGGGTGTCCTCGACGAAGCCCGGCAGACCGCCCGGGCCCAGCGTGACGAAGCTGCGCACGCCCTCGTCCTCGTACAGCCGCAGCGTCAGCTCGCGGAAGCGGACCGGCTCCAGCAGGTGCCGTACGACCAGGTCCCGGACGTCCTGCGACGCCGCCGGGAACGGCGCGCACGTGGTGGCCGACCACACGGGGAGCCCGCCGGGCCGCAGCGGCAGCCGGTCGAAGGCGGCGCGGACCTGGCCGAGGTACGGCTCCCACATCGGAGTGTGGAAACCCGAACGGAACGGCAGCTCCTGACCGAGCACCCCCTCGCCGCGCAACCGCGCCACGATCGCGGCGACCTGCTCGGGATCCCCGCAGATCACCGACTGGTGCGGGCAGTTGTCGTGGCTGACCACCACCCGGTCCAGGCTGTGGAGGGCGGCCTCCGCCCGCGCCGCACCGCAGCCCAGCGCTGCGTACACGAGATCCGGGACCCGCAGGTCCTTGGGACGCAGCGAATCGAGGAAGGTGTCGGCCGCCTCCCGCGGGTACATGCCGGCGGCCACCATCGCCGCCCACTCGCCCAGACTGTGGCCCGCCAGTACATCGGCCTCGATGCCCAGTTCGGGCAGGGCACGGGCGAAGAAGCGGCCCGTCGCGATCGCGTCGAGGGCCCGCTCCATGAGCGACGCGCCACGGGTGAGCCGGGGCGCCTCCAGCGCGAGCCGGTCCGCCACGTCGTCCGCAACGGGTGCGAACTCCGGCTCCAGGCCCGGGAAAAGAAACGCCACCCGGCCGCCCAGCGGCTCCGGCGTGAACCACACGTCCCCGCGCCCCCGCCACGGCCGGCCGCGCGCCACCGCCTTCGCGGCGAGCGCGAGCCGCTGGGGCGTGGGCCCGACCACCGCGAGCCGGCAGGGCCCGTCGCCGCCGGACACCGGGGTGGCGCACGCCAGCCGGGCCGAGATCTGCGCCGGAGTGTCCGCACCGATCAGGAGTACGTCGCCCCCCGCGGCCGGCCCCACCGGCGCGGCAGGGCCCCCCAGCGGCAGGAACCGACGCACCGGAGCCACCCGGCCCGCGACGGAGACCGGAGCGGGGGCCGACGCGGAGCTCCCGGTGCGGGCCCGCACCGGGAGCGGGGCCCGAGCGGGGGCCGCAGTGACCGCCGGACGCGCGGCCCCCGGGGCCTCCTCCAGCACCACATGCGCGTTGATCCCGCCGAAGCCGAACGCGTTGACCCCGGCCCGGCGCGGCTGCGGGCCCCGCTCCCACGGCTCCGCCGCGCTCACCGGCCGCATCCTGGTCCGGGCCAGGTCCGGGTGCGGCTCCTCCAGGTGCAGCGTCGGCGGCAGCACCCCCTCGTACACGGCGAGCGCGGCCTTGATCAGCCCGGCCATGCCCGAGGCCTGCATGGTGTGCCCGAGCATCGACTTCACCGAGCCGAAGCCGATCCCGGGCATCCCGCGCCCCGCCGCCGGGCCGCCGAACACCTGGGCCAGGGTGTCCAGTTCGGCCGCGTCCCCCACCGGGGTGCCCGTGCCGTGCGCCTCCAGCAGGCCCAGTGCCCCCGGTGCCCGCGGGTCGAGTCCGGCCTCCCGCCAGGCCCGTTCCAGGGCCTGGACCTGGCCCGCGACCAGGGGGCTCATCAGGCTCGCCGCGCGGCCGTCCCCGGCCACTCCCGTGCCGCGGATCACCGCGTACACGCGGTCGCCGTCGCGCTCCGCGTCCGCCAGCCGCTTCAGCAGCACCACCCCGGTGCCCTCGGACAGCAGGGTCCCGTCGGCCCTGCGGTCGAAGGGGCGGATCCGCTCGCTCGGGCTGAGTGCCCGCAGCTGCGTGAACACGCTCCACAACGTCGCGATGTGGCAGTGGTGGACCGCCCCCGCGACGACCGCGTCGCAGCGCCCGGCGGCCAGCAGCCCCACCGCCTGGTCCACCGCCAGCAGGGATGAGGCGCAGGCCGCGTCCAGGGTGTAGGCGGGACCGCGGAAGTCCAGCCGGTTCGCGGTCCGGGCGGCGGTGAAGCTCGGCACCAGCCCGATCGAGGCGTCCGGCCGCTCGGGACCGAGCGCGTCCTGGAACGCGGTGCGCACCGCCGTGATCCTGTCCTCGCCCAGCTCCGGCGCCAGCTCCCGCAAGGTCTGCGCCAACTGATGTGCCGTGCGCACCCGTTGGTCGAGCCGGGCGGTGGCCACCCCCATGAAGCCGCCCCGGCCCAGGACCACCCCGATCCTCGACCGGTCGGCGGGCAGCCGGGCCTCGCCGCCCGCGTCGGCGATCGCCTCGGCCGTCGCGTGCAGGGCCAGCATCTGGTCCGGCTCGGCCCCCTCCGCGGCGGCCGGCATGATCCCGAACCGGGTCGGGTCGAAGGTGGCGAGACCGTCGACGAACCCGCCGCGCCGGCAGTAGAACCGGTCGCCCGCCACCGGTCCGGTGGCGCCCTGCGGGTCGTAGTACACCTCGGGATCCCAACGCCCCGGCGGGACCTCGCCGATGGAGTCCGTACCGGCGAGCAGGTTGCGCCGGTAGGCGGCCAGATCGGCGGCCCCCGGGAACACCGCGCCCATCCCGACGATCGCGGCGTCGGCCGGGCGGGGCCCGCTCCGCTGTCCGTCACGCATCGCCCCGGCCCTCCTCCGCCATCAGGACCACCTGCACGTCGCTCCCGTGCGCCAGCTCGTCGAGGAACGCGGCCGTACCCGCGTCCGGCGCGATGAGCGGGATCCCGCGCCGGGCGTAGGCGCGCTCCAGCTCGGGGGTGACCATCCCGCCGGCCTCCGCCGCCCAGGGGCCCCAGTCGACGGACAGCACCCGGCCGGGGAAGGACTCCGCCCAGGCGTGCGCGAGGCCGTCGAGGGCGTCGTTGGCCGCGGCGTAGTCGCACTGGCCCCGGTTTCCGTACACCCCGGCGACGCTGCCGAACAGTGCCAGGAAGCGGGGCGCGGGCCAGGTCCCGTGCTCGGCGGCCGCGGCGGCCAGGTGGCGGGCCCCGGCCACCTTGGCGGTGAACACCGCGGCGAAGTCCGCCGGTTGCTTGTCGCGCAGGAGCCCGTCCCGCAGCACCCCGGCGCCGTGCACGATGCCGTCGAGGCGGCCGTGGCGCTCCCGTACGTCGGCCACGACGGCCCGCACGGCCCGCTCGTCGGTGACGTCCGCGCGGTGGTACCGGACGGAGGCCGCTGTCGTCCTGAGCGCGGCGAGGGTGCCCCGTACCTCGCGCTCCGCGAGGATCCGCGAGGCCGCCGCCTCGATCTCCACGGGCGTACGGAGCCCTGCGGCGATCAGGGCGGCACGCAGCGCGACCCGGTCCTGGGCCTGCCCGAACTCGTCCGCCGCGGCATCCGGCTCGGGGGTGCGGCCGACGAGTTCCACGTGGCATCCGGTGGCGCGGGCCAGTGCGAGCGCGGTGCGGGCGGTGATGCCGCGGGCCCCGCCGGTGAGGAGGACCACCGAGTTCCGGTCCAGCGGCGGCCCTTCGGGCGCGAGGGGGGCCGGCAGGGGTGCCGGTACCGGGCGGCGGGTGACGCGGGCGCCCTCGACGGTGTATCCGACGGAGGCGGGGGCGTCGCTGCCACCGCTGTCGTCGCTGCCGCTGTTCAGTTCCGCCAGGAGCTGCGCGGCGATGCGTTCCGGGTCCTCCTTGGGCTGGATGTCCACGGCCCGGACCAGCGTGCCGGGGAATTCG
Organism: Streptomyces sp. NBC_01232; assembly: GCF_035989885.1. Classification (GTDB taxonomy): domain Bacteria; phylum Actinomycetota; class Actinomycetes; order Streptomycetales; family Streptomycetaceae; genus Streptomyces. The sequence goes on from NZ_CP108518.1 coordinate 7,110,634, forward strand.
AGGGCGGCGCTGCGGGCGAAGCCGTGCAGGCCGGCGCCGGGGGCGCCGGGCCCGGTGACGAGCAGCAGCCGCGGGGTTCCGGTCGTCAGGGCCTCCCGCAGCCCCGGGAAGGCGTCGGGCAGCACGGGCTCGGAGGTGGTCCGCAGCGCGGAGAGGTCGACGAGGCCGTCGAAGCCCGCCGCGGCGGTGGGGAGGACGGTCGGCTCGGCACCGAGGGCCTCCAGAGCGGTCCCGAGGGCGAGGGCGATGCCCTGGCCGTCCTCGACGAGGCCGATGCGCCGGCCGCGCAGGGCTTCGGGGGAGCCGCCGGGGGCGGGGAGGGGGAGGAGGTCCACCCGGAGCCGGCTCAAGGGGGGTGGCGCGGGCTGCGGATCGGGTGCGGATGCGGATGCGGATGCGGATGCGGGGGTGGGGGCGGGCGCGGGGGCGTCGGGAGTGCGGGAGGTGACCCAGTCGACGATTCCGCGCAGGGTCTTGATCCGGGACAGCTCCTCGACCGCGGACTCGGCGGTGCCGCCCGGGTCCTGGGGCAGTCCGATGCGGTCGGCGAGCGCTCCGATGATCTCCACCCGCTTGATGGAGTCGATGGAGAGGTCCGCCTCCAGGTCCAGCCCGGGGTCGAGCATGTCCCGGGGATATCCGGTGCGGGTGTGGACGATCTCCAGGACGACCTCCATGACCTCCTCGGCGGTGCGGGGGCCCTGCGGTGCGGTGCCGGGATCGGCTTGATCGGCGGCTGCGGCCGCGGCCGCGGGTGGGGTCGTGCCGGGGCCGGGCGCGCGCCGGTGGGACTCCCAGGGCGCCGCATGCGACGGGGTGTCCGAGGCTGCGGCGGGGGTGTGTCCGGTGCCCTGCGGGGATCGCCCCGGCACGCTCCCGGCCCGGTCGAGACCGTGGCCGGCCCCGGCCCCTGCCCCGGCGCCCAGGTAGCCGAGGAGGACGTCCCGTTGGGCCTCGATCAGGGCGCGGGTTCCGCGGAGGTACTCCAGTACGGCTTCCTCGCGCCGGTCGGAGCCGGGCGCCACTGCTCCCGCGTCCTGCCGCCCGTTGCCGCCGGGAGCCGGAGCCGGGGCCGGGTCCGCGGCCGGGACCCGGCGGGCCGGGCGGAGGCCGCCCGGGACCGGGGAGCCGTCCGCGGTGCGCACCAGGTGGCCGTCCACCAGCCAGCCGGGCCGTCGCGGGGCGCGGTCCGGGAGGCGCGAGGCCCGGCCGCGGAAGAGGGATTCCGGCTCCACCGATACGCCCGCCGCCATCAGTTCCGCCAGCGCGGTGACCAGCCGGACCAGGCCGTGCTCGCCCGGCACGTCCAGCGGGACCACCGTGTGCGGCCGGCCGTGCAGGATCCGGCCGACCAGACCCGAGAGGACCCGGCCGGGGCCCGTCTCCACGAAGGTCCGGACACCGGCCGTGTACATGGCCTCCACCTGCTCGACGAACCGGACCGGCTCCGCGACCTGGCGCGCGGCAAGGCTTCGTACCCCTTCGGCCGTCGGCGGGTACCGGTCCGCCGTGGTGTTGGACCAGACCGGGGTGTGGGGCGTCGACATCGGCGTCGTCGCCAGTTCTGCCGCGAGGGTGTGCGACGCCCCCGCGACCACCTCGCTGTGGAAGGCGCAGGCCACGGGGAGGGGGTCGGCCGCCAGGCCCGCCCCGCGCAGGGCCGCCACCGCCGTCTCGACGGCCGCCGTCGGGCCCGAGATCACGCACTGCCGGGGGGCGTTGTGGTTCGCCACCACGCATCCGGCGCGGTCCGCGATCTCCCGTACCTGCTCCGGTGCGGCCGACACCGCCGCCATCGCCCCGGGATCCGCGCCGGCGGCCGCCACGATCGCCTCGGCCCGGCGCGCGCTCAGCCGCAGCAGGCTCTGCGTGTCGTAGGACCCGGCCGCCCACAGCGCGGTGAGCTCTCCGTACGAGTGCCCGGCCACGCAGTCCGGCCGTACGCCGAGTTCGCCGAGCAGCAGGTGCGCCGCCGCCCCGGCCAGACCCAGGGCCGGCTGTGCCACCAGGGTGTCGGTGACCGCCGCCCGTTGCGCCGCCCGGCCCCCGGCAGTGAAGGCCGCCGGCGGGAACATCGCCGAGACCACCCGGGGCGGGGCCTCGTCCAGGAGCCGGCGCAGGGCGGGGAACGCCGTGAACAGCTCACCGAGCATGCCGGGGCGTTGGCTGCCCTGGCCGGGGAAGAGGAACGCGACCCGGCCCGGCTCCGCCGCCTCCTCGCGTACGTGGACCCCCGCGCCCGGGGTGAAGGCGCGGGCCCGCTCCAGCCGGGCCGCCAGCTCGTCCGCGTCGGCGGCCACGACCGCCACCTGGACCGGGCCGGAACCCGCGGCCGTCTCCGCCGCGAGGTCCCGCAGGGGCCAGGGGCGCCCGGCCGCGTCGTTCTCCTCCAGGCGCGCCGCGAGCCGGGCCATCGCCCGGCCCGCCGCCCGCCGGTCCTCGCCGCGGAAGCAGAACAGCTCCGCCGGCCACTCCTCCACGCCGTGCCGGGGTTCCGCCGAGCCCCCGTAACCGGCCAGCACCGCGTGGTAGTTGGTGCCGCCGAAGCCGAAGGCGCTCACCCCGGCGATCCGCCGCTGCGCGGGCACCGCCCAGGGCCGGGCCTCGTCGTCGAAGGAAAAGGGGCTGGTCTCCGCCCGCCAGGCCGGATTGGGCGTGTCGATGTGCAGGGTCGGTGGCCGCACGCCCGTGTGGACCGCACGGGCCGCCTTGATCAGCCCGGCCAGCCCGGCCGCGCACTTGGTGTGCCCGAGCTGCGATTTCACGGAGCCCAGCGCGCAGGCCCCCGGCTCGGCCCCGGACGCGGTGAACAGCTCGCTCAGCACGGCCAGTTCGGTGCTGTCCCCGACCACCGTGCCGGTACCGTGCGCCTCGATCAGGCCCACCTCGTCCGGCCCGATGCCGGCCCGGGCGTAGGCGCGCTCCAGCGCCCGGCGCTGCCCTTCCGGCCGCGGCGCGGTCAGGCCGAGGGACCGGCCGTCGCTGGCGGCGCCCACCGCCTTGATCACGGCGTACACCCGGTCGCCGTCGCGTTCCGCGTCCGCGAGCCGCTTCAGGACGAGCGCGCCCACGCCCTCGCCGAGCGCGATCCCGTCGGCGGCCGCGTCGAAGGGCCGGCAGCGGCCGCCCGGCGACAGGGCGCGGACCGAGGCGAACATCAGGTAGTCGTTGATGCCGTTGTGCACATCCGCGCCCCCGCACAGCACCATGTCGCTGTCGTGGTCGCGCAGCTGGCGGCAGGCGAGGTCCAGTGCGGCGAGCGAGGAGGCGCAGGCGGCGTCGACCGTGCAGTTCGCGCCGCCCAGGTCGAGGCGGTTGGCGACCCGACCGGCGATGACGTTGGCGAGGATCCCGGGGAAGGAGTCCTCGGTGAGGCGCGGCAACTGCTCGTCCAGCCCGGCCGGGAGCTCGCCCAGGTAGGCGGGGTGCAGGGCGCGCAGCCCGTAGGCGCCCGCCAGTTCCGTACCGGCCTCCGCGCCGAAGACCACCGAGGTCCGCGAGCGGTCGAAGGCGCGGTCCTGGCCGTAGCCGGCGTCCCCGAGGGCCCGCGCCGAGATCTCCAGGGCCAGCAGCTGCACGGGCTCGATCCCGGCGAGGGAGGCGGGCGGGATGCCGTGCGCGAGGGCGTCGAAGGGCACCGGCCCGAGGAAGCCGCCCCACCGGGAGGGGGTGCGCTCACCGGCCCTGGCCGGGTCGGCGTCGTAGTAGAGTGCCGGGTCCCAGCGTTCGGCCGGCACCTCGGTGACGGCGTCCGTCCCGGCGAGAACCATGGCCCAGTAGGCGGCGAGGTCCGGGGCGCCCGGGTAGGCGCAGGCCATTCCGACGATCGCGATGTCGAGCGGGTCGGCCGACTGCGGGGCCCCGGCGTGCTCCGTCGACGGCCCGGCTCCGGCGAGTTCGCGGGCCCGACGCTCCAGCAGCGCGGTGGCCCCCTCGGTGACCTGGGCGTGCAGCGCGGCGATCGTGGTGGTCCGCGTGCGCAGGGTGGCGGCCTGCCCGAGCATGAACAGCCCTTCGGTCTGCTGCTGTTGCTCCGGTACCGGCTCCAGCGCGCTCCCGTCGGCGCTTCTGCGCAGCCCCTTGCTGGCGATCCGCAGCCGCCCCAGATTCAGCCGCTCCAGCTCCTCCCACGCCGTGCGCGGCTCGATGCCGCTCTCGGCGAGCCGCCGCCGGGTCGCCTCGAACGTCTCGGCGTACGGGGTGGCCGCGCACCGGGTGGCGTGCCCGGGCGCGGTGTGCAGCAGGACGGTGTCCGTGCATTCGACCGCCGCCCGCTGGAAGCCCGGCAGGACCGCGCCCGCCGCCACCGCCTCCTCGGTGAACAGGTACGCGGTGCCCATCAGTACGCCGACCCGCGCTCCCCGGGCGGCCAGCGGGGCCGCGGCCGCCATCGCCATCGCGGCGGACCGTTCGTCGTGGATCCCGCCCGCGAACAGCAGGTCCAGGGACTCCGGTTCGGGGCAGGCGAGCAGCCGCTCGATCTGCTCCTCCCAGAGCGGGAAGGAGGCGCGCGGGCCGACGTGCCCGCCGCACTCCAACCCCTCGAAGACGAACCGCCGTGCCCCCTCTGCGAGGTAGCGCTCCAGCAGGCCGGGCGAGGGCACGTGCAGATGGGTCCGGATCCCGGCCGCCTCCAGCGGGGCCGCCTGCGCCGGGGTGCCGCCGGCGATGATCGCGTACGGCGGACGGGCCGCGGTCACGGCCGCCAGTTGCTCCTGCCGCAGCTCGGGAGGGGCGAAGCCGAGCAGCCCGACGCCCCACGGGAGGTCGCCCAGCCGCTCGGCTGTCTCCGCCAGCAGCCGTCGTACGTCCGGGCCCTCCATCACCGCGAGCGCCAGGTACGGGACCCCGCCCGCGGCGGCCACCGCCGCGGCGAAGGCCGCCTGGTCGCTCACCCGGGTCATCGGGCCCTGCGCGACGGGCAGCGGCCGGGCGAGCGGCCGGGCGCGTACCGCAGCCTCCAGGTGCCCGGCGACGGCCGCGCGTACGGCCTGCAGAACGCCGCCGGTGGTCCGGTACCGCGCGGCCAGCCGGGCCGTGGCCGCCCCGTCCTGGCCTACGGGCAGCAGCTGTGCCCGTAGGCCTCGGGCGCCGAGCAGGGTGTGCGCGGGCCCCTCGGGCGGTGTCAGGTCGGGGCGTGCGAAGACCCGGTGCCCGTCGGCGATCCGGGTCTCGGAGCCGTCCATCGCCCGCAGTGCGGCTGCGACTTCCGTCGGCAGTCCGGCCTCGCCCTCGGTGGTCAGGGCCAGTTGCGCGTCGAGCAGCACCCCGGCCGCTCCGCCCGCGACGGCCGCGGCCGCCGTGTGCGGCCCGATCCCGCCGCAGGCCCGTACGGGTACGCGGATCGCCGGGTCGGCGAGGAGCTGCTGGAGCAGGACGAAGGTGGTGGCCGAGCCCACCCGGCCGCCGCCCTCGTGGCCCTTGGCGACGAGCGCGCCCGCCCCGGCGGTCACGGCGGTGCGGGCCTCGGCCGCGCAGGTGACCTCGGCCCACACCCGGGGCCGTCCGGCCGCCCCGGCCCATGCGGCCACACGCTCGGGGGTATGGGCGGCGGGGTCGGCGAGCAGTACGGTGTCCACCGCGGCGGGCAGCCCGCCGGGCCCGAGCGGGCAGTCGGCGGGCACCCGCACCCCGTACCGGGCGCCGTCCGCGAGCCGGCGGCCCAGCTCCGCGAAACCGCGCCGTGCGGCGTCGGCGTCCCGGCCGAGGTCGAGCAGCCCGAGGGACCCGGCGCGCTCGGCGGCGGTGACGACGGCCGGGTGGGGCTCCTCGAACGGACTGACCGCGACGACCAGATCACGGATGGCGGCGGGCTGCGGGTGCGTGGGGGTCACGGGCGCTCCTCTTCCAATGCTGTGTGACATGGCGCGGTCCAGGACGGAAGAACGGACGAGCAGGCGAACGGCCGGGCCGAAATCCGACGGCCCGAAAACCGACGGGCCGAGGAACCGACGAGCCGAGGAACCGACGAGCCGACGAGCCGTGCAACGGCAGTGCGGGGCAGGGCGGAGGACGGGGGAGTGTGGCGGTCACGCGCACCGGCCGGGGCACCCGCCGCGGGTACGGCGGGCTCGAACCGTGGTCGAACACCCGCATGCCGCGATGAATCGTGCGGTGGCCACCCTGCACTGTCAACAGCCATGCGGAATACGGCGCTTCGCACCGGCCACGTCCGCAGAGGACGCGGAATCCGGCCCGGGCGGAGCCACGACACACCCCGGCCGAGCCCGTGGCCTGCGGTGTTCCCCGCCCGGCCGGGCCGCCCCCGCGGCGCGGGCCGGCGGACCGCGCCCTCGCGGACATGCCGCACCGGCATGCCGATCCGCCGACCGGGCATGACCCTCACACGGGCCCGGTCAGTTGTTCACCGGACGAGCCCTTACAGGTACAGCCCCACGCGGTTACCGTCCGGTCATGACCCCCACCCTCGCGCAGCTCCGCTACCTCGTCGCCGTCGCCGACTGCCGCTCCATCACCGGCGCCGCCGCCTCGGTCTTCGTCGCCCAGTCCGCGCTGTCCCGGGCCGTCCAGGCGATGGAGCGCGATCTCGGCGTCGAACTCCTGGCCCGCCGGGGAAGGGGGGTGGACCTCACGCCGGAGGGGGCCCGGGTCGTCCGCCTGGCCCGGACCGTGCTCAACGCGGTGGAGGCCATCGACGACATCGGGACCCCGCACGGCAGCGACACCCGGGCCGTCCTGACCCTCGCCACCACGCCCACCCTCGCCCTTGACCTGGCCACCGACCTGATCGCGGCCTTCACCGGACGGCATCCGACCGTCGACGTCCGGCTGCAGCAGCACGGCAGCAGGGAGGCGCTGGCCGAGGAGGTCACCCAGGGGCGCTCGGAACTGGCCCTGGTCGACCTGCCGATCGACAAGGAGCTCTCCACCCATTTCATCCAGGAGCGCGAGGTGGTGCTGATCTCCCCCCTCGGCTCCCGGCTGCCGCACCCGATGCCCCTGCGCATGCTCGACGGGCTGCCCATGGTGCTGCCCACGCCGGGGACGGGCCGGCGCACCGAGATGGAGGCCATGTTCAGCTGCCTCGGGGTACGGCCCGTCCCCACCCTGGAGGTCGATGAACGCCTCGCCTGGGTGACGGGTGTGACGGACGGCCGCGGCTCGCTCATCTGGTACCGGGACGTGGTGCTCCGGGCCTTCGGCAGTCGGGCCGAAATTCGCTCCTTCACACCGCCGTTGCTGCGCCCGGTGGGTATCGCCCACGCACGGCGTCCGCTGAGCCGGGCCGCCCGCGCGTTCATCGCGCAGGCCGGGCACAAGGCACCGGTCCGGGAGCCGGTGCGCTGACGGGACATGCCCCCACGGCATTGAACGATGCTCGAACGGGAGGAGGCCGGGCCTGGCACACGAACTGATGGCCCCTCACATTGTGTGCATGTCCCGACTCCCGACACCCCCATGGGCCGCCGCCCTCGTGACCGCGGCGCTCGCCACGATCCTGCCCGCACTGGCCTGGACGTCCAGCGCCGGCGCCTCCACCGCCCCCACCCCGCTCCTCGCCCCGCGCGCGGCGGTGGCCGCGGCCGCGGTACTCCTGGCGCCCGAGAAGAAGTGCACCCTGCCCGGCGGCCTCGCCGAACTCAGCGGCCTCGCCATGAGCCGCAAGCACCCCGGCGTCTTCTACGCCGTCAACGACAGCGGCAACACCCCTCAGGTCTTCGCGATCGACTGCAGCGCCGCCGCCGGCCGGCTGGTGGCCACCTTCACCCTCTCCGGCGTCGGCAACACCGACTGGGAGGGCCTGGCCCTCGGCAAGGACGGGGGCGGCGGCCCGGCGATCCTGGTCGGCGACATCGGGGACAACCTCAGCGCACGCGCGGAGATCACCGTGCACCGCTTCGCCGAACCCGATCAGCTCACGAGCGCCACGGTCACGCCCGTCACCTTCCGTTTCGCCTACGCCGATGGAAAGCACGACGCCGAGTCACTGCTCGCCGATCCCGTGACCGGTCGGCTCTACATCGCCAGCAAGCTCATCGGAGCCGCCGGGCAGCTCTACCGGGCTCCGCTGGAGCCGGTGACCGGGCAGGTCAACACCCTCACCGCGGTCCGGCCCGGCCCCGTGTTCGCCACGGACGGCGCGTTCTCGCCGTCGGGCGCCTCGTACGTCCTGCGCAGCGGCGGACCGCTGGGCGCCAACACGGCTTCCGTGTACGACAACGCCGGGGTCAGGCTCGCGGACGTCGCCCTGCCGGCCCAGTCGCAGGGGGAGACGGTGACGTACGCCGACTGCGCGAACCTGCTCGTCGGGTCCGAGAACGACCCGCAGATCTGGCGGGTGCCGCTGCCGTCGGCGGCCACCCCGGGCTGCGGCACGCCCACCCCGACGCCCACTCCCACCCCGACGCCCACCCCGACCCCCACGCCGACCCCCACCCCCACCCCGACGCCGACCCCCACCCCCGGCGGGCTGAAGTTCACCGACCCCGGCCCGCAGACGTGCAGGTTCAACCAGTCCTGCACCATCCAGCTCACCACCACCGGCGCCGTGCCCCCCGTCCGGTACGCCGTCACCGGCCTGCCCTGGGGCCTCACCCTCGACAGTGCCTCCGGGCGGATCACCGGCAAGCCCTGGGGCAGCGGCGAGTACCGGGTCACCGCCACCGCGAGCGACTCCACCGGAGCCACCGCGGGCACGGCCTTCACCCTGACGCTCAACTGGTTCTGAGACGGGACGGGGGCGGGCTTGTCCAACCAGCCCCCGAGACCGCACTGTTGACCGAGTTTCGTCCATCAGGTCAGGAGAACCGGCTTGTCGTCCCACATCTCGCCCACCCCGCAGGGCCCGCGCACCCCGCACGTGATCGACCCCGCCGGCGGCTGCCCGCATGCCCTCAACGCCCGGCTGCGCGCCGAGTACGGCGCGGTGGCGGAGGTCGTCCTCCCCGGAGGGGTGCCCGGAGCGGTCGTCCTGGGGCACGACGCGCTGAAGGAGTTCCTCGCCCACTCCGAAGTGGCCAAGAACGCCCAGCACTTCCCGGCCCTGCACGACGGCACCATCCCCGCGGACTGGCCGCTGCGCGTCTTCGCCAACGCCCAGGGCATGCACACCGCGGACGACGCCGACCACCGCCGCCTGCGCGGGCTGGTCGGCAAGGCCTTCACCGTCCGGCAGGTGGAGCGGCTGCGGCCGCGCATCGAGGAGCTCACCACCGGACTCCTCGACGACCTCGGGCTGGCGGCGGCCGCAGCCCCCGACGGGGTCGCCGACCTGTACGAGCACTTCGCCCTCCCGCTCCCGATGAAGGTCATCTGCGAGCTGCTCGGCGTGGACCCCGAGCACCGGGGCCGGCTGCACCACCTGACCAACACGGTGGTCATCGCCACCGACATCTCACCGGCCGACAAGATGGCCGCCCTCCACGAACTCATGGCACTGACCGGTGCGATCGCGGCCGCCCGCGCCGAGAACCCCGGCGAGGACCTCACCAGCGCCCTGATCGCCGCCCGCCAGGACGACGGGGACCGGCTCACCGAGATCGAACTCATCGGCACCATGCGGCTGATGCTCGTCGCGGGCCACGAGACCACCCTCAACCTCATCATCAACGCCGTCCGCGCCCTGTGCGCCCACCGCGACCAGCTCGCGCTCGTCCTGGACGCGAAGGCCACCTGGTCGGACGTGGTGGACGAGACCCTGCGCTGGGACACTCCGGTCAGCTGGTTCCCCTTCCGCTACCCCACCCGCGACCTGACCTTCGACGGGACCGTCATCGCGCAGGGCACCCCTGTGCTGGCCGGCTACAGCGCGGCCGGCCGCGACGAGGCCTTCCACGGTCCGGACGCCGACCGCTTCGACATCACGCGCCCCACGGCCGCCCGCAGCCTCTCCTTCGGCCACGGCGCCCACTACTGCACCGGGGCCCCGCTCGCCCGGCTGGAGGCCACGATCGCCCTGGAGCGGCTCTTCACCCGCTTCCCCGACCTCGACCTCGCGGTCCCGGAGGCCGAACTCCCGTACCAGCGCAGCTTCATCAGCAACAACGTCCAGTCGCTCCCGGTCCGCGTGACGCGCCGCTAGGTCCCGGACAAGTCCCTGGGCCGATCCGGGGGCGTCCCCGGATCAGCCCAGGGCCCGGACGTCGACGTCCACCGTGTGCCACCCGGTCGCCCCGTCGGGCACGGTCCCGGTGCGGTCCCCCGTCTGTACGGCGCCCGTGCCGTCCGTCGCGCGGACCTCCAGCCTGTGGCGGCCGGGGGTCGCCTCCCACGGCCACACCCACTGCCGCCAGGTGTCCACGCCGTCCGCGGAACCGAGCCGCGCCTCCTGCCAGGCGCCCCCGTCCACCCGCACCTGGACCCCGTCGATCCCGCGGTGCTGGGCCCACGCCACCCCGGCGACCGCCACCCGGCCCGGCGCCAGGCCGGCGTACGGGCGCGGGGTGTCGATCCGCGACTGCGTCTTGACCGGGGCCTGCTGGGCCCAGGACCTGCGCACCCAGTAGGCGTCGTAGGCGGCGAAGGTGGTCAGCCGCAGCTCATCGATCCACTTGCAGGCCGAGACGTAGCCGTACAGGCCCGGTACGACCATCCGGACCGGGAAGCCGTGCGCGAAGGGCAGGGGCCGCCCGTTCATGCCCACGGCCAGCAGCGCCGCCCGGCCGTCCATGACGGTCTCGACCGGAGTGCCGATGGTCATGCCGTCCACCGAACGCGCCACCAGCTGATCGGCCGGACCGCCCTGGGACGGCGGCCGCACCCCCGCCTCGCGGAGCAGGTCCCCGAGGCGTACGCCGAGCCAGCGGGCGTTGCCCGCGTACGGGCCGCCCACCTCGTTGGACACGCAGGTGAGGGTGATGTCGTGCTCGACGACCGGGCGGGCCAGGAGCTGACGCAGATCGAGGGTCAGGGGCCTGCTCACCCCCTCGCCATGGATGCGCAGCCGCCAGGTGTCCGCGTCCACGCGGGGGACGACGAGCGCGGTGTCCACCCGGTAGAAGTCCTGGTTCCCAGTGATGAAGGGGCCGAGCCCCGGCACCCGCAGGTCCGCCCCGGCGGGCACCGGCGGCGCGGGCACCGTGGGCCGGGGGAGCACGAAGTCGGCCCGGGAGGCGGTGGCCCCGGCCGCACCGTGGGCCCCCAGACGGCGCGCGCCGAGGCCGACCCCGGCCGACACCGCCAGGACGGCGGCGACCAGCCGGCCGAAGCCGCGCCGGTCCATCGCCCAGGCTCCTTGCTGCGGCGCTCCGGCCGGGCGGGGCCGCGTCCCCGCCGTGATCAGCAGGTACAGCACGCCGGCCGAGGCCAGTGCGCCCACCAGCGCTGGCAGCGCGTCCCGCCAGGAGGCCTCCGGCCGACTGAGCGCCGCCAGCGCCCCCACCAGCCCGAAGCCGCCCACGACCGCGATCCCGGCCGCGAGGTGGCGTACGGCGAGCAGCCCGGACCCGACGGCGGCCACGGCCAGGACGGCGAGGATGCCGAAGCCCAGCACCAGCTTGTCGGCGGTGCCGAACAGCCCGATCGCCCATTCCCGGACGGCCACCGGCGTCAGGTCGACCACCGCACCGCCGACGGCCGTGACCGGCGAGGCTTCGGGCCGGCCGGCCGCGGCGGTCAGCTGCGCGAGCGCCAGCCCGGCGACGGCCGCGACGATCCCGCTGACGGCGCCCACCGCGCGCCGCGGCCGTGCGGGACGGCTCGGGTCTGCCTTCACACCGCCAGTGTGCCGCGCTCCGGCGGCTCCGCGGCGATGCCGTGCCGCAGTGCCGCCAAGGGCCGACGGGGAAGTGGGGGAGTGCGGGCGGCTTACGCCCAGGGTGAAGGGGCCATGCCCAGAGTGAACCGGCCGTGTCGGGGTCCGGGCGCGTGGTGAGGATGGCGTCATGAAACCCCGTGATCTCTCCGAAGAGCAGAAGCCATGTCCGTGAAGCCGGCCCGGAGCGTCAGCACCTCGCCCTACTGGCCGGTGATCACCCACTCGACGCTGCGCCGGCTGTTACCCGGGTTCACCGTCTCGTCCCTCGGCGACGGCATGGCCGTGGTCGCCGTGAGCTGGCTGGCGATCGAGATCGCGCCTGCGGCGGAGCGCGGAATGTGGGTCGCCCTGGCGGCCGCGGCCTACACCCTCTCGGGCGCCGCGGGCGCCGTCCTCCTCGGGCGCTTCCTGAGCCGCCGCTCCCCGGCGCGGCTGGTCGCCTGGGACGCGGTGCTGCGCGCCACCGCTCTGGGTGCGATACCCGTGTGCCACGCCCTCGGGATGCTGAGCATCGAGCTGTACGTCGTGCTGCTCGCCGCGTCCTCCGTCCTCCACTCCTGGGGCCAGGCGGGCATCTACACCCTGCTCGCCCGGCTGCTGCCGGAGCGCGACCATCTGGCCGGCAACGCCGTGCTGTCCGGCATCGGCTCGCTCTGCACCGTCTTCGGCCCGCCGCTCGCCGGCGCCCTCATCCTCTGGGGCGGCGCCGCGACCGTGATCGCCGTCGACGCGGCCACCTTCATCGTCCTGGCCGCGACCTTCTTCCTGGCCTTCCCGCGGGGCGACGGGCCCGCACCCGGGGCGAGTGCTTCGCGCAGCGCGGGCTTCGCCGTCATCCGCCGCACTCCGGCCCTGCTGGGGCTGCTCGCCCTGAGTTTCGTCTTCTTCTGCCTCTTCGGCCCCGTGTACGTGGCTCTGCCGCTGTACGTGTCGGACGGCCTGGGCGGTCCCGCGGGTCTGCTGGCCGCCTTCTACACCGCGTTCGGTGTCGGCGCCGTCCTCGGCTCCGTGCTGACCGGATACCTGCGCCGCCTGCCGATGTGGCCGGCCACGACCGGCATCGTCCTCGCCTTCGGACTCTTCATGCTGCCGACGGGGCTGGGGGCGCCGACGGCCGTCGCCGTCGTCGGGTTCGCCGCCGCCGGACTGCTCTGGCCCCCGTACGCCTCGCTCTCCACCGCCCTCTTCCAGCGCTCGGCCCCACCGGAACTGCTTCCCCAGACCCTGGCCGCGAGCTCGGCGGTCCGGGTGCTCGCGGTCCCGCTCGGGACGGCACTGGGCGGACCGCTGGTGTCCGGGCTCGGGGCCCGGGAGACCCTGCTGGTCTCGGCCGTCTCGATCGCCGTCCTCGGTCTGGCGGCCGCCGGGGCCGTGCGGGGCGCACGTGCCCGGCGCGGGCGACGGCCGTGACCCGTGCCAAGGGCCGGCCCCGGCACCCGGCGAAGGGGCGCCGGGGCCGGCCCGTGGCGCAGGTCAGCGGGTGGCGGCCGGCGGGGGCAGGGCTGCCGCGACCTGCTCGGCCAGCCGGTACGGGTCCCCGCTCGGCCGGTCCGGATGCCGGGTGGTCCGCCCGGCCCACTCGGCCTCGAAGGCGTGCCAGTCGATCTGCCGCGGGGCTGCCTTCCGGACCAGCGCCTCGTCCAGCGAAGCGAAGTAGTGCGCCCACCGGGGGGCGTACAACTCCGAGATCAGGCCGTTCCATTCACGGTTCGCGTAGTCGTGCAGGAAACCACCCTCGCTGGTGCTGCGGCGGCCCCACACGCTCAGGAGCGAGCGGGCGTCGTACTCGTACCGGTCCTGCTCGGCCCGGTCGGTCCCCCAGGAGCGGGCCCCGGAGAGCCAGCCCCCGAGGAGGAAGGCCGGATCGGAACCGGTGACCGCGTCCAGCTTCCGCATCCCGTCCTGCCATTCGGCCGTCAGCGCACGGAAGCGGGTCAGGTCCTTGGCCTCGTAGGCCGCCCTGATCCTCGGCAGCAGTACCCGCGAGTGGTTGGCGAGGGCCTGGCGGGCGGTGTCCACCAGGTCGAAGCGGTAGGCGCTGGAGCCGCGCAGCGCCGGGTCCACCTTCAGCAGGTGGTCCAGGGCCTTGCGCACCGAACCGGCCGGATAGCGCATGGACCGGGGGCTCCAGTACGCCGCCCCGGCCGCGGTCAGCGCCGGCCTTGCGGTGAACAGGCTGTCCTGCGACTCCGACCACAGCCCCGAGGAGGTGCTGTACGGGCCCTTGCGGAGCTCCTCCCAGGCCGCCGCGGCCTCGGCGTCGGGGCGGCCGTAGCGGCGGGCCGCGAAGTCGGCGAACCACTTGCGCTGGTCGATCGGCCCGCGTTCCCAGGCCAGGTCGGTGAAGAGGTCGAAGGCGGCCGGGTTGGTCCCCGTGGCCTCCGGCAGGTAGGCGGTCCCGGCGAGCGCACTGTCCGCCTTGTCCCGCCAGGGGCCGAACCGCTCGATCCAGACCGAGCTGTTCGCACCGACCGTGGTGTGCCCGCCGAAGTTGTAGATGGTGCCCATCGCGTACGGGGCTCCGCCCCAACGGGCCTCGCGGTCCAGCCGGTTGTAACGGTCGGACAGCCCGTCCAGGATCAGCAGCTTCGAGGTGTCCACCCCGGCCAGCAGCTCGGCGGTGGGGTCGTCCTGCCAGCCCAGCACCGCCCACAGCGCGCCGGGGCGGGCGGCGTGCAGCGCGTCCTGGATGGCGCGCGCGGCGGCGCCGACGTCGACGGAGCCGGTCTGGCCGCCCTCGTGCAACGGGCTCATCCGGTACATCGTGCTGTCCCCGAACACCGCGCGCTGCTCGGCGTAGTAGGCGGCGGCCAGCTTCGCGAACACGGGCGAGGCGGGGTCCAGCCAGTCCGGGCGGTCGAAGCCCGCCCAGTCGCCCTGCGCCACCGTCGACGATCCCGGGTTGCGCGCGGCGAACCCGGGCGGCACCGTGCCGAAGTAGCCGGGCAGCACCGCCGTCATGCCGAGCCCGCGCAGCTGCTCGGCGATCCGCCCGCCCAGCGCGGCGCGCTCGCGCATCAGCCGCTCGGGGACCGGGCCGCCGAATTCGCTCAGGTTCTGCAGCAGCCACCAGCTCTGGTGGCCGGGGCCGGGGATCCACCGCCGCAGTTCCTCGGCGGAGTAGCCGAACCCCTGGAGCGCCCGGTAGTACGGGTACTCGGCGCCCACCTGCACGAACACCTCGTTGATGCCGTGCAGGGCCATCAGGTCGATCTGCCGCTGGTGCTCCTCGAAGGAGCGGTAGGGGCCGGAGTACCCGTCGTCGGTGTCGTTCAGCGCGTACCGGTGCGGGACCTGGGCGCTGCGGGTGACCGGTGACGGCACCGCCGGCAGCCGGGCGGGCAGCATGCCGATGCTGTCGCCGGGCCAGCCGATGTCGACCCCGGCGACGTGCTGGAGGTACCAGCCGACACCGGTGAGCAGGGTGGCTCCGGTGCTGCCGCGCACGGTGATCGCGCCGGCGGTCCCGGAGACCGTGAAGGTGTCGGGGCCGGCGGTGGTGTCGGGTACAAGCGTGAACTGCCGCCAGTGGCGCGGAAGGAGCCGCCCCAGAGCCGCCCGCGCGGGCGCGACGTCGAAGGCCCGGGCCCGCGCCCGGGGCGCGGTGGCGTGCGCGTCGGCCCGTACGGGCCGTACGGCGGTGCGTACGTCCGTCGTCACGCCGGCGCGTGCGGGCGACCCCGCACCCGGGGCGGTGGCCCCGGGCGCGGGCCCCGCGCAGATCAGCGCCAGCAGCGCCGCGGGAAGAGCGGCGAGGGCGAGCGGGCGCCGGGTCCCGGGCCTGCGCCCGCTATGGTGCGTCGGGTTCCTCATCCGTTCGTCGCCCGGGCCGTCAGACCGGCAGGGCCCAGGCCTGGTCGACCCGGTGGTCGCCGCAGTCGGTCAGTCGCAGGCGCTCGGCCGGGGCGGTGGCCGCGGGAGCGGTCAGGCACAGTCCGCTGACCTCCTCGACGAGGGTTCCGTCACGGCGCTGCGACCAGCTCTGGCCGGGCTGTTCGGCGGGCCGGTTCGAGCAGTCGGCCAGCTCCACGAGGCGGCCCTCGCCCACCGACAGGCACTCGCCGGACAGGCGAAGGCGTGCGTCCTCGCCCACGGTCCAGCGCTGGTCGGGGGCTCCGGTGCAGACGGCCATCACCACGGCGCCGACACCGCTCGTGCTGGCCCCGTCGGCGCACCTGGCGCCGTCACCGACGATCTGCCCGGTCGGCACGGCCTCGGCGCAGCCGCGCGGGCTGAGCCGCCAGACCCCGGTGTCGTGCCCGGCCACCTTGCCGGTCAGCGTCCCGGAGATGTCGCGGCTCGCGCCGCTCCACAGGTCCTGGGCGCCGGCCGTGCAGTCGGCCAGGCCGATCTCGGCGAGCGGTACGTTGATGTCCCGGGTGGTGGCCGAGCGGTTGAGCACGGCCACCGCGCGGTCGCCGTTCGCGAGCGGCCGCACCAGGATCTCGAAGGTGGCGTTGGAGGAGACCACCGCGCCCTGACGGCCCATCGGGTCCTGGTCCAGCTGGATCATCCGGGTGTTGCCGAGGGCCGCGAGGCCGGCGGGGGTCAGCCTGGAGACGTCGGAGGACAGGATGAAGGGGGAGGCCATCATGGCCCAGAGGGCGACCTGGCTGCGGCTCTCGGTGGCGGTGAGCCCGGGGGCGCCCGCGATCAGGAAGTCGGGGTCGTTCCAGTTGCCGGGGCCCGCGTAGCGGCCGAGCCAGCGGTTGTAGCCGTAGTTGCCGAGGACGGCACTCCACCGGGAGGTGGCGGGCGACGCCGGGTTGTAGACCTTGATGTCCTTGCCCTCGCGCCACAGCTGGCCGGTCTCGCCGACCCAGCCGAGGACCTTGTGCCAATCGGAGCCGCCCCACTCGCCCTGCTGGAAGTAGGCGGGCGCGGAGGCCGACAGGACCATGTCCCGGCCGCTCTCCCGCAGGGCCTTCGCCACGCCGTTGTAGGCGTCCCGGTACGCCTGCTCCTTGGTCGCGCCCTCCGGGACCCACAGGTTGCAGCCGTCCATCTTGACGTAGTCCACCTTCCAGGAGGCGAACTGGCGGGCGTCCTGCGCGTAGTGGTCCTCGCCGCCGCCCTGGGGTGCGCCACTCCCCGGATACTTCTCGCAGGTCATGGAGCCAGCGTCCTGGTAGATGCCGAACTTCAGGCCCTTGGCGTGCAGATACTCGCCGAGCCAGGCCATGCCGTGCGGGAACTTCGCCGTGTCGACGACCAGACTGCCCTGTGCGTCACGGCTCTTGGTCATCCAGCAGTCGTCGACGGTCACCGTGTCGTAGCCCTTGGCGGCGAGCCCGGTGGACACGAGCGCGTCGGCGTTGGCGACCACCGTGGCCTCGTCGATGTCGCACATGTAGTGCGCCCAGTTGTTCCAGCCCATGGGAGGGGTGAGCGCGAGCGGGGTGTCCGAGGTCGCCCGGGGCTCGGCCGCCACCGGGGCGGGGGAGAGCGCGAGGGCGAACAGGGCGGCCGCGGTCAGACAGGGGAGCGTTGCACGCAGGCGAGGCGGCACGGAGTCTCCTTGACGTGGGGGCAGTGACGGCAGTGACGTGCGGGCAGTCGTGCGCCCAGTGCAGCGAGGCGATTACCCACTGTCAACACAAGTCGCTGATTGTCGGCCGATGACCAGCAATATGGCTGCAATCGGTGTCACACGAAAGTGCAGATACGTCGTATGTTACGGTGTATCTATGCCGCGAAGATCAGCCGCCCTGGACCGCGCGACCCCCGAGGCCATCGCCGTCACCGCCCTGCGGATCCTTGACGAGCAGGGTCCCGGCCACTTGAGCTTCCGCACCCTCGCCGACCGGCTCGACGTCTCCCACGCCACCGTCCAGCGCCGCTGCACGGACCTCGCCGGTCTGCTCGACCTGTGCACCGAGCACCTCGCCGGACAGCTCCCCGAGATCCCCGCCGGCACCGACTGGGCGCAGGCCACCGAACAGCGGTTCCGCTCGCTGTACCTGCTGCTCACCGCCCACCCCGGGCTGCTGGTGCTGCGCGGCGGACGGCCCTGGCTCGGCCGGCAGCTGCTGGCCCGGCTCGTCGAGCCCGCACTCGCCGACAGCGTGGCCGCCGGGATGAGCGTCGCCGAGGCGATGACCGTCTACCGCCGCATGTACCTGCTGACCCTCGGCAGCGCGGCCTTCGTCGACCACCGGGATCCGGCGGGGGCCACCGCCGCCTCGCGCGCCGCCCTGGCCGCACTGGATCCCGGGGACTTCCCCGTGCTCGGCGGCGCCCTGCCCGACGTACTGCCCGCCCTGACGGACCACGAGGTGTACTACGGCGCCCTGCGCCAGCTGATCGAAGCCGCCCGGCCCACCACCTGATGGGGAGACAGTCCATGCAAGCAGCACCGGCCCAGCAGCTCGACTACGCAGCCGTACGCGCCGCCGCGGCCCGGATCGCGGGCGGGGTGCGGCCCGTCACGGTGGCGCCCGCGGCCGAAGGCGTCTGGTACGCGCTGGAGTACCTCCAGCACACCGGGACCTTCAAGGCGCGCGGCGCCCGCAACTTCCTCGCCGCCCACCACGAGGCCGGCACCCTCCCGGCCGCCGGGGTCACCATCGCCTCCGGCGGCAACGCCGGGCTCGCCTGCGCCTGGGCGGCCCGCGCGCTGTCCGTGCCCGCGACCGTGTTCCTGCCCGCCAACGCCCCGCACGTGAAGGTGGAACGGCTGCGCGGGTACGGGGCCGAGGTGCGGCTCGTCGGCGACCGGTACGCCCAGGCGCTGGCCGCCTGCGAGGAGTTCGCCGCCGGGAGCGGGGCCCTCAGCAGCCATGCCTACGACCACCCGCTCATCGCGGCGGGCGCCGGAACCCTGCTCGACGAGATCCGGGCCGCCCTGCCCGGGCTGGACGCGGTGGTCGTCGCGGTCGGCGGCGGCGGCCTCTTCGCCGGGATCGCCACCGCCGCGCGCGAGCACGGCGTACGGGTGATCGCGGTCGAGCCGGAGAACTGCCGGGCCCTGAACTCCGCCCTGGCGGCGGGCCGGGTCGTGGACGTGACCGTGGACTCCGTCGCCGCCGACTCCCTGGGGGCCACCCGGGTCTCGGCGGACGCGCTCGCCGCCGCGCAGGAGAAGAACGTGACATCCGTCCTCGTGTCCGACGACCGGATCACGGCCGCCCGGCGCGGGCTCTGGGAGGAGCACCGGATCGTGGTCGAGGCGGGTGCGGCCACCGCCCTTGCCGGGCTGCGCGCTGCGCCGGAGCCCCTCGGCGACCGGGTCGCCGTCATCCTCTGCGGGGCCAACACGGACCCCCGGGACCTGGTGGGCCCGGGAGTCTGAGCCAGGCCGGTCCGCCCCGGCCTCAGTCGTTGTCGTCCGCGCCCTCGCGGACGACAACGACCGTACCGGCGGAGTACTGCACGACCTGCTGGCTCACCGACCCCAGCAACGCGCCCTTGAAACCCCCGTACCCGCGGGTGCCGACCACCATCAGGTCCGCCTCCTTCGAGGCGTCGACCAGGACCTGCGCCGGGGAGCCCTGCTCGACGCGCCGGAAGACCGGCACGCCCGGCGAGGTGCCGACGGCCGCGGCGACCGTGTCCGCCAGCTTCCGGCGCGCGGCCTCCTCGGCCGTCACCGCCTCCGCGTCGGAGGTCTCGGCAGCCGTCGGGCCGATGGCGA
The DNA here is from genome assembly GCF_035989885.1 of Streptomyces sp. NBC_01232. Lineage (GTDB taxonomy): Bacteria > Actinomycetota > Actinomycetes > Streptomycetales > Streptomycetaceae > Streptomyces. The sequence continues at coordinate 7,129,983 of NZ_CP108518.1, forward strand.
ACGGATTGCGGTTCCACTCCCAGGCCATGACCGCGTGCACCCGGCCTCCCGTCATCGCGGCCTGCGCGACCGCCCAGCGCAGGGCTTCCTTCGAATGGTTCGACCCGTCCACGCCGACGACGATCAGCTGCTCGATGGGCTGCTCACTCACGGTGGGGTCCTCTCGCTCCGCCCGAAATGGTCACTCTCCTCCCTGTATACACGGACCAGGGGGTCCGACCTCGAACGACGATCGTTGCGACGGCCGGCGACTTTCGAGGACAGCCCGCGGCTCCCGCCCCTTGCGAGGGTGTGAGTGTCCAGGCGACCGACGCCGGACACGAACGACATGGAGGAACGGGCGTGGCACAGCGCAAGGGCTGTCTGATCGGGTGCGCGGTGGCGCTGGTGCTGGGCGTGGGTGTCCTCGTGGCCCTGGTCTTCGGTGTGGGGAAGTTCCTCGACATGGCCGACAACACCATGGTCGACCCGGCGGTCTACGAGGCCGTGAAGACCGGCGACGCGGAGGGCGAGGTCCGCGGCAGGCTCCCGTCCGGCGAAAGCTTCGTCAAGAGCGCCCTCAAGGAGGGCGGCCCGGTCGAGCCCGAGGGCAGCGCCTGCGCCTGGTACATCTCCAGCGGCGATCCGGAGGGCGGGAACGAGACCGTGCTCCGCTTCTGCTTCAAGGACGGCAAGCTCGCGGAGAAGACCAAGTACCCGATGAAGTAGCAGGAACGCCCGTCACGGGGCGCAGGGCCGCGGGGCCCGGACATCGGCGCGGTTGCCGTGCCCGGGCCGTCGCGGACATGCAGCGGTGGGCTCCCCGACGGGGCGCCGCCCGCCCCCTCTGCGCCGACCGCTCCGCCAACTCCTCTTCGAACTCGGCGGAGTTGACATGCCGCCCGCCTGCGCGCTCCCTCCGCGCGGCCCGCGCTCCTCGACATGACCCCGCTGGTCGGTACCTACCGCCGCGAAGGGGTGGTCGTCACCGTCGGCGTGGGGCCCGAAAGGCCGCTACTTCCCCTTGAGCAGCTGGTCGACCCTGGGCACGGACAGACCCATCAGAGCCGACACCTGCTTGAGGGTGCGCCCCTGCCTCAGCTCGACCACGGCAGCGATGCGCACGTCCTTGACCGCCTTGGCCACATCCGGCAGCAGCTGGTCCGTGAACAGCCGCGCCGCCCGTTCCCGTGCGACCGGGTCCTCGACGTCGGCGATGCGAGCACGGACGGCGCTCGTGTACTCGGCGGTCAAGATGCGCAGGTCATCGCGTGCCTGCTGGTCGGACAGGCTGGTGTCGGTCATGTGATCAGCGTACGCAGTCATGGTAGGAATTTAAGATGACCTTCCCTGTCAACGCGTGTCACGCCACACGCCAGAGGGCGAAGTGGGCTACCGGAACGGGGGGTTCGGTGTGCAGCGCGCCAGGTCTGCGGCCAAGTTCCGCAATCCGTCGAGCCGTTGCGCGTAGCGGGAGGGGGCCGACCGTCCGTCCACGGCCGTCTCACACATCGGGAGCGCCAGCATGATCCTCGAACTCGCCGTGATCTACACGACCCGGCTCGACGCCTGCCGCGACTTCTACCGCGGCATCGGCCTCGTCCTCGTGCCCGAGCGGCACGGCAACGGCCCCGAGCACTACGCGGCGATGCTCGACGACGGTGGCGTGCTGGAGCTCTACCCGGCCACGGGCCGCCCGGAGACCGGCTACCTGCGCCTGGGTCTGACCGCCCCGCCGAACGGCGCCGGGTTCCTGCCGCCGGGCCGGCACACGCTCACCGACCCGGACGGCCGCACGGTCGTCCTCACCGTCGCGGAGGCCGCCCCGGGCGAGGCCCGGACGGCGCCGAAGGCCGGTGAGCGGGCGGCCCGTACGACCGGCGCCGCTTCCCGCGCCGCCTCCACCGGCGCACCGAAGGGCGGTCCCGTCCCCCGGGAGGGCCGCGCCGGCGTCACGTACACCGAGATAGCCGAGCACTACGGAATGAGCGCCCGCTACTTGTCGGAGAACCCCCGGTGGGGACGGCACCCCGGGTGGCCGCGCGCGATCGGAAAGCGCGGCAGAACCATCGAGTTCGACGCGGAGGCCATCGCCCGGTTCTTCGGCGAGCACCACACCCGTGAAGCCACGCCGCTCGACCCGGACCGCTGTTACACCGTCGTCGAGATCGCCGAGGCGTCCGGTCTGCAGCCCGACAGCATCCGGTCGGACATCAGCCGCGGCCGGTGGCCCGCCCCGGACGAGAGGGACGGCGACCGGAAGCTGTGGCGCGGCCGGACGGTCACCACGCATCTGGCCGGCCGCCGCATCTACCGCAACAAGCCCAAGTGACTACGGGGCGGCGCCGGTAGCGGTAGCAGCAGCGAGGCGGAGGTCGGCCAGGGGCAGGGCGATCCGCGCGGCGCGGCGCGCCGGGAGGCGGGCGGCACGATCCCCGATCCAGGCGAGTACGCGGGCCTGCTCGTCCGCGTCGCACAGCGCGAGGTGGAACAGCAGCTGCCGCCAGGCGCAGGCGGTGCTCCTGGCCGTGGCGGCCGCGCCGGTCGCGGCGGCGAACGCGCCCCGGGCCGAGGCGCCCCAGCCGTCCCGTGGGGCGACGTCCAGCTGCACGACCAGGGTGGCGAGGTTGAACGTGGTGAGGATCCGGGCCTGTTCGACGACCGCCGGGTCGCCGGCCAGTGGCCGTCCAGGGCGCCCGGCACGCTCGGCGCACAGCCGCGCGAAGCCCTCCCGGTCCCCGGCGTCCGCCAGCTCCAGCACCGCCGCGTAGTCGATCCCGTAGTAGCGCTCGTACACCGTGCCGCGCAGCAGCCCGGCGGCGGTCCGTGCGGTGCCGAGGACGTCCGGATCGGCCATCCCGCTGTAGGAGTCGGCGAACGGCTCAGCGGCGAACGACACGGGCAGTGCGGCCGACCGGGCGAGCCGCGACAGCACCAGAACGAGCAGGTTGGGCAGTCCGGCGCCCGGGAAGGCCCGCACACAGACCTCGGCGAGCATCCGCAGAGTGGTACGCGCCTGTTCCGCCGGGTCGGTGTCCCCGGGGGTGACCGCGCGGACCCAGGGCAGCGCGGTGGTCCGGGCATGCTGCTCCGGGGTCCACCACAACGGGTACCGCCGGTCCCGACGGGCCCGGTAGGTCGCCGCGATCAGGGTGCGCAGCGCCTCGTCGGCGTATCCCCGGGCGGTGAGCGTGACGATCAGCTGCCCCGCCACTTCGCCCAGCACCTCCGCGGACGGGATCGCTCCGTGCTCCAGCAGTGCGGCCAGGGGCGCGCTGCGCGCCGAGGCGACCACGGCCCGGACCGACGCCGGGACGGCGGTTCCGGCGGGCAGTCCGCAGGCCGCGGCCTCGTCCGTGGTCACCGGGACGAGGAGCGCCTCGACGTCGGCCACGCCGCCGCCCACGTCGAGCGGGGCGAGCCTGCGCAGGACGAGGGCTGCCAGGTCGTGGTGCGCGGGCCGGTCCGCCTGCTCGGCCTGGGCCCGGCGCAGCCGGGCGTGTCCGGCGGAGCCGGGACGGCCGCGCCGGGCGGCCATCGAGGCGACGGCGTGGCGCAGCAGTCCGGCGAGGCGGGGCGACAGTTCGCGCCCGGCGACCGTCTCCTCCAGCGCGCGGCGCAGGACGGCCGCATTGGACTTGGGGTCGAGGTGCTTGGTGCAGCTGGTGTGCGTGGCCGCGAGGTGGCGGTACCGCGCGAGGAGGGCGGCGCCCTCTGCGGGGTCCTGTTCGGCGCGCAGCCAGTGGCCGAGCAGCTCGTCCTCGAAGGGCCGCCAGACGGTGATCGCCTCGTGCTGCGTCCGGATCCCGGGGCGGGGGGACCGGCGGGCGAGCGTGCGGGAGACCTCGCCGACGGTGCGCACGTGCACGGCGTCCGCGTCGGGGGCGGGCCGGTCCGCGGGGTACGGCGCGAACCGCACCTCGCCGGCGAAGGGCTTCAGTTCCTCGACGAGTTCGGCTGCTGCGCCCCTCTTCCCGGCACGCAGCAGCCACGCCACGCAGAGCAGCGCGGCCTCCTCGGGTGCGCGCAGGTCGTAGCGCCCGCTGTCGAGCATCCAGCACAGCCCGGCGAGACCCTCCTCGGTGAGGCAGTGGTCGAAGAGCTCCGCGGGGGAGAGCCCGGAGGCGGAGAACATCGGGCCCGTCGGCTGCTGTCCAGCGTTGTCGTCCATGGCCGGCGTGGCAGGTCCTGCCCCTGCGCCCTCCGACTGTGCAGGTCGGTGCTCTGGCTGCTGAGCTACACGCCGTTCGAGGCGAAATCTAGACGGGGGCCGTCCCGTCGCACAACCCGCCTGCGGCTAAAGCGGTTTCGCCGCACATGGGTAAAGCGCATTAGTGCGAGCCGCCGTGAACCGGCGATAAAAAGTCAAAGTTCGCCGGACTGGCTGCTTCGCCTCGAATCGACACCCTCCCCGACCGCCTTTGTACTAAAGCGCATTAGTGCAGCTCAAGATGGTGCCGGTGGGGGCCTCGGAGACATCCTCGGACCCGGTGCGCCATTCGGCACCAATGCGTCACCGGCCAGCCGCCTCCCCGCCTCATTGACGAGGTCTTGCTTCCGGACCACCGTGGGCACCGCCTCCGGCAATGAGGCCGGACTTCTGCGAAGGCGGCGACGATGACCCGTTCGAACCCGACCCGTATTGCTGCAGCCCTGCTGACGACGCTCGCCCTCCTGTCGACCGGAGCGTGCGGCCTGGGCGGCGGGGCCGCAGACACGAAGGAGGCGGAGAGGACGGGCAAGGTGGCCGGCGGGATCACCTTCCGGACCCTCCAGCTGAAGCCCACGTTCACGGCCTACGTGCAGGGGGTCATCGACGCCTTCGAGAAGCGCTACCCCGAGGTCGAGGTGAAATGGGAGGACGTGCCGGGCGACGGATACAACGAGAAGCTCGTCGCGGACGCCCAGGCCGGAGCCCTCCCCGACGTGGTCAACCTCTCCACCGACTCCTTCCAGCTCCTCGGCGACCGGGGCATGCTCGCCGACGTCGCCCGGCTCGACGGGGCGATGGCCAAGGAGTACGTGCCGGGCGCCTGGGAGCAGTTCAAGCTGCCCGGCAAGGGCGACAGCGTGTACGCCTACCCCTGGTACGTCACGCCGGAGATCCTCACGTACAACAGAGAGCTCTTCGAGAAGGCCGGTCTGGATCCGGACCGGCCGCCGACGAGCGTGGAGCAGTTCTTCGACTGCGCCGAGCGGATCGCCGCCACGTCCGGCGGCCGGTACTCCGCCTTCATGGCCGACCCCAAGGGCCGGCTGCCCGGGGACTGGCAGAAGATGGGCATCCCGATCCTCAGCGAGCAGCAGGACCGGTTCACCTTCGACACGGACAAGGCCGTCCAGTGGGTGGAGCGGATGAAGGACCTCTATGCCAAGGGCGCCATGCCCAAGGAGTCCCTGCTCAAGTCGGACGACATCAACCAGCTCTACGGCGGCGGCAAGATCGTCTTCGGGCCCGGCTCCCCGGGCTTCGTCAAGGACATCAAGCAGAACGCCCCGCAGATCTACGCCAAGACCCAGGTCGCCGGAGCCGTCACCGGCAGCCTCGGCCACATCGGCATCTACGCCCAGTCGCTCGGCATAAGGAAGGACACCAAGCACCTCGACGCGGCGGCCGAGTTCGCGCGATGGGTCACCAACGGCCCCAACCAGGTGGAGTTCTCCAGGAAGGCCACCATCTACCCCTCCAACGCCCGGGGCCTCGCCGACCCGTTCTTCTCCGACAAGGGCGACGGCAAGGACGCGGAGACCCTCGCCCGTGCGGTCGGCGCCGACCAGCTGAAGACCGCCGCGCTCGACGCCAACACCCCCGTCCAGTGGACCAACCAGGTCGGGGACGCCGTCGTGCGCGAGATGCAGAAGGCCATCAAGGGCGAGCAGGACCCCCGGACCGCCGTGCAGAGGGCTCAGGAGGCCGCGAACAAGCTCCTCGCCGCCGCGGCCGACAAGTGACCGGCGGCGCCCTCGGCGAACGGGTGCGCAGCGGCGGTGGGGCACACGAGCGGCGGCGCGCAGCGGGGCGGCGGCGCGCCCTGCGGGCCATGGAGACCGACACCGGGCTGGTCCACCGCAGGTGGTGGACCCCCTACCTGTTCCTCGCTCCGGGCCTCGTGATGGTGACGCTGTTCAGCCTCTGGCCGTTCGTCAACACCGTCGTCCTCTCCTTCACCGACGCCCAGATCCTGCGCGGCGGCGGCTTCGTGGGCCTCGACAACTACCGGCGTGCCTTCGCCGACCCCGACTTCTGGGTCGCGGCCGGCAACAGCGTGCTGTACCTCGTGGTCGTCGTGCCCTGCCTGGTCCTCCTGCCGCTGGCCCTCGCGGTCCTCGTCCGGACGGAGATCCCCGGCATCGGCTTCTTCCGCTCCGCCTTCTACACCCCGGTGATCGCCTCCGCCGTGGTCGTCGGGCTGATCTGGCAGTGGGTGCTGCGCAGCGACGGTCTCGTCAACACCGTGTTCCAGCGGCTGCACTTGATCACCGAGCCGGTCCCGTTCCTGACGGACTCCGCGATGCTGCTGGTCTCCGCGATGGTCGTGACCGTGTGGAAAGGCCTCGGCTACTACATGGTCTTCTACCTGGCGGCCCTCGGGAACGTCCCCGCCACGCTCTACGAGGCGGCCGCCATCGACGGCGCCGGACCCGTCCGCCGCTTCTTCAGCATCACCGTCCCCCAGGTGAAGCCGATGATGCTGCTGGTCGGAACCCTCTCCGCCATCTCGGCGCTGCGCGTCTTCACCGAGATCTACATCCTCGGCGGCGAGAGCGGCGGCCCCGGCGGCGGCGCCCGCACCCTGCCCTTCCTGATCCGCCAGGTCGGCCTCGGCTTCTCCGGCGAGACCGGCTACGCCTCCGCCCTCTCCATCCTGCTGTTCCTGCTGACCCTGGTCTTCAGCCTGCTGGGCCGCCGTCTGTCGAAGGGGGACGAGAGGTGAGCGCACCGACCGCTCCCGCCGGCGGGCAGCCGCCCCGCCGGCCCCCTTCCGGCCGCCGGCGCCGTCTGATCGGCCCGGCCGCGCGGTACGCCACGCTGGTGCTGATGCTCGTCGTCATGCTGGGCCCGATCGTCTGGCAGTTCCTGACCTCGATACGCGGCCGCACCGAGAACGTGTACGACGGCGTGCTGCCCTCGCAGCCCACCCTCGACAACTACGTCCGGGTCGCCGAGTCCTTCCCGCTGCTGCAGTACGTCGGCAACACCCTCATCGTCGCCGCCCTGGCGATCACCTCGAACATGGTCTTCGCGGCGATGGGCGGCTACGCCCTCTCCCGGGCCGCCTGGAAGGGCCGCCGGGCCGTCTTCACCGTCCTCGTGGCGACCCTGATGTTCCCCTTCGAGTCCGTGATGATCTCGATGTTCCTGACGGTCCGCGAAATGGGCCTGGTCGACACCCTCATCGGGGTCTGGCTTCCCGGCGCGGTCTCCGTGCTCAACATCATGATCATGCGGGCGGCCTTCCTCGCCGTGCCCAAGGAGGTCGAGGAGGCCGCGGTCCTGGACGGGGCGGGCGAATGGACCCGCTTCACCCGGGTCTTCCTGCCCGCCGCCAAGGGCGCCCTGGCCGTCGTCTGCATCACCAGCTTCATGGGCGCCTGGGACGACTTCCTGTGGCCCCTGCTGGTCCTCACGAACAGCGACAACTACACCCTGCAGCTGGGCCTGAAGACCCTGGCCGGCGCCACCACCGTCAACGACCAGCGCCTCGTCGCGGCCGGCGCGATGGCCGCGCTCCTCCCGATGATGCTCCTCTTCTTCGCCCTCCAGCGTTTCTTCTTCAAGGGCGTGGGCGAGGGAGCCGTCAAGACCTGATCCCACTGCCCGTCCGTACCGACCACCCTCCCCTGGAGCAGCCGTCATGCACGACGACCGCAGCATCACCGAGCACCGGCTCCGCCGCGTCCTCAAGGACCGCGTCAGGCCCGCAGTCCACTCCCGCAGAATCCCGCTGACCGTCGAGCGCTGGGACGCCCCCGGCGAGCCTGTCCCCGTCAGCGAGGGCCTCGCGGCGCGCTACGGGCCCTGCGCGGTCGGCGACCCGTGGGGCCCGGCCTGGGGCACCACCTGGTTCAAGGTCACCGGCACGGTCCCCGCGGACTGGGCCGGCCGTACGGTGGAAGCCGTACTCGACCTCGGCTTCGACCGCATGATGCCCGGCTTCCAGTGCGAGGGCCTGGTCCACCGGGCCGACGGCGGCGAGGTCAAGGCGCTCAACCCGTACAACGACTGGGTGCGCGTGGCCGACCGCGCCGAGGGCTGTGAGCGGATCGAGTGGTACGTCGAGGCCGCCTCCAACCCGGTCCTGGTCGACCACGCGGTCACCTACGAGGGGGACCTGCAGACCGCCGGCGACCAGCCCCTGTACCGGCTCGCCCGGATGGAGCTCACCGTCTTCGAGACGGAGGTCTGGGAGCTGGTCCAGGACCTGGAGGTGCTCTACGACCTGATGACCCAGCTCGACACCGCGGACGCCCGCCGGTACGGGATCCTGCGGGCCGTCGGCGCGGCCCTGGACGCGCTCGACCTCGCCGACGTGCCCGGCACGGCGCCCGGCGCCCGCACGTGTCTCGCCCAGGTGCTCGCCGCCCCGGCCAACGCCTCCGCGCACCACATCAGCGCGGTCGGCCACGCCCACATCGACTCCGCGTGGCTGTGGCCGCTGCGCGAGACGGTCCGCAAGGTCGCGCGCACCGCATCCAACATGGTCAGCCTGATGGACGAGCACCCCGAGTTCGTCTTCGCGATGTCACAGGCACAGCAGCTCGACTGGATCAAGACGTACCGGCCCGAGCTCTTCGAGCGGGTCAAGAAGAAGATCGCGGACGGACAGTTCGTGCCGGTCGGCGGCATGTGGGTGGAGTCCGACACCAACATGGTCGGCGGCGAGGCCATGGCCCGCCAGTTCCTCTACGGCAAGAAGTTCTTCCTCGACGAGTTCGGCATCGAGACGCAGAACGTCTGGCTCCCCGACTCCTTCGGCTACACCGCCGCGATGCCGCAGCTCGTCAAGCTCTCCGGCTCCAAGTGGTTCCTGACCCAGAAGATCTCCTGGTCCCAGGTCAACAAATTCCCGCACCACACCTTCTGGTGGGAGGGCATCGACGGCACCCGCGTCTTCACCCACTTCCCGCCCGTCGACACCTACAACTCCGACCTCGGCGGCGCCCAACTGGCCCACGCCGCCCGCAACTACCGTGAGAAGGGACGCGGTTCGCACTCGCTGGCCCCCTTCGGCTGGGGTGACGGCGGTGGCGGCCCCACTCGCGAACACCTCGCCCGCGCCCGCCGCCAGCGGGACCTGGAAGGCTCCCCGAAGGTCCGGATCGAGCGCCCCGACGCCTTCTTCGAGAGGGCCCACGCCGAATACGAGGACGCGCCCGTGTGGGCCGGTGAGCTCTACCTGGAGCTGCACCGCGGCACCTACACCTCCCAGGCCAGGACCAAGCAGGGCAACCGGCGCAGCGAATCACTGCTGCGCGAGGCCGAGCTGTGGGCGGCGACGGCCGCGGTGCGGGTCGCCGGGTACGCGTACCCGTACGAGGACCTGGAGCGGATCTGGAAGACGGTGCTGCTCCACCAGTTCCACGACATCCTGCCGGGCTCGTCCATCGCCTGGGTGCACCGCGAGGCGCGCGAGACGTACGCGCTGGTGCGCGAGGAGCTCCAGGGGATCACCCTGGCCGCCCAGCAGGCACTCGCCGGTCAGGGCACCGAGGAACTGGTCTTCAACTGCGCTCCGCACACCCGCCGCGGCGTCCCGGCCGGCGGGGCGGGCCGACCGGCCGCGGCCCGGGAGCCGGTCACCGTGGAGGAGCGGCACGGCGGCGGCCACATCCTGGCCAACGGCCGGCTGCTGGTGGAGATCGACGCCCGCGGACTGATCGTCTCGGTCTACGACCTCCAGGCGCGCCGCGAATCGATCGCCCCGGGGGCCGCGGCGAACCTGCTCCAGATCCATCCCGACTTCCCCAACATGTGGGACGCCTGGGACGTCGACGCGTTCTACCGCAACCGGGTCACCGACCTCGTGGAGCTCGACCGGCTGGAGGTCACCGGGCACGGGCCGCGGGCGGCGACCGTACGCGTGACCCGCTCCTTCGGGCAGTCGACCGCGGTCCAGCAGATCACCCTGCGGGCCGGGGCCAGGACCGTCGACATCGTTACGGAGGTGGACTGGCACGAGACGGAGAGGTTCCTCAAGGCCGCCTTCCCGCTCGACGTGAAGGCCGAACGGACGGCTTCGGAGACGCAGTTCGGGCACGTGTACCGGGCCACCCACACCAACACCTCCTGGGAGGCGGCCAAGTTCGAGATCTGCGCCCACCGATGGATCCACGCGGAGGAGCCCGGCTGGGGGGTGGCGCTGCTCAACGACTCCACGTACGGGCACGACGTGACCCGTGACGTCCGGGCCGACGGCGGGCAGACCACCACGGTCAGGCTCTCCCTCCTGCGCGCCCCGCGCTACCCCGACCCGGAGACCGACCAGGGCTCCCACACCCTGCGGTACTCGCTCGCACCGGGCGCCGGGATCGGCGACGCCGTACGCGAGGGCCACGCGCTGAACCTGCCCGAGCGCGTGGTCACGGGCGCCGGCCCGGTCGCCCCGCTGGTCGCCGTCGACGAGGACGCGGTGGTGGTCGAGGCGGTCAAGCTGGCCGAGGACCGCAGCGGCGACGTGATCGTCCGCCTCTACGAGTCCCGCGGCGGCCGCGCCCGGGCCACCCTCACGGCGGACTTCCCCGTGGCGGCGGCCGTGGAGAGCGACCTGCTCGAGCGGCCCCTGGCGGGATCGGCGGTGGGTGTCCCCACCCCGGAGGGCCGGGTCCCGCTCGTCCTGCGCCCGTTCCAGATCGTCACGGTCCGCCTGCGCCGCGCCTGAACACCGAGGGGTCCCGCCCCGGCCCTCGGGGCCGGGGCCCCTCGGTGGTGTCCCGCGGACGCGGACGCGGCCGGGGCGGCGGGCGTGGCGTCGGGATTTGTGCGGGTTGTCGGGTGATGATGTCGCAGTGCGACTAGATCACGTGTCCTATGCGGTGGCCCGCGACAGCTTCGTCTCGACCGTTCAGTGGATCGGATCGGCCCTCGGTGCCGGGTTCGTCGACGGAGGCGTGCACCCACGATTCGGCACCCGCAATTTCATCCTCCCGCTGAGCGGCGGCACCTACGTCGAGGTCGTCACCACACTCGACCACCCCGCCGCCGACCGCGCACCCTTCGGCCAGGCGGTCGCGCGCCGCGCCGCCGAGGGCGGCGGCTGGCTCGGATGGGTGGTCTCCGTCGACGACATCGCCCCGGTCGAGGCCCGCCTCGGCCGCACCTCGGCCGAGGGCCACCGTGTCCGCCCGGACGGGTTCGACCTGAGGTGGAAGCAGATCGGCCTGCTGGAACTGCTGGAGGAACCGCAACTTCCCTACTTCCTCCAGTGGCTGGTCCCCGACGCGGAGCGCCCGAGCGCCGACCCGCGCACCCCCACCACCATCCACGGGGTCTCCATCGCCGGCGACGCCGCGTCCATCGCCGAATTCCTCGGCGAACCGGCCGACCACCCCCTCGACCAGATCGACGTCACCTGGGTCGAGGATGAGGAACCGGGCCTGGTCTCGGTCGAGTTCGCCACCGCCAACGGCCCGGTCACGATCTGACGGGGGCAGACTGCCCCGTGTTGAAGTACCGAACCAACCAGGAGCGTCGGTCGGTCAACTGCTGGAATGCCGCGCCTCGTGGTGAAGTGCGGCTGCCGAGCGCTGCTCTTCAAAAGGCGTGGCTGGCGGGCAGTCGTGATGCGAAAATCGGGTCCGCAACTTGATCCACATTCGCGTCCCGGGGGTCCGCATGGATGTCGCTTCGCTGCTGCCGTTGACCACGGCCCGGTTGTCGCTGCGTCTGTTCACGCCCGGCGACGCCGACGACCTTCACGCCTACCAGAGCCTGCCGAGCGTGGCGCGCTACTTGTACCGGCCGGCGCACACGCGTGAGCGCAGCGAGCAGGCTGCCGCCGAGCGCGCGGCGCAGACGGCCTGGCGTACCGACGGGGACAAGCTGTCGCTCGCCGTCTGCCGACGAGATGAGCCCGGCGTCCTTGGCGAGGTGAGCCTCGCCCTGGCCGATGCCCGCGCCGCCCAGGCCGAGATCGGCTGGACTCTCGGCCCGGGTCACCAGGGGCACGGCTACGCGACCGAGGCGGCCGCGGCGCTGGCCGGGTTCGCCTTCGACACGCTGGGCGTGCACCGGCTCTACGCGCGGCTGGATGTGGAGAACACCGGGTCCGTGCGGGTCTGTGAGCGACTCGGGATGCGCCGGGAGGCGCACCTGGTCGAGAACGACCTCGACGGGGACCGCTGGGGCAGCGAGTACATCTACGCGGCGCTGTCTGCGGATCTCGGCAGTCGATCGGGCGATTGAGCTCGACGCCGCCGCCTGTTCGTGATCTTCCGCATGGGTCAACGATCCGATGAACGCAAAGACGCTGCCCAGGGGTGTCCAGGCCGATCGCGCCGGGCTCGCGGGCCCGACAAGATCCGAAAGAGACGGCCTAGACGCGCCTCAGGCCAGTTCGCTTCGCAGTGCCGCCAGCCGCTCGGTGTCCGACGGGAGTTCCAGGCCGTCGAGGAGGGCCAGGCCCGGGGCGGGGTCGATGCTCCCGTAGGTGTCGTGGTGGCTGCGCAGGACGGCGCGGAAGACCGCGTGGTGCAGGGCGGGCACGCGGGCGGCGGCGCGGAGGGCAGGGGCCTTCGCGGCCCAGGGCACCGGGCCCGAGTGCTCCAGGACCCGGCGGGCCCGGCGGAGCAGCGGCTCCGGGGCTCCGGGCTGTAGCCGTTCGCGGTCGTTGCCGAGGACCTCGGCGAAGGCCTCCTCGGCGGTCGGGGCGTATTCGAACCAGTCGAACCAGAGCGAGCAGGTGATCGCCTCGCACGCCGGCCCGGCCTCCAGCCGCCGGCGGTAGCCGTCCCACAGCAGGTCCGCCGGGAGCGGGCCCTGCGGGCCGAGGTGGGCCGTGTGGACCTGGGCGGTCACCAGGGGGTGCCAGCCGAGCAGGTCCATGAGTCCGAGGGCCACCCGCAGCCGGTCCGCGAGGTCCAGTCCCACGTCGGTGAAGGCCATCGAGCCGAGCCCGTTGCACAGGTCCTCCGAGGTGAGGATTCCGGCGGGCGGTTCCGCGTCGTACCAGGTGCCCTGACCGGTCCGGGTGACGCCGTCCTCGGCGAGCCAGCGCAGGGCGCGCTCGGCGTCGGTCGTGCGGTGTGTCGTGGGGTGCCCGGTCATCCCGCCGACGGTACGCGGGGCGGCGTGAACTCCGCCACAGGGTTGCCGGGAGCCCGGGCCCCGGGCCCGGGATTCCCGGGGGCGGGCGGCTCCCGGTCGCCGGATCCGGTTATGCACTTAGTTGCAAAACCGTCTTCTCCTCGCTAGAACAGGTTCATCACCCCCGCGCGAGGAGGCGCCCCACATGAGTTCCCAGAGCCGGTACCCGCACCTGCTGAGCCCCCTGGACCTCGGCTTCACCACCCTGCCGAACCGCGTGATCATGGGCTCGATGCACACCGGCCTCGAAGAGCACCAGGGCGGCTTCGAGCGCCTCGCCGCCTTCTACGCCGAACGCGCCCGCGGCGGCGCCGGCCTGATCGTCACCGGCGGCATCTCCCCGAACGACGCCGGCCGCCCCTTCGAGGGAGGCTCCCGCCTCACCACCGAGGACGAGGCCGCCGAGCACCGGGTGATCACCGAGGCCGTGCACGCCGAGGGCGGGAAGATCGCGATGCAGATCCTCCACTTCGGCCGCTACGCCTACCACAAGGACCTGGTCGCGCCCAGCGCCATCCAGGCCCCCATCAGCCCCTTCGTCCCCAACGAGCTCAGCGACACCGAGGTCGAGCGCACCGTCGAGGACTTCGTCCGCGCCGCCCGCCTCGCCAAGCTCGCCGGCTACGACGGCGTCGAGATCATGGGCTCCGAGGGCTACCTGGTCAACGAGTTCATAGCCGCCGCGACGAACAAGCGCACCGACCGCTGGGGCGGCGCGTACGAGAACCGCGTCCGCTTCCCGCTGGAGATCGTCCGGCGCACCCGCGCGGCCGTCGGCGAGGACTTCATCATCGTCTACCGCCTCTCCATGCTCGACCTGATCCCCGGCGGCTCCACCCTCGACGAGGTCGTCCACCTCGCCAAGGAGATCGAGGCGGCCGGCGCCACCATCATCAACACCGGCATCGGCTGGCACGAGGCCCGCATCCCCACCATCGCCACCTCCGTCCCGCGCGGCGCGTACACCTGGGTCACGAAGCGGCTGATGGGCGCGGTGAGCGTCCCCCTCGTCACCAGCAACCGCATCAACACGCCCGAGATCGCCGAGGAACTGCTCGCCGACGGCCGCGCCGACCTCGTCTCCCTGGCCCGCCCCTTCCTGGCCGACGCCGACTTCGTGGCCAAGGCCGCGGCCGGCCGCCCGGAGACCATCAACACCTGCATCGGCTGCAACCAGGCCTGCCTGGACCACACCTTCAGCGGCAAGATCACCAGCTGCCTGGTCAACCCGCGCGCCTGCCACGAGACCGAGCTCGTCCTGTCCCCGACGCGGACGAAGAAGCGCGTCGCCGTCGTCGGCGCCGGCCCGGCCGGTCTCGCCTGCTCCGTCTCGGCCGCCGGACGCGGCCACGCCGTCACCCTCTTCGAGGCCTCCGGCCACATCGGCGGCCAGCTCGACGTCGCCCGCCGCATCCCCGGCAAGGAGGAGTTCGAGGAGACCATCCGGTACTTCGGCACCCAGCTCGTGGAGTCCGGCGTCGAGGTCCGCCTCAACACCCTCGCCGACGTGGAGACCCTCCGGGGCTACGACGAGGTCGTCGTCGCCACCGGCGTCACCCCCCGCACCCCCGACATCGAGGGCGTGGACCACGCCAACGTCGTCAACTACCTCGACGTGCTGCGTGACGGCGCCCCCGTCGGCGAGCGCGTCGCCGTCGTCGGCGCCGGCGGCATCGGCTTCGACGTCGCCGAGTTCCTCACGGACAGCGGCGAGGGCGCCTCCCAGGACCCCGACGTCTACTTCCGCCACTGGGGCGTGGACACCGGCTACGCCGGGCCCGGCGGACTCACCGCCCCCGAGCGCCCCGCCCCGCCGCGCCGGGTGCACCTCCTCCAGCGCAAGACCACCAAGGTCGGCAAGGACCTCGGAACCACCACCGGCTGGATCCACCGCGCGGAACTCAAGCACCGCGGTGTCGTCTCCGTCGCGGGAGCCACGTACGACCGCATCGACGACAAGGGCCTGCACATCACGGTCGGCGGCGAGCAGCACCTCGTGCCCGCCGACACCGTGGTCCTGTGCACGGGCCAGGAGCCGCGCCGCGACCTCTACGAGGCCCTGCGCGCGGCGGGCGTCGCGGCCCACCTGATCGGCGGCGCCGACGTGGCGGCCGAGCTCGACGCCAAGCGGGCCATCAAGCAGGGCACGGAACTCGCCGCCGGCCTGTGACCGAAAGGGGATTGTGGCGGTCCGCCCGGACCGTCACAATCGCCCGGTGACGATCTCACCCGCAGACGCAGACAAGATCCTTGTCCAGAACTTCGCCCCCTGGGTGCTCGCCCTCGGACTGACCGTCCAGGAGACCGGGGAGCGGCACGCCGTACTGCGGCTGCCCTGGTCCGAGGAGCTGGCCCGTGACGGAGGCGGCCTCTCGGGCCAGGCCATGATGGCGGCCGCGGACACGGCCACCGTCATCGCGATCTCCGCCGCGCGCGGCGGCTACGGGCCGATGACCACCGTCCAGCAGTCCACGAGCTTCCAGCGGCCGGTGGTCGGAGCCGATGTACTGATCCATGTCCGGGTGACCAAGCTCGGCAAGCGGATGGCCTTCGCCGACATCACCCTGACCCCCGAGGGCGCCGAGGACCCGGCGGCCACGGCCTCCACGGTCTACGCCCTGCTCGGCTGACGACCGGTCGTCCTGCTCCTCGCGCAGTCCCCTATGCTCGCGGATCAGCTGGTATGGAAAGTTCATTCAGGGGGCGCGGAGCCGCATGGCCGACGAGATCACCTACGAGTACAAGACCGTGCAAACCGTTCGCGGCACCAACGGTCGGGTGATCTCGAGGATGCAGGGGGACGGCTGGGAGCTCGTCGGACAGACCCAGGGCATGCTGCGCTCCACGCTCGACTTCCGGCGGCCGAAGAAGCCGGTGCCGCGGCTCGTGATCGGAGCCGCGGCCGGCCTCCTCGTGCTCCTTGCCGGCGGCATCGCCGTGGGCGTGGCGCTCGAAGACGGAGGCGGGAAGAAGGACGGGGCCGACAAGCCGGCGGCGGCCACCGCGAGCGGAAAGCCGTCCGCGCCGTCGGCTCCCACCGCGGCCGCGTCGGCGGCCGCCGAGGTGATCACGTCCCAGAACAACCCGGAATTCGCGGCGCTGCTGCAGACGCCGGACTCGTGCGACGACGTGAACCGGGACTTCGCGGCCAAGTACAGGGGCAGGACGGTCGCCTTCGACGGCTCGGTCGTGCACGTGGCACCCCACCGTGCCGACGCCACCCGCTACGACATGCTCCTGGGCCCCGGCGACGAGGGTCCGAGGACGGTGATCGGACCGGCCTTCAAGTACGAGGACGTCACCACCGCGGACCTGAAGCCGGCGGGCCGGGACGCCCCCGCCACCGTCCGCGCGGGCGACAGGTTCCGCTTCGTCGCCGAGGTGGGCGAATTCAACGTGAAACAGTGCCTCTTCTTCCTCGAACCCGTCTCGGCGGAGACCCGGTAGCCGAAAACGCGTTGGCGGGCGCCGGACCGGCTCGCCTACGCTCCCGCCGACGGCCGACCACGTGGGCGGCCGACGGGCACGGGGGAGCGGGACCATCTCGGCGGAATCCACAGCTTGTGATCCACTGCCGCCGCTGCGGCGGAACAAGGACTTCAACGTCTTCTGGCTCGGCCAGGCGCTGTCCGTCCTCGGCGGGTCCGTGTCGTTGCTCGCGCTTCCGCTGCTCGTCCTCGACGCCACCGGGTCCATCGTCCAGATGGGCCTGGTCACGGTCGTGTCCGGTGCCACCGCCATCGGCACGGGGGTGTTCGCCGGGTACGTGGTCGACCGGGTGGACCGCCGCAGGCTCATGATCGTCTGCGATCTGGCGCGGGCCGTGCTCCTCGGCTCGGTCCCGCTCGTCTGGTGGGCCGCGGGGCCACAGATCTGGCTCCTGTACGTGCTGACCGCGCTGGCCGCCGTACTGAAGACGCTGTTCGACGTCTCGTACGTGACGGCCATCCCCAACCTGGTGCGTACGCAGGACCTCACGGCCGCCAACGGACGGCTGATGGGCACCTTCGCCCTCGGGACCCTGCTCGGGCCGGTGGTGGCCGGCTTCCTCACGGCGGGCGTGGGCGCGGACTGGGCGCTGGCCCTGGACGGGGCGACCTTCCTGGTCTCCGCCGCCAGCCTGGGATGGGTGAGATTCACCGCCCGCCCCGCCGGGGAGGCGGCGGACAAGGCCGGGAGCAAGGCCGGGAACGAGTCCGGGGCCGGGGTGCTCCGGGAGATGTTCGTGGTCGGCTTCCGCTTCCTGTGGGGCCACCCCCTGCTGCGCCCGCTGACCGTCCAGCTCACCCTGCTGACCTTCGTCACCATGGGCGCCACCGACCTGCTGATCTACCGCGTCCAGCACGACCTCGGCCGGGACGCGGCCACCCTCGGCTACGTGATCGCCGTCAGCGGGGCCGGGTCCGTCGCCGCCGCCCTGAGCGCGGGCCGGCTGCGCCGGGTCCTCGGCTTCGGCACGTGCTGGCTCGCCTCGATCGCGATGATCGCCGTCGGGGTGACGGTGACGGGCGTCAGCCGCAGCGTGCCGGTGATCGCCGCACTGGCCGCCGTCTTCATGTTCGGGATCACCCTGGGCGGGATCTGCACCATGACCCTGCGTCAGGAGGTGACCCCGGACCATCTGCTCGGCCGGGTCACGTCCGCGTTCTGGACCGTGCACAACGCCTCGGGCCCGGTGGGCGCGGCGGTGCTCACCCTGCTGGCCGCCCGCCACGGGGTTCCGGCGGTCAGCCTGGCGGGCGGGGCGCTGTGCCTGCTGATCCTCGGCGGCGGGCTGCTGACCCCGCTGCGCGGCAACCGCCACGGCGCCGGTGCCGACACGGCCACCGGCGCGGAGCAGGAACCGGCCGCCGGGCCGTCGGCGCGCGCCTAGGGTGCCCCTCTGGGATCGTTGATCACAGGTAGTCGCACCGAGGAGCGGACATGTCCGGACAGTTCGAGGCGAGTGTGGAGATCGACAGGCCCGTGGAGGCGGTCTTCGCCTATCTCGCCGACGGGCGGCACGACCCCGAGTTCAGTCCGCGCGTACAGGAGATCACCAAGAGCCCGGACGGCCCCACGGCCCTCGGCACGGTCTTCCGCAGCACGGTCAAGGACGCCGGCATGAAGACCGGCCGTGAGTTCCGCATCGTCGGCTACGACCCGCCGCACCTGATCCGCTGGACGGAGCAGACCCGCAACCTCGTCACGGCGGAGGGCGGCTACGACCTCGAGGGCCTGCCCGGTGGCCGCACGCGCGTCCGGATCCACAACACCCTCACCGGCCACGGCATCGGCAAGCTGCTCGTCGGCCTCGCGCTCGGTGCGGCCCGCAAGGACGCCCCCGACTTCGGCCGCCGCATCAAGGCGGCCGCGGAGGCGTCCCTCCCGGGCTAGACCGACCGGGGTCCCCCTGATTCCCCTCGCGGCCCCCGGAGGCCGTGCAGAGGCCCTCCAGGGGCTCTCCCGGGCCCTTACGGAGCCCTTACAGGGCCTCTCGGTCCGACCGGCGTCAGAACCTGCCGGGGACGGACGGGAACGGCAGCGGCTTCGACGGCGCCGTCGATCCGCGCCGCTCGGCGGCGGCCGGCGGGTTCTGGCAGGTCACGTCCTGGGCGGGCAGACGGCCCGTGGACAGATACGCGTTGACCGGAGCGTTGGCGCAGGAGGTGGGGTCGACGAGGTACACGCCGTGGCCCTCACCGCCCGCCGCCAGCACCATCCGCGAACCCTTGAGGGCGCGGTGCAGGCCCTGGCCGCTGACGAGCGGGGTCTGGGAGTCCCACTCGTTCTGCACCGTCAGCACATCGGCCTTCTTGTGCATCGGCGTGGCCGCCTCGACCGGCCGGTCCCAGAAGGCGCACGGCTTGATGTTGGACGCGAAGTCCCCGTACAGCGGGTACTTGGCCTTGTCCTTCACCGCGTCCCGCTCGTACTGCTCGGAGTACCGCGGCCAGCTGCCGGTGTCCCCGCAGACCACCGCCCAGAACACGGCGGTGCCGTTGTCCGAGGCGGGCTCGGCCGCCGCACTGCCGGTCAGCAGCCGCTTGAGCTCCGGCAGGTCCGCGCCCGCGGGCAACGGCTTGCCCTCGGCCGCCGCCTTGAGGGCCACGACCATGGGGGTGGCCTGCGTCGGGTAGAAGAACGCTCCGCGCGCGGAGCGGATCATGTCCCCGTCGACCTTCATGCCGTCGAGCTCGATGGGCTCCTTGTCGGCGCGTGCCACCAGACCCCAGAACGTTTCCGACACGGCCTTCGGGCTGTCGCCCAGCCCGTACTCCGCCGAGCGCTCCGCCGCCCACTGCGTCCACCGCGCGAAGGCCGGCTCGGCCTCGGTGGCCCAGACCTGGATCATGCCGCGCCAGATTCGCTGCGGGTCCACACCGCTGTCGAGCACGAAGCGGTCCGTGCGGTCCGGGAACATCTGCGAGTACACCGCGCCGAGGTAGGTCCCGTACGAGTAGCCGATGTACGAGAGCTTGCGCTCGCCCAGGACCGCACGGATCGTGTCCATGTCCCGGGCCGTGTTGCGCGTGGTGATGTGCGGCAGAACCGAACCGGCCTTCTCACGGCACTTGTCGGCGACGGTGCGCGCCCACGTCACGTCGGAACCGAAGGTCTCCGGACGGTAGGCGCGGTCGAAGTTCTGCTCGGTGTCGCTCAGTCCGCAGCTGATCGGGCTGCTGGCGCCCACCCCGCGCGGGTCGAAGCCGATGAGGTCGTACTTCTCCCGTACGTCCTTGGGCATCGCATCGTTCATGAGCAGCGGCAGGTCGAGACCGGAACCGCCCGGGCCGCCGGGGTTGAGCAGCATCGCGCCGTGCCGCTTGCCCGGGTTCTCGCTCTTGATCCGGGATATGGCGAGGTCGATGGTGCGCCCGTCGGGACGCCGGTAGTCGAGCGGGACCTTGAGCGTCGCGCACTCGTACGAGGCCGGCTGCTCGGGGCTGCAGCGGTGCCAGGCGGGTTTCTGCCGCAGGTGGTCCGCGGCCGGGGCGGCGGAGGCCTGCGTCGCGGAGAGCAGGGGCACGGTGGTCGCGATGAGTCCGGCGGCGGCGAGCAGCGGTGCGAAGCGTTTCAGGCGCACTGAGCCGTTCCTTTCGGTGAAGTCGCTTACGCGTCCACCTTGTTGCACCTGAAGCCCGGCCGAATCATCCCGAAGGGTCGTGCTCTGTGCTCCTCACGAACGAGCCGACAACAGGACAGGTGGCCGACACGCCGCAGTCGGCCCCCGGTGGTGCACCGGGGGCCGACGTGTGCGGGTGGTCCGGGAGCCTCAGTGGCTCCCACCGTGCTCTTCACCGGATTCCAGGGTGCCGCCGAGCCGTCCGCGCAGTGCCGTCAGGGCCTCCGCGGTCGGCGCGGTGACGACCCATCGGTCCCCGACCAGGTAAGTGCCGCCGTACATCCGGGCCTCGGTCAGCCAGGAATGCAGTCCCTGCTCCGCGGCGAAGGTGACCATGCGGTAGACGACCTGCCCGGCCTCACAGCCGCCCTGGCGCAGTTCCTCGGCCTCCACGTTCACTTCGGCCGTGCAGCCGATGGCCGTGGCGATCTCCTCGAGGGACTTTCCGGGCGTCTTCGGCGCGGACTTGTCCGCCCCCGCCGAGGTGTGGTGCGTCTCCGCCTTCGCCTTCGCGGTGCAGCCGACGCACAGCAGCGCGGCGATGCACACCGCGGCGACGGCCGGAAGCGACGGGCGGATCCGCCGGGCGCGGCCCGTGCGGCGGTCGGTGGACGGCATGGCGACCTCTCTGGCTGATGGGGGAGGGGCCGTGGCGCCCGGGTGGGGAGGTACCCGGGCACCACGCGTTTCGGGGGGAGGACCGGTGCGCCGCAGGGGGGACCTAGCCGACGACCTTCGCCTTCTTTCCCTTGTCGGTGATGGCGAACCAGAGGCCCTTGTTGTTGTGTCCGGTGGTGTCACCGGGTTCCTTGTCCCCGGTGAACGAATAAACCGGCCAGCAGTCGATGGTCAATTGCTCGGTACCGTCGGGCCGCTTGACCTTTCCGATCAATTCGGGGGCGATTCCGTTTACCTTGTCCTTGTCGACCGGCTTGGCGGGCTTCCAGGTGTCGGTGCAGGCGTCCACACAGCCGATCTTCATCGGCCAGGCGCTGTCCTTGTCGAACCGGTAGAGCGTCTTGCCGTCCGCGTCCTCGACGAGGGTTCCGAGTTCCGCGTTCTGTACGGCGTTCAGTTCGCCGCCCTTCGCCGCGGCGTCCGTCTGCTCCTCCTCCTTCTCCTCCTTCTCCGCCCCGGCGTCCGCGCCCTTGGCCGCACCGGCCGGCTTGCCGCCGGGCCCCAGCACGTGCCAGGTTCCGCCGACGCCCTCGCCGAGCGCGTCGCCCGCCTTGGCGTCCTTGGCGTAGCGGTAAACGGGCCACCCCGCGATGGTGAGCTGCTTGGTGCCGTCCGCCCGGTCGACGGAGCCGAGGAGTGCCTCGTCGATCCCCGCGCTGACCGAGGCGCCCTCCGCGGCGACCGCGGGCCACGCCGCGGCGCAGTCCCCCTCGCAGTTGGACTTGGGGGGCTTGGGGGTGTCCTTGTCGAAGCGGTAGAGCGTGAAGCCCTCGCTGTCGGTGACTCCGGCGCCCAGGCCCTGGACCTCGCTCACCTTCAGCTGTCCGGCCGGGCCGGTCTTGCCGGCCTGGCCCACGGGGACCGCGCCCGAACCGCTTCCGGCGCCGCCGCCGTATACGTCGCCGTAGGGGGATCCGACCTGTTTGCTGTCCCCCACCGGCTGGACCGTGTTTCCCTTTCCCCCGTAATTGTCCGAGCTTCCGCATGCGGCCGTCATCATCAGTACCGCGACCGCCGACCCGGCGAATATCTCACGACGCATTCTCTTCACGATCTCTCCTTCAGGTTCGGTTCCGCGTTTCCTTGCCCCCGGTAATTGATACGGGGCCCGCAGCGGCGGAAGCGGATATCCATGCGAATTTGTCAGATCGCGCCAAGATTGAACCCGGGGTATTGGTTCAGTCCTGGATGCGCAGTGCGAGGGCCGGGCAGCGCCGCACGGCGCGCTGCGCCTTCTGCCGCAGCTGCGCCGGTACGGGCATGGACGCCTGGGCGGGGAAGCCGTCCAGGTCGAGCCGCACCACGTCGGGCAGGACGTCCACGCACAGCCCGTGCCCCTTGCAGAGCGTCCAGTCGACCACCAGCCGTTCCGGACTCACCTCGTCCTCGGGCAGCGGAAGGGCGCCCAGCACCCGCCTGCCGCAGCCGCTGCCGAGCGCGTGGTCCCGGAACTCGTCCGGGAAGGTCCTGAGTGCCGAGGCGACGAAGGCCGAGGTGCCGTCGGGATGGCTGCACGCGCCGCGCTTCAGCACCGCCTTCATCCGCAGCTCCAGCATTTCGAGGGCGGGTCTGCCCCCGCCCCGGATGGCGTCGTCCAGTACGTCGGCTATGGCGGGCAGCCCCCGTACGCAGGGGCCGCACTGGCCGGCCGACTCCTTCGCCATCCAGCGGGTCACCCGTGCCACTTCGCCGGCCGGGCAGGTGTCCATCGGCAGGGGCAGCACCGCCCCCGCCCCAAGCCGCGCGCCGAGCCGGTCGAGCGACTCGCGTGACACCTCGGCGGCGCGCGCGGACGCGGGGTCGAGCCACTTGCCGTGATAGCCGCCGACCAGGACGCCCTGGCCCGGATCGGTGCCGCACAGTTCCAGGATGTAGGAGAGCGCGGCCCCGCTCGGCGTCTCGACGACCGTGGAGCCGGCGACGGTGAGCAGCACGGTGCCCGGCTCGCTGGGCAGGCCGGTCGTACGGTAGTCCAGCGCGCCGAGCCGGGCGGCGACGGCGAGCTGGGCAAAGGTCTCGGTGTTGGAGAACAGGGTGGGAAGGCCGTTCAGACCCCGGTCACTGGTGCGCACCTTCTGTCCCGAAGGCAGCGTCGGGCCGCCGTTCAGGCCGTTCACGTGCGCCGTTCCCTCTCCGGTGACGAAGCGCTCGGGCAGCCGCGTGATCTGCACCCGACGCCCGGCCGGGCCGCGTTCCGCCACGGCCTCCCGCAGCGACTGCTCCACGTCCCCCCGGGTGACGCCCACCACGACGTCCTCGGAGTTCAGCGCGGCGGCGGCCAACAGGGCCCCGTCGAGGACCAGGTGGGGAGCGTGCAGGAGCAGCGCCGTGTCCTTGAGGCAGCTGGGCTCGCCCTCACTGCCGTTGACGACGACCGCGGTCTGCCCGGTCCCGGCGCGTGCCGATCGCATGACGGCACGCACCTTCTTCGCGAAGGGGAAGCCGGCTCCGCCGCGGCCGCGCAAGTCGATGTTGTCCGCGAGGTCGACGAGTTCGTCCGGCCGGTAGCGCGGCAGCGAGCCGTGTGTCGTCAGATGGGCCACGCGGTCGAGCCGCGCGGCCTGGTCGAGTCCGGCGAGGAGCCGGGGGGCGCCCACGCAGCCGAGGCTGGGGCGCGTGTCGTTGCTCACATCCACTGCTCTCGGCTGATGAGCGTCTCGGCGTCCGCAGTACTGCCGGCCCGGCTCGGTGCGTACACGGCGGTACGCGGCGGCTGTTCGGGCAGGGGCGGCAGGAGGGGTCCCGCGGACCCCGCTGTGACCGCCGCGGCCGGCCGCGAACCCCGCCGCGGCCGGGGAACGGTGGCCTTGAAGGGCGTCTGCGGCACGGGCTGGGGAACGGGCGGCCGTGAGGCCGCGTCACTTATCCGCATCCTGACGCGCAGCACGAGCACCCCCGCGATACCGAGGAGGCACAGTCCGTACGCCACGGTCACCCAGGTGTCGGCGGCGCGGCCCGACTTCAGTCCGTGTACCAGTGAGGCGCCCCACGCCGGATAGGCGCCGAAGTGCAGGGCACGCCACAACAGCGAGCGCCGCTTGGCGGCGAACACACTGCGGGTCGCACCCGAGATGGCCACCGCAAGGAAGAGGTAGCCCGCGAGGGAGCCGAGCCCGACCAGAACGGGCCGGGCGTCGTCCGTGAACGGCACCATCGCGGAAGCCGCCGTCGTCCGTTGTTCCGCGACCTTGACCCAGATGTGCAGGGCCAGGAAGCCGAGGCCCGACACGGCGAGGCCGCGGTGCGCCCCCTGGGCGAGCAGCCGGTGGCCCGAACCCAGGATCACCCGGTCGGTCGCGGCCAGTCCCCAAAGGACGGTGGCGGTGAGAGAGACGAGCGATATGACGCCCGCCCCGAAGTCGAGAAAGTCCCAAAGCTGGGTGAGGGCGCCCGCGCGGGCAGCCACGGTGATGGCCACGATGGCCGCGCCCACGGCGCAGAGCACGCCGGGGCTCAGCCTTCCGGCCTTGGGCAGGAGGGAGGGCCGTCGCAGGGCCCTCCTTCCGGCCGTCGGAGCCGCTGCCGCGTGACGGCTTCTGCGGCGGGCTCTGTGTGAGCTGGGCATGTGAGGCTGGGGCAGGGGCATCCAGTTCTCCTGTGCGCCTGGGCTCCGAGCACTCCACCTGGCGCTCGGCACCCGGGGGTTGTTGTCGTCTGTGCCCGGCAGCGCTGTGAAACTCCGCGCCGGCCGAGGGAACTTGGGGCCGGAGTGCAGCAGCATCGTGGAGCTGCACAGCAGCTCCACAGGATTTATCGAAACGTGATAATTTCTCGCACCGCGTCTCCTGTGCATCGAACAACACCGGAAGATTCCCCTCCAGCGGAGGTTGCGACAGGCCACCGCGCCGCCAGCCACCTACGCGTCCCCGACGGTAAAAACAAAGCAAAAGAACGGGACCGTAAGTGGTCGGACCTCTCCAGGAGGGAGTACGAGGGCCGCAACTCTCGTGTCAGACAAGGAAGTTGGCATGGGACGCAACCTCGGCGGGCTTGTCGCTCTTCCCCGGACAAGCCTCACCCCGGCACGAACGAGGAAAACGATGTGTGAACTTCTGAACCGCATCTGGTCCCGCCCACGCGGCGAGTGGACGCGCGTCCTGCGCAGGGAACTCCCCGCACTGGCCGCCGAGATAGTGGAGGAGCTTCTGCATGGAATTCCGGAATTTTCCGCACTTATCGATGACAACGATGCCATTGATGACGAGTTGTTCCGGCAGCGGGTGGAAGAGGCACTCCTCACCGTCCTCGGCTACCAGGAACAGCCCCGGGAACAAGCACCGGACGAGCACGATGAACGGGCCGAGAGCGAGGACGAGATCGAGAACCACGTCAAGGTCGAGAACAAGTTCCGGAAGAAGACCGGGCGCGCGATCGAGCACGAGATCGGGCACGAGATCGCGGCCATGGAGGAGTGCGAGGTCACGCACGAGGGCCGGCACGAGGGCCTCCGCGAAGCCCGCAACGGCGGTATCCGCGAGGTTCGGCACGAGGGCCTCCGCGAGGTTCGGCACGAGTCCCGCCGCGAAGGCGCCCGCGGAAGCGACCGGGCGCGGCAGGAACTCTTCAAGACCCTCACCGATGACAGGGCCGCGTCCGACATGTCCCTCAGCGAGCTCGCGGAGGCGGCCGACTGGCCCCTCCCGCCGGCCGTGCGGGCGATCGTGCCGGCCACGCCCGGCGAGACCCAGCAGCTCGCCGCCGTACTGGACCACTCCTTGGTCGGCATGTTCGCGGGCCGTCCGTGCCTGCTCGTCCCCAGCCCCGACCCGGACACCCGCGGCCCGCTGGAACACGTGCTGCGCGGCCGGTTCGCGGCCATCGGTCACGCGGTCCCGCTCCGCGACACCGCCTCTTCATTGCGCTGGGCGCTGCGCCTGTCGGCACTGACGCCCGCCCGCCCGGGTCTGGAGGCACGGGCCGTCTTCGTCGACGACCACCTCTCCACCCTGTTGCTTCTCCAGGACGAGCCGCTGGCCCACGCACTCGCCGCCCGATGGCTGCGTCCGCTGGCCGATCTGACCCCCCGGCAGAGTGAGCGGCTGGAGGTGACGCTGCTCGCCTGGCTCGAGGGCGGCGGGGCCCCGGAGGCCGCGAAGGCGCTGAGCGTTCATCCGCAGACCGTGCGGTACCGCATGCGCCAGCTGGAGAAGCTCTTCGGGACCGGCCTGCGGGACCCCCGTACCCGCTTCGAGCTCGAAATGGCCCTGCGCAGCCGCCGGCTGATGGCGCAGGTGCGGCGTCAGCACTCGCGGGTGGGCCGCAGGGCCGCCCGTGTCATCCAGGCCGACTTCACCCCCTTGGTCGTCGGCCGGATGGCGCGCGTCAACGGCCTCTGACCCGCAGCGCAACGCAGTCCGGCCCGGCCCCGAGATTCGGGGCCGGGCCGGACTGCGTTGCGGTTGTGCTGCTCTGCTTCGCACGGTGCAGAGGCCGTCCCGCTCGTTCATCGGCCGGAGGCCGTCACACCATCACGCCATTGCGCCGGCTTCGTCGTGTCTCCTGCGTCCCACGAACCTCACCAGGCTTGCGGCATCACTCACGCGTACATCTCATCAAGTCTGCTGCGTCCCACGGACCTCATCACGCCGGCCTCGTCACGCGTATGTCCTTGCCGTACCATCACGCCCACGTCGTCGCCGTACAGAACGACGTGTACGCCGCCGGGGCGTTCGGCGGCGTACACGCACGTGCGGTGTTGGCCCGAAGTCGGCTTCGGACCAACACCTTTCCCGGGCGGACGCGGTGGTGGAGGACGGGAGCGTCCGGCCCGGGAGTGGAGGGGGTGTCCCCGCCGCCGTGGGGGATCAGCGGCAGGTGCGTCCTTCGTTGATGCAGCCGACGGCCTTGTTCATCAGGCCGTTCGACATCACGTTGATGAAGTCGTCGTGGTCGGTCACCGGCTTGTGGAGTTGCTCGGGGAAGCTGTCCACGGCGAACCGGGCGCCCGGAGCCACCCCGTAGGTGAGGCGCATCACCAGCTGCGGAATGGCCTTGAAGCCGTTCTTGCAGCGGCCGTTCTTGTCCGGGAAGGCCACGTGCGTGCGGTGGTTGGCACTGTCGATGTTCTTGCCGTCCCAGCAGCTCTGGAAGGTGAAGCTGCGCACCACGTCGCTGCCCTTCGGGCAGACCGGGTACTTGTCCTTCAGCTGGCGGTTCTCGAACCCGGTGCAGCTCCACGAGGCGTTCGCGTTGGCGTTGCCGTTGGTGAAGGCCTTGGCGTCACCGGTGATGATGCGCATGAAGCGGGGCATCGCGGTGACCTTGCTGACGGGGCTGCCCTTGAAGGTGATCGACACCTGCTTCGGCTGGAGGATGGTGCCGACATTGCCGTCCTGGCCGCCGCCGGGCGCCTTGGCGTCCCGCTCCACCTTGCCGTCGCGCAGGCGCAGCACGGGCCAGTAGTAGCTGGACTGGTCCCCGTTGCCGCAGGTCGTACCGGACTTGGCGAGGCTGTCGTTGGTGGAGAACGCGTCGGTGGAGTTGTTGCCCACGTAGTCGTGCATGTGGTGGGCGCCGTTGGAGACGCCGGGGGCGACGATGACGTTGTCGGGGTTGAAGTGGCCGTTCTCGTTGCGGCCGCACTGCGAGGAGAATGATCCCTTCGAGGCGTTGCCGGCCTGGGCGGGGTTGCGGACGTTCGGCTTGACCTTGGTGATGTTGACGAAGTCGCTCTTCGACGGACCGCCCTTCTGCCCGCCGGCCTGGGCGGCGACGCCCTGTTCGCCCTTGCTCGCGGCCGCTGCCGCGGCGTCGTCCGCCGCGGGCGCCTTCTTCATCGTGCAGGCGCTCAGGGACTGGATTTCCTTGGGGCGTTCGCCGGCACGTCCTATCGCGTCGGCCATGCCCGCGATGGTCTTGTCCCGCTGTTGCTTCAGATCGCCGAGGAGGGCGGCATCGCCCTTCGCCTGGCCGGCGGCGAGCTGCTTGTAGGCGTCGGCCACCTGGTCGTCCAGCTTGGCGAGGTTCTCGTCGACCTCGGGCTTGGCCTGTTCGGGGACCGCGGTGAGTTTCTCTCCCACGTCGGGGCAGTCGATCGTGGATGTCATCTCCGTCGCACGGTTGCCGTCCTGGCCGGCGGACGCGTTCCCGGCGACGACGGCGACTCCGCCGCCGCCCAGTACGAGCGCGGAGATCACGCCCAGGAGCTTGTTCGACAGCCGTGGGCGTTTGTGGCCCTTTTTACTCATGCGATCACTTCACTTCGTCGGTTGGGCAGTGTCGGAAACCGCGTCGAAGTCGACGAGTCCGGTGTCTTCGAGGACCGTGATGTGGTCCAGCACGGTGGCGTTGGCGGAAGTGGCCAGGGCGCGGACCATGGAGTTGCGGGTCTGCGCCCGGATCCCGGCCAGCAGGGCGAACACCTTTCCGTGAGCTCGGCGCAGCAACTGGACGAACAGTCGTTCGTACTCCTCTCCGCGGGCAGCGCTGAGCTGGCTCAGCCATTCCTGCTGCTGCGGGGAGGGCTGGTTGGCCAGGTCGACGCCGAGCGCCTGGCCGGTCTGGATGGCCAGCCGGTCCAGTTCGGTGTGGCCGTCGATGAGATGCTGACCGGCCGTGCGCACGGTGGGGCGCGTCCCGCGCTGCTGCGCCTGACGGCCTGCGGGCAGTTCCCACAGTCCGGCGAGCCGGACCTTGCGGACGAAGTCACGGTCCGCCGCGGTGAGCGGTCCGTAGGCCGTGCTCAACGTTCCGCCGCCGTCGTCATCGGCCGCCGGCCCCGTGGCGGCGGCCGAGGCCCGGCTGCCGAAACTGTCCACGGGTATCAAGAGCGCGATCAGGGTGAGGGCAAGGGCGGTGATGACAAGGCCGCTTCCGATCGTGTATCTCGTGGCCATCGACAAGCTGCTGATGGATCTCCGCCGCAATGACAGCACTGTGCCTCCTCGCTCCAAGGGCCGGGAGGGGTGGCGGGGCAGGAGGGTCCGCACATGCCGTGCGGTGCACACCCGCATTCCCGGGGTGTGACGGGACGCTAGTGCCGGGCGTGGCGCCGCTGCCGGAGGACATCACCATCGGACAAACATCCTGGCGCTTCCGCGGAAGGCTGATATCTTGCCGCGCGTCCGGCCGTACACAGCGCGCCGCCGCCCCGTCATGCCTTCGGGCGGCCGGTACGGGGCGCAGCATTGCCGCAGATCCGGGCGAACCGGGTCAGTGAGCCGGGCCGGGAGCCCCGCCGAGATCCGTGCCACTCATGCGCCGTGCATCAATTTGCGTACAAAGAGCGACTGTTGGGCTCCGCGCGGCATCGCTGGTCGTACCGGACCCGTAGGCGGCCGCGGACGCGGTCCGCGCCGAGCGGGCCACTTCGCATCGGTACGGCGCGGGAGGGCCGGTGGGCGCGAGCGGCGCCCGGCCGGCCCTCCCGCCGGCCCTCCCGAGGATCAGGCGAGCGCTGCCGCCGCCGTGAGCATGCGCTCCCCGGCCGCCCGGGAGGGCCCCGGGGATCCCGGAGTGCGGTCCTGCCGCGAGACCGGCGGCTCAGGGGCCGGCCCGGCCGGGCGGGTGTCCGTCAGAAGGGCGATGAGGGAGGTGCGGGCACGGGCGACGCGGGAGCGGACCGTACCGATGGGGCAGCCGACGGCCGTGGCCGCCTCGGCGTAGGACAGCCCCAGCAACTGGGTCAGGACCAGGGCTTCCCGGCGCTCGGACGGGATCACGGCGAGCAGTTCCGCCAGGGCGATGCCGTCCTCGAAGCCCGGCACGTCGTGCGGCTGGGTCTGCTCGGCGGCCGTCTGCCAGTCGCAGCGGTCCGAGAGTCTGGGCCGGGCGGCCGCGTGGCGGAGGCTGTCCACCACCGTGCGGCGGGCTATGGACAGCAGCCAGGTCCGCGCCGAGGAACGGCCCTCGAAGCGGGGCAGGCTCGCCAGCGCACGGAGGAAGACGTCCTGGGTGAGGTCATCGGCCGCCTGGGCGTCGGCGCTGAGGTAGGCCACGTAGCGCCAGACGTCGCGGTGGAGCGCCCGGACGAAACGGTCGGTCTTCACGGGATCGCCGTCGCGGGCGTCCAGCGCCAGCCGGGTCACCTCGGCATCGGCGTCGTGGGTGCGCCGGGCCGCCGGCCGGCGGCCGGTGGTACAGGAAGAAGGGGTCGTCAGGGCAGGAGTCATCGCCAAAGGGTCCTTACGGGCAAGGGTGTCCGGCGCCGCGAGCGGCGGGGCCGGTGAGGAGCTCGGCCTGCCGGAAGGCATGACCGATGCCCGAGGCGCGGTGTGCGGGCGCGAAAGCGGTCGCGGACACGGCTCGGGGAACCAGCTGTCAGAGGACAGCGGTTCCCGTCGGCGGACCCCGTGAGGTGATGGCGTGGACGAGGAAGAGCCGGCGGGGCGCACGGTGCCCGCGCCGACGGCGGATCCGCGGGCGCGGCCGGTGCGCGGGAGCGGCCGTACGGAGCAGCATCCGCAGCGGGGTCCAGAGACGTCCGGCGACGGCGCGCACCACGCGGAAGGCGGCCCGCTCGCCGTGGGCGAGCCACAGCCCGCACAGCACGGCGGCCAGCAGGTGCGCGGCCAGCATCCCGGCCGGAGACATGGCGGCCGCTTCGTGCATGCCGCCCGGCAGCGACCCGCCGGTCATGCCGCTCATGCCGGTCGCGGCGTCCGCCGTCTCGTGCAGGGCGTGGTGCACGTGGCCTGCGGTTTCCGGTATCGCAGCACCGCCCGGCGGCCGCGACATCTGCCCGGATCCGGTCGTCGCGGCGGGCCGGACGAGGGACTGGGACAGGCTGAAACCGGTGTGGAGCACCGCCTGTACGGCGACGGCCGCCGTGGTGACGGTGAACAGTCCGCGCTCACGGCCCGCGAGGGCCCACGCCGTCGCCGCCGTGCCGGGCAGCGCGACGGCCAGGGCCCACCAGGGCACCGCCGCCCCCGACATGAGCAGGTGACCGGTGGCCGCGAGCAGCACGCAGAGGGCTGCGAACATCGCAGCCCTCAAGGCGCGTAAGGAGCGGACCGGGTTCATGGAGGGCTCATCCTTGCACCGGCCTCTCGAGCCGCACATGGGGGTGCGCACTTCCGGACAAGTTCCCGCGTCCCGCCTTGTCGTGGCAGGCCGCCCGACTCGTGTGGTGCAGGGCACAACCAGGAGGGGGAACCGGCCCCCCGCTCCATCCGACTGCCTACCCGCTCGATCACAGAGTTCAACGTCCTCGGAAGGGAGACTTCGTGGCGGCGGAGGGGACGGCGACCGCATCGCCGGCGGAGAAGGACGGCGGGGCGGGGCGGCAGTTGACCGCACTCCTCACCTGCGCCATGGCCTTCTCCATGCTTCAGCTGTTCCTCCTCGGGGCGCTCGGCCCGCGCCTGGTGTCCGAACTCGGAGTATCACCGACGGTGTTGGGGCTGACGACCACGATCGGCTTCGGAACCGCCGCCGCCCTGTCCCCGGCAGGGGGCCGGATCGTGGACCGGATCGGTCCGCGGCGCTCACTGGTGGTCCTGCTGCTGGTCTCCGCGGCGGCGCTCGCCCTGATCGGCTCCGCGCCCGGCCCCGGGCTGCTGCTCGGGGCCGTCGCACTGGGCGGCGTACCGCAGGCCCTGGCCAACCCGGCCACCAACAAGGCCGTCCTGCGCGCGGTCCCGCGCGCCCGGCGGGGCGCGGTGACCGGGCTCAAGCAGTCCGGTGTGCAGCTGGGCGCCTTCGCCGCAGGACTGCCGCTCGCGCTGCTCGCCGGCGGCATCGGCTGGCGGGGCGCGGTCTGGACGGGCGCCGGCGCCGCCCTGCTCGCCGGACTGTGGGCGCTGCGCGTCCTGCCCGCCGACCCCGCCCCGCCGCCCGCCGGGCCCCGTACGGCGCCGGCCCCGTGGGGGATGGTGGCCTGGCTGGCACTCTTCTCCCTGTTCCTGGGCGCCGGAATCGCCTCGGTCAACACCTATCTCGCGCTCTTCGGCGCGCAGCGGCTGGGCATGGGCCCGACGACGGCCGCCGCCCTGGTCGCCGTACTGGGCGTGGCGGGGATCGTGGGCCGGGTGGGATGGTCGAAGGCGGCCCGGCCCGGGCGGGCCGAGTGGCTCCCGGGCTGGCTGGCCTGCGGGGCCCTGGCCGCTGCGGTTCTGCTGGCGGCCGCGCTGGTGGCGGGCCCGCTGGTGTGGGCCGGGGCGATCGCCGCCGGTGTGTTCGCCGTCTCCGGCAACGCCGTCTCGATGGTGCTGGTCATGCAGCGGGCCGCCCCGGGCCGGGCCGGACAGGACTCGGCGCTGGTCGCGGCCGGGTTCTTCGGCGGATTCGCTGTGGGCCCCCCGCTGTTCGGCCTGCTCGCGCAGAGCGGACGGTACGGGCCGGGCTGGCTGCTGGTGGCGGCGGAGTTCGCGGCGGCGGGAGCCGTCGCGTTCCTCTGGGCCGTACGGGACCGGCGCGAGGCCGCGGCATGGGCGCGGGCGTGAGCGCGGGCATGGGCATGGGCATGGGCATGGGCGCGGGCGGGCCCGCAACCGGAACCCGGCGGGCCCTCGCGGCCGTCATGGAGCGGGTGGCGGTGACCGCGTCGGACGTGGGCGCCCGCTTCCCGCTCTACGCCGAACCGGACGACGGGCGGTGGACGACCACCGGGCGCGGTTCGTGGACCGGCGGGTTCTGGGCCGGGCTGCTCTGGCTCAGGGCGCGGTACACGGGCGACGAGGCCGACCGGAGCGCCGCCGCCGCGTGCACGGCCCGGCTCGAACCGTGGGTGGGGGCCGACACCGCCACCCGCGGCCTGATCCTCTGGTACGGGACCGCGCCGGCCGGCGACGACGCCGGGGCCGCAGCGCTCCGGGCCCGGGCCGCCCGGGTCGTCCTGGCGGCCCACGACCACGAACTGGGCATCGTGCCCTGGGGGGATGCCTTCGGCGGCCCCCGCTTGCTGGCCCGGGTGGACGGTGTGCCGGGGACCGTACCCCTGCTGGCCGACGCAGGGCCGCAAGGCCTCGTGGCGGCCGCCGCCCACCTCCACCGCCACCTCGACCTCTGCCTCGGCGCGAACCCCCCGGCGCTGCGGCCCGCCCTGCGCTTCGACGCGGGAGCGGGCTGGCAGCCCTGCGAGGATCCGCCGCCGGGCTGGAGCCGGGGACGGGCCTGGCTGCTGCTGGCGGTCGCGGACGCCCTGCTGCGCCCCGGCCTGGCGGCGGCCCGCTCCGCCGCCCGGCTCGACGAGGCGGTCGAACTCCTGCTCCCGCCCGGCGAGTTCGTGGTGCCGGCGGCCGACTCCGCCCGCCCGGACGGGCCGCTCGACACCTCGGCCGCCGCGATCACCGCGGTGGCCCTGCTGAAACTCGCCCGTGTTCCCGGCCCCCGGGCGGGCCGGTGCGCGGACCGGGCCGGAGCGATCCTCTCGTGCCTCGCGGAGAGCCATGTCACCGGCAGGGACTCCGGGCGCCCGCCCGGGATGCTGCTGGACGGCTGCTACGACGCCGGGCAGGGGCTGGCGGTCCGGCACGAACTGATCTGGGGCGATTTCTTCCTGGCGCTCGGTCTCGCCGCCCTGCACGGGGTCGTCGACATCACCCGCGTGTAGGAGCTCACTCAGGGGCATCGCCGTCCCGCCCGTACGCGCGCAGGACGCGGCGGGCCACGGAGGTGATGTGCAGCTCGTCCGGCCCGTCCAGGACGCGGGCGGCACGTCCGGTACGAAAGAGCGCCGGCAGCGGGGTGTCCGGGCCGAGCCCGGCGGCGCCGTGCACCTGGATGGCGGAGTCCGCGACCTGCTGGAGCATGCGCGCGGCCGCGACCTTGGCGAGTCCCACCTCCGTACGGGCGTCCCGCCCGGCACCGACCAGTGCCACCGCCTCGTGGACGAGGGGGCGGGTGGTGCGCAGCGCGAGCAGGGCGTCGAAGACATGACTCTGGATCAGCTGCTGCTCGGCGAGGGGGCCGCGGGACCCGTTGCGGGTGGCGGCCCGCTCGCACATGAGGTCGAAGGCGCGCTGGGCCTGGCCGAGCCAGCGCAGGCAGCGCAGCGTACGGCCGAGCTGGAGCCGCTCACCGGCGATGGCGAGCGCCCGGCCGGGCTCGCCCAGGAGGTGGTCCGCCGGGACCCGGACCCGGTCGAGTTCGATCTCGTACTGGCCGCCCGTACCGAGGACGGGCAGTTCGCGCACGACCCGGAATCCGGGCGACGCGGTGGGCACGAGCAGCAGCGACAGCCCCGCGCGGTCACCGGCGTTGCCGCCGGTGCGGGCCATGACCGTCACCAGGTCGGCGCCCGCGGCGCCGGAGGTGAACCACTTGCGGCCGGTGACGAGCCAGCTGCCGTCCGGCCCCCGCTCGGCCCGGGTGCCGGTCCCGAACGGGTCGGTGCCGGGCACGTCCGGCTCGGTCATCGCGTAGCAGGTACGCATCTCCCCGGCGACCAGCGGCTTCAGGTACGCCTCACGGACCGAGTCCCCCGCGTGCCGCGCCAGCATCGTCACATCCAGCAGCGGGGCGGAGCCCAGGGCGGCCGGGCCGTGGTCACTGGCGCCCTCCGCCTCGGCCAGCCCGGCGTATGTCCGGAAGTCCAGGCCGCCGCCGCCCAGTTCCGCGGGGAGCGGCAGGGCCCAGAGACCCTCGTCGCGAGCCCGGTCGCGCAGCGCGGCCAGTGCCTCGGCCGCCTCGGGGCCGCCCCCGTCCAGCACCGCCTCCCGGGGGATCACCCGGGTATGGACGAAGCGCTCGATGCGCTGCCTCAACTCCGCGGCCCCGGCGTGCTGTTGTGCGAGCGAGGCATGGTCCGTGCCTGGATCCGTCACTGCTTTCCTCCTCATTCCCGGGAACTCGCGGGAACGGCCGACCGACTGACTGTTCGTGGAACTGGTCGGGTGCGCACGCTCCCGGGTTCCCGCGATTCGGCAAGACCCGGGCGCAGCCACCGCCGCGCCAGGAGAGGAGAGGCATGGCGTCACCAGCAACCACGCAGACGGTCCGGCCGCTCGACACACTGCGCTTCGACACATCGGGGCCATCGCAGATCACGAGCGTGGTCGCCGACCACCTGCGGCTGCTCGGCGCACGGACGGACCACCCCGCACCCGGGGACGCGTCCGCCGCCGGCACCACCGTCACCGGGTTCACCACGCTCACGGGCGGCGGTTTCGACCCGGCGCACGCGACCGTCACGTGGGCGGATCCCGCGAGCGGGCTCGTCGACGAAGCCACGGTGCAGGCCGCCACCGGCGTCATGGCCGTTCACGGCCGGCGCGACGGCAGCCCGCGCGGTCTGGCCGTGGACTACGCGGCCACGGCCGCCGGGGTCCTGACCGTGCAGGGCCTGCTCGCGTCCCTCGTGGGCCAGGCCCGTGGTGGCGCCGCCCGCGCGGTCACCACCGGCGCCGACCGGGCGGGGCTCCTCGCGGTGTCCCAGTACCTCGCCGCCGCCGGGGCGGACGAGGACGAGGCCGCCGAACTGGCCCCCGGAGGACCTCCGTTCACCTCCGCCGACGGCATCCTCTTCGAACTGGAGACGCTCGATCCGGGAGCCTGGGCGGCCTTCTGGAGGGCCCTGGAGGCGCCTGCGGAGGCCCTGCGGGCCGGCTGGCGGCCCTTCCAGTTCCGCTACGCCACCGCCTGCGCCCCCTTCCCGGCCGCCCTCCACCTCACGGCGCGCAGCCACACCTGGGAGCGGATCCGCCGGGCCGCGGCGGCGTACGGCGCCGAGGTGTGCGCCCTGCGCCCGCTCGCCGAACGGGCGGCGGAACACGACGGCGCGGCTCCGTGGGCGCTGGCGACGACGGTCACCGGACGTCTCACCGCCCGGTCGCACCGGCTGCCCGGCGCGGCACATTCCGGCGGACCGCTGGCCGGGCTCACCGTCCTGGAGGCGGGCCGCCGCATCCAGGCACCGCTCGCCGCGCACCTGCTAGGCCGCCTGGGCGCCGACGTGATCCGTATCGAACCCCCGGGCGGCGACCCGCTGCGCGGCATGCCCCCCGCCTGCTCCGGGATCTCCGCGCGCTGGCTCGCCCTCAACCGGGGCAAGCGGGCCGTCGAGATCGACATCAAGAGCGAGGCCGACCGGCGACGGCTGCGGGAACTGGCCGCCGGGGCCGACGTCTTCCTGCACAACTGGGCGCCGGGCAAGGCCGCCGAGCTCGGCCTCGACTCCGAGGACCTCGCCCGCGTCAATCCCGCGCTCGTCTACGCGTACACCAGCGGCTGGGCCGACCGCATCGAGGACGCCCCCATGGGCACCGACTTCATGGTGCAGGCCCGTACGGGCGTCGGCGAGGCCGTCCGCCCCGCGGGAGAGGCCCCGGCGCCCTCGCTGATGACCCTGCTCGACGTGCTGGGCGGGCTGCTGGGCAGCGAGGCCGTCCTCGCCGGACTGCTGCTGCGCGAACGCACTGGGCACGGAGTACGGGTGGACTCCTCCCTGCTCGGCGCGGCCGACACGCTGACCGCCCCCGCCCTGCGCCGGGCGGCCCGCGGCGAGAACCCCCGGCGCCCGGCCGGGTTCCGGGTCCCACTGGCGACGGCGGACGGCCTGCTCGCGCCCGCCGATGCCGATGCCCGCGCCGCGGCCGCCCACGACCTGGGCGCCCTGTCCACGGCCGAGGCCCTGGCCCGGCTGCGCGCAGACGGGCTGACCGCGACCGCGGTCACCACCGAGCTGTCCGACCTGCACCACGATCCGCGCTTCACCGGCTCGATCAGCCGCGACGCGCACGGCGCCCCCGCAGTCCCCGACCCCTGGAGCTTCGCATGACCGCCGACAGGCTCGTACTGCGCGACCTGCTGCCCGCCGAACTCCGCCGGTCCTGGGTGGTCGACGGGACCTGCCCCGATCTCGACCTCTACAGCCTGTTCCGGGCCCGTCAGATCGCGGACCTGCACCGGACGGCCGTCATCGACGCCAAGGGCAAGCTCTGCTACACCGCCCTGGACCGCAAGGTCCGATGTCTGGCCACCGGCCTGAGGGAGCTCGGCATCGGCCCGGGCGACGTGGTCGGCGTACAGCTCCCCAACCACCGCAATGCCGTCATCGCCGATCTCGCGCTGGCCGCGCTCGGCGCGATCGCGCTCCCCTTCCCGGTGGGCCGGAGCGTCCTCGAGGCCGAGTGCCTGCTGCGCCGCGCCGAGGCCGTCGCCGTCATCGCGGCGACCGAGCACCGGGATTTCCGGCACGCGGCCGATCTGAGCACGCTCACGGGGGCGCTCCCGGCCCTGCGCCACGTCATCGCGGCGGGGAGGCCGGGATCCGTGACTGAAGGAACGATTCCGCTGTCGGAGCTGCTGCGCTCCGACCCCAGCGGCTTCGTCCCGGCCCGGCCCGACCCCGACAGCGCCGCACGCATCCTCGTCTCCTCCGGTTCCGAGGCCGAGCCGAAGATGATCGCGTACTCGCACAACGCACTGGCCGGCGGCCGCGGGAACTTCCTCGCCTCCCTCATCCCGGACCGGACCCCGCCGAGCTGCCTCTTCCTCGTGCCGCTCGCCTCCGCCTTCGGGTCCAACGGCACCGCCGTCACCCTCGCCCGGCACGGCGGCACCCTCGTCCTGCTCGACCACTTCACCCCGGAAGCGGCGCTCGAGGCGGTGCGCGAACACCGGCCGACGCACATACTCGGCGTGCCCACCATGGTCCGCATGATGCTCGAACGCCTCGACGGGACGGGCGAGAAGCTGCCCGCGCCCACCGCACTCGTCCTCGGCGGGGCCCCGCTCGACGCGACCACCGCGGCCGCCGCGGCCGAGGCCTTCGGCTGTCCGGTGGTGAACCTCTACGGCTCCGCCGACGGCGTCAACTGCCATACCGGGCTCGGCAGTTCTGTGCCTCCCGCCGATGGGACCGGAGTCGTCGCGGGTCATCCCGACCCCCGGGTCGCCGAGATCCGGATCGCCGACCCGGACACGCACGAACCGCTGCCCGACGGGGCCGTCGGCGAGATCATCTCGCGCGGCCCGATGACCCCGCTGTGCTACGTGGGCGCCCCCGACCTGGACGCCCGCTACCGCACGCCCGACGGCTGGGTCCGCACCGGTGACCTCGGATACCTCGACTCCGACAGCGTCCTGCACATCGTCGGCCGCCTCAAGGACATCGTCATCCGCGGCGGCGCCAACATCAGCCCGGCCGAGGTGGAACGCGTCCTGACCGCGCACCCCCAGGTCCGGGACGTGGCGTGCGTCGGCGTCCCCGACCCGCTGATGGGGGAGCGGCTGGCCGCCTGCGTGGTGCCCCGGGGCGGCCAGCCCCTCACACTCGCCTCCCTCGGCGAACACCTCACGCGGCGCGGGCTGGAGCGGTCCAAACACCCCGAGCGGCTCCTGCTGATCGCCGAACTCCCCCTGACGGCGGCCGGCAAACCGGACCGCGCGGCGCTGCGCGAACGCCTCACGGCCCCCCCGCTCGCCCAGGCAGGCTGACAACCGCCCCGGCCGCCGGATGGGTCACGGCCTCCGGCGTGGGTCATGGTGGCCGAGCGCCCCGCGGGCGGGCGCTCCGGCGCACCGGCGGATGGCCGGTTGACGCGGGAGCGCGCGCGGATGGGTGCAGCGGGTCGGGAGCGAGCCGAGGGACACACGAACGGGGCCCGGCGGGGGAGCGGGGCGGGATCGCCCGCTGCCCCCGCCCGGCCCCGGCCCGTGCCGTGGAGCGGCTGGACAGGTGCACGACCTAGGAAGCGCCCATGGCCTTCTTCAGCTCGGCCGCCGCGTTGCGGTAGACCGCCAGCAGATCCAGGTCCTCCCCCGGGTAGTTGACGATCTTCACCTGCTTGGCGCCGGAGTCCGGCAGCACCGTGCCGGTGGACATGTGCGCGTTGTCCAGCACCAGCTCCGGCTTCTTCGCGGAGAGTTCGGCCAGCTGCGCCGGGGTCACGGCCTCGGGCCCGTACGTGCCCACCGTGGTCGCGCCCGCGAGCTTCGCCGACCAGGCGGTGAACACCTGCGTCACGACGGACGGGCTGCGGCCGCCGGGCCAGCCCGCCTGCACCTCCTTGTTCAGCTGCGCGTAC
This sequence comes from Streptomyces sp. NBC_01232, assembly GCF_035989885.1. Lineage (GTDB taxonomy): Bacteria > Actinomycetota > Actinomycetes > Streptomycetales > Streptomycetaceae > Streptomyces. Next base: position 7,168,957 of record NZ_CP108518.1, read on the forward strand.
TGGGTGTCGAAATCCGTCTTCCACCGCGTGGCGGCGTCGCCGGTGCCGAAGAGCCCGGCCAGCCTGGCCACTTCGGCCGCCGCCTTGTCCGGGTCGTTGTCGAGGTTCACCTCGACCAGTTTGGCCTTGGAGCCCGCGGCCTCCTTGATCTTCGCGGCGTACGGCTCGAAGGGCGCGTAGAGCACGAAGTCGGCCTTGGCCACGGCCGCGAGGTCCGACGGCTTGGGATCGTAGTCCGGGGCGTGGTGCACGGACTGCGGCACGATGACCTTGACGTCCTCGGCGCCCGCCGCCTTCGCGAACGCGCCCTCCCAGGTGGTGGTGACGACCACGACCGGCTTGGCGGCCTGCGGGTTCACGCCCTCCTGGGACTTTGTGTCCTCGGGCGAGGGGTCGTTCCCGCAGGCGGCGGTCAGGAGCAGCGCCGCGCTCAGTGCGAGGAGGGAAGGGATACGGACGCGGGTGCGCGCCATGAGCTGATTCTCCGTTCGGGTATGAAATGCACCGCGAGGACCAGTGCCCCCGCGGTCAGGACGAGGACCGGGCCGGGCGGCCAGTCCAGCCACAGGGCCAGCAGGAAGCCCGTCAGGTTCACCACGACGCCGATGCCGACCGCCCACAGGGTGATCGACTTCAGCGAGTTGCCCAGCCGGCGCGCGGCGAGTGCGGGCAGCAGGGTCAGGGCGTCGACGAGCAGCGCCCCGGTGAGTTTGATCGCCCCGGCGACCGCGATGGCGACCAGTACCAGCAGCGCGGCCGTCAGCGCCCGCACCGGTACGCCGGAGCACTGGGCGAGTTCACGGTCGTACAGCAGCAGGCCGATCTCGCGCCGCCGCCACCAGAACAGGCCCGGCACGACGACGGCCAGTACGCCCAGCACGACGAGGTCGGCGGTGCCCACCGACAGGATCGACCCCCACAACAGGGCGAAGGCGCCGGAGGCGTTGACCCCCGACACGGCCAGCAGCAGGAGTGCCGCGGCGATGGCCAGGCTCATCAGCAGGCCCATCGCCCCCGACAGGCCGTCCGGGGTGCGGGCGAGCGGGGCCACGCCCGCACCGGCCAGCGCGCAGGCCACCAGCGCGCACAGCATGGGGTCGAGCCCGGTCAGCAGTCCGACGGCGATGCCCAGCAGGGCGACGTGCATCATCGCGAACCGCACCGGCATGATGTCGAGCCCTACGATGACCACCCCGATGACCGGCAGGCCGATCGCGGCCAGCAGCAGGGCCGCGCCGGCCCGTTGCACGGGCAGCAGCTGGAGGAGTTCACCGAGGTCGGCGGCGGCGAGGATCACCGCACCTCCCGCAGCCGGCCCGCGGCCATCTCCAGTACGCGGTCGCAGCGGTCGGCCAGAGCCCTGTCGTGCGTCACCACGATGAGGGTCACCGGCAGGGAGGTCAGGACCTCCGCGGCCTCCGCCTGCCCGTCGAAGTCGAGGGCGGCGGTCGGCTCGTCCGCCAGGAGCAACTCGGCTCCCGCGGCGATGCACCCGATGGCCCGGGCCAGGTACATCCGCTGCAGCTGGCCGCCGGAGAGCGTGTGCAGGGGGCGCCCGACGAGCGGCCCCACACCGAGCCGCTCCGCTGCCTCGGCGGCCTCCGTGGGCGCGTTGCTGGCGGCCAGCAGTTCGGCGCCCAGCAGGGGGAAGCGGCCGGCGGCCGGCTTCTGCGGGATCCAGGCGCAGGCCCGGCGCCGCCAGGCCCACTCCGCGGGCGAACGGCCCTCACGGCCGCCCACCCGGATCGATCCCGTCGTCTGGCGGTGCAGACCGAGGACGGCGCGCAGCAGCGTCGTCTTGCCCGAGCCGTTGGTCCCGGTCAGTGCCACGCGTTCACCGGCGGCGATCTCCAGATCGACGTCGGCGACGGCCTTCATCCGGCCGTGCCGGCACACGACCTCCCGCATCCGCACGTCCAGCCCGCCCATCACACACCTCCTCCGCTGCGCGGGAAGGCGAAGCTCCGCCTCCCACGGGGGAGTAGTCGGATGCGGGGCGCCCGGGGTTCCCGGCCGGCCGGGACCGGTTCCGTACGTCCCGCCCCGTGGGGCGAGCCGGTCGGGTGGTTCTGGGTGCGCGGGCGCGAGAGGGACGGCGCGGACCGGGCCGGATGGCCCTACGGTCTCTCCCGTGCGGCCCCTCCGGACCGCACCGAGCGCCTACGCAAGAGGTCGAACCTTCATGAGTCTCAGCATCCGCAACCAGATCGCGGGCACCGTCACGGCCGTCACCGTCGGCGAGGCCATGGCGACGGTCAAGGTCCGTCTCGAAGGAGGCCAGGAGATCACCGCTGCCATCACCGCCGAATCCGTCAAGGACCTCGGCATCGCCTCGGGTTCGAAGGTGAAGGCGCTCGTCAAGGCCACCGAGGTGGCCCTGGCCACCGGCCCGGTCGAGAACATCTCCATCCGCAACCAGATCACGGGCACGGTGGCCGATGTCGCGGCCGGCCCGGCCATGGCCGCCGTGAAGGTCAACGTCAGCGGGGGCGAGCTGACCGCGGCCGTGACCGCGGACGCCGTCGCGGCGCTCGGCCTGACGGCCGGATCCTCCGTCGTGGCGCTGATCAAGTCGACCGAGATCTCCCTCGCCACCGCCTGATCCGCGCCGCGCTCACCAGGGCTCAGATGCCCGGCGCCGCCGGGGCGCCGAACCACACGTGCGTCACCGCGCTGACGTAGCGCGCCCCGCACCGGTCCGAGGGGACCACCAGCTGCGCCCCGCACTCGTCCAGGTCCTCACCGTCCAGACGGGTGGCCAGCAGTACCGGGCTGTCCCCGAAATCGGCGTCCAGCTCGGCCCAGGCGAGGACGGTGTGGTGGCCGTCCCCGCCGCTGACGGTCAGCAGGAACCGAGATCGGTCCTTGCGGCGCCGCGCGTCGAAGCCCGGCCCCGCGCTCGCGACCACGTCGCGCAGCAGCACGCCCTCGAAGACGTGGTGCTGCGGGCCGTTGGTCGCGCAGTCGAACACCACCTCGGCGCGGTGCCGCGCCCATTCCCGCAGGTCCGCGACGCTCAGCAGGGCCGGGCGGTCCAGGGCGCCGTGCAGCATGAGTGTGGCCATACGGATCCGATGCCCAGATGTCGCTGTTCGGGAAACGTATATGCCACCCGTGTCTCACTATCTGAGTCGCATATGAGACTAATCTAGCCCCTCGCTGCTTGCATCTTCTGCCAGACCACATCCCTCGTCACCGGCATTTCGGTGAAGCGCACGCCCGTCGCGTCCCGCAGGGCGTTGGCGAAGGCCGGTCCCACCGGGTTGAAGGGGCTCTCGCTCATGGACTTGGCGCCGAGCGGCCCGATCGCGTCCGAGGTCTCCATGAAGTGAACCTCGGTGCGCGGGACATCGGCGTACTGGGGCAGCCGGTAGCGGCGGAACGCCGCCGTGGTCACCTCCCCGCGCCCGTCGACCCGTACGGTCTCGAAGAGGGTGGCGCCCAGCGCCTGGGCCACACCGCCCTCCACCTGGCCGCGGCACTGCATCGGGTTCATGACCTTGCCCGCGTCCGCCGCGTGCACGCTGCGCAGGATCTTCATCTCGCCGGTGTCCGGGTCCACCGCCAGGCGGAACCACTGGGCGTTGAAGGCCACCGAGCGGGGCGAGCCGCCCCAGTGGCCGTCCGCCGCCAGCTCCTCCAGCCTGCCCCTGTCGTACGCGGCCTCGTACAGCTCCTTCAGGGTGACGATCCGGCCCGCGCAGTCGAAGGTCTCGGGGCCCAGCTTGCACAGGTGCCGGGCCACGCCCGTGTGCCGGGCCGCGAAGGTCAGGAGGCGTTCCGCGAGCGAGTGGGCGGCCAGCATCACCGCCTTGCCCGCCACCACCGTGCCGGCCGAGCCGAACGCGCCGGTGTCGTGGCGGACGACGTCCGTGTCGGACTGGCGGACCGTGATCCGGTCCACCGTCGTGTTCAGCGCGCCCGCGGTGATCTGCTGGTGGACGGTGGTCGTGCCGTTGCCGAACTCCGCCGTGCCGACCGCGATGTCGTACGTGCCGTCGCGCAGCAGACTGACCCGGGCATCGGCGAAGTGGCCGCCGGGCGGGCCGGTCGCGATCATCGCGACCGCCGCGCCCGTCCCGGTGAGCCAGCCCTCCGGAACGTCCTCGTGGCTGCGGTCCTCGGCGATGGCCCTGCGCACCACGTCCATGCACTGCTTCATCCCGTACGAGGCGATGAAGAGGTCCTCCTCGTGACCGATCGGCGTCACCATGTGGTCACCGGGCCCGATGACGTTCTTCTCGCGCAGGACGAGCGGGTCCATGCCGAGCCGGATGGCGAGCTCGTCCATCGCCGATTCGACGGCGAAGAGGACCTGGCCCAGGCCGTAGCCGCGGAAGGCGCCCGCCGGGACGCCGTTGGTGTAGACCGAGTACGCCTCCACCTCCTTGTTCGGCGCCTTGTAGACGGCGAAGGACTCTCCGACGCTGTGGAACATGACCGCCGGGCCGTGGTTGCCGTAGGCGCCGGTGTTGGAGACCACGCGGATGCGCAGCGCGGTGAGGGTGCCGTCGGACGTGGCCCCGATCTTGATGGTGATCTTGAAGGGGTGGCGGGTGGTGGCCCCGTAGAACTGCTCGGCCCGGGTGAATTCGAGTTTCACCGGCCGGCGCAGCTTCAGGGCGGCGAGGACCACTATGTCCTCGGTCAGCATCTCCTGCTTGCCGCCGAACCCGCCGCCCACGCGGCCCGCGACGACGCGGACCTCGTCCTCACCCAGGTCGTAGAGGGCGCACAGCGCCCGCCGGGTCAGGAAAGGGGCCTGTGTGGAGGAGCGGACGGTGATGCGCTCGCCGTCGCCGTCCTCCTTGGGTTCGAAGTACGCGACGCTGCCGTGGGTCTCCAGGCTGGCGTGCTGGACGCGCTGGGTCCGGTAGGTCTCCTCGTAGACGACGTCCGCCTCCGCGTACCCCTTCTCCATGTCGCCGAGCGTGTGGTGGACCTCGCCGCACACGTTGTTCTCGGCGCGGAAGATCCCCGACCCGGGGCCCTTGGGGTGAAGGACGGGCGCGCCCGGGAGCATGGCCTCCTCCGGGTCGATGACGTACGGGAGCTGCTCGTACGTGACGAGCACGCGCCGGCAGCCCTCCTCGGCCGCCTGCTCGCTGTCGGCGACCACGGCGGCGACGCGCTGGCCGACGAAGCGGACCACGTCGTCCAGGACCCGGGTGTCCATCGGGTCCTCGGTCGGATGCTCGTGGCGGGCGGACGAGTACAGGCGGTCCGGGGCGTCGTGGTGGGTGAACACGGCGTGTACGCCCGGTACCTGGAGGGCGTCCCTGATGTCGATCCCGACGATCCGGGCGTGCGGGTGCGGGGAGCGCAGCAGCTTCATGTGCAACAGGCCGGGCACCTCGACGTCGAAGGTGTAGCGGGCCGTGCCGGTGACGACCTGGGGTCCCGCAGGGGCGCCCAGGGACTTGCCCACGGCCTTTCCGGCCTCCGGGGTCTCGGTGTGCTTCACCCCGCGCACCGCGTCCTCGATGGCCCGGTAACCCGTACAGCGGCAGATGTTGCCCTTGAACGCGCGCGGGAGGTCCTGGAGCTTGCCGTCGTCGTGGGCGGTGCCCTCCTCGGCCTGGAGGGCGGCGGTGGTCATCAGGAAGCCGGCCGTGCAGAAGCCGCACTGGAAGCCCTGGGCGTCCAGGAACTGCTGCTGCGCCGGATGGAGTTCGCCGCCGGAGCAGGCCAGTCCCTCCACGGTGGTGACGGACCGGCCCTCGGCGCGGACGGCCGGGTAGAGGCAGCTGTGCACCGGCTGCCCGTCGACGTGGACCGTGCAGGCGCCGCAGTCGCCCTGATCGCAGCCCTTCTTCACACCGAACCAGCCGCGCTCGCGCAGATAGGTGCGCAGGCACTGGCCGGCCCGGGGCTCGGTGTCGAAGCGCCGCTTGTTGATCTCGATCTCGTACGTCATCGGTCGTCCTCGCTGGTGAGCTCGCGGCGGATCTCCTCGGCCAGGCGCAGGGCCATGTGGCGTCGCCATTCGGGCAGTCCGTGGATGTCGTCGTACCACTCGTCGGGCCGGACGCCGCCGTCGATCGCCGCGCGCAGTGCGGCGGCGGTGGGCGGCAGCGCGAACCAGAACCGGAAGGGGCGGGTGGTGGCGGCGCTGACCGTGACGGCGAGGGAGCCGTCCGCGGGGTCGCAGGCCCCGATGACGAGGGCGCCGGAGCGCCCGAGTCCGTACAGGGACGCCTGCCGGAAGGCCGTACGGGAGTCCAGCGCATTCGGGGGCAGGCGGACGGACCGCAGCAGCTCGCCCTCGCGCAGGTTCTTCACGCCGGCGCCGAGGATGAAGTCGGTGACGGGCATCCGCCGGGTCGCGCCGTCCTGACCCTGGAGGAAAACGGTGCCGTCGAGGCCGGCCGTGAGGGAGACCATCGGACCGGCGGGGAGGCCGTTGCAGAGGTTCCCGCCGACGGTCGCCATGTTCCAGATCTTGAAGCTGGCGAGGAAGGCCCGGCAGCACTGCTCGAAGAGCGGCGCGGCCGTCGTGGGCAGGGTCCGGGCGAAGCGCGAGAGCTCGGTGATGGTGCAGGTCGCGGCGATGTCCAGGGAGCCGTCGGGCTGCCAGGACAGCGGCGGCCAGCCCATGCGGGAGAGGTCGACCAGGCGGCGGATGTGCGGCTGCGGCTCGGAGAAGAGGTACGTACCGCCGCCGAGCCAGGCGTCGCCGGGACGCCAGGGCTCGCGGCGGCGGGCGTCGCGTACGTCGAGCACCGTGTTGAGATCCAATTCGCGCCACCAGCCTTTCTGGCCTGACAGGAGGGTTTCCGCCAGTGAAGCAACGGGAGCGGGGCCGGGACGACTGGTCCCGGCCACGGAATCGGACGACCCCGCAGTCCTCACTCATGGAGGATCAACCAAGAGGCATACCGTGTGCTTCACCTAGCATTTACGATGACTCAGCCTCTGTTCACCTCGCGAATGTGGGCATCGCCCACCGCAAGGAGTCCCCGCCATGCACGTCCTGGACCTGCTCCAGCTCGACAGCCTCGGTCTCAGCCTGCTCTGGGGCGAGGAAGCACTTCTCGGCCAGGAGGTCGTCGGGGTCACCGCCACCGACCTGGAGGAGCCGGGCCGGTTCCTGGGCCCCGGGGAGCTCGTACTGAGCGGACTGGTGTGGTGGGCCGAGGGCGACGTCACGAAGGCCGACCGGTTCGTCGGCGCCCTCGCCGACGCCGGAGCCACCGCCCTGCTGGCCGGCGAGGAGACCCACGGCAGGGTCCCCGAGGAACTCGTCGCCGCCTGCCGGGCCCACCGGGTGCCGATCGTGGCCGTCCCCGCGCGCACCAGCTTCCGGGCGGTGACCGAGGCGGTGTACCTGCGCCAGTGGGGCGACCTGAGCCGCCGTCCGACCCGGCTCTTCGCGCTCCCCGAGAACGTGCGCGGTGAGCTCAGCCGGCTGGTGGAGGAAGGGGCCGGACCGGAGGAACTCCTCGACCGCGCCTGCGCCCACCTGGGCCGGGTGTCCTGCTATCTGCTCACCGCCAGCGGCCGCACTGTGGCCCGTACGCCCTCCGCCCCCGAGCTCCCCGCCCGGCAGGCGTCGGCCGCCTCCGCGCGCGGCGGGGTCTGGCTGCGCGTCGAGGCCGAGAGCTCCCCGTACGACGCCTGGCAGCTGCACGTCCCGGACCCGGACGCGGCGCCCCCGCGGGTGCTCCACGAGATCGCCGAGGTGCTCGCCCAGTGCCGCAGCGGGCAGACCCGCCGGGCCGCCGCGCAGCGGCTGGCCGGACGGGAACTGATCGGCGTCCTGGAGGGGACGCCCGCGGGGAACGCGCCCGCGGACACCGGAGCCCTGGAAGAGGCGCTCGCCAAGGCCGGCCTGCCGGTGGGCGGCTCGTACCGGGTACTGGCGGCGACCTCGGGCGACGCGCTGGCGGAGGGGCTCAGCCACCTGGAGGGCGCCGCGTACGCGGTGGGGCGGACCGCGGCGGTGCTGTACGAGGACCCGGCCGCCGCGACCGACGTGGCGGGCCGGCTCCGCGCGGTGTGGCCGATGCTCCAGCAGTGCGGGGGACCGCAGACCGAGCTCCGCCTGGGCCTCGGGATCCGAGCCGGGGGCCTGGAGGGGCTGCGGGCCTCGCTCAGCCAGGCCCGGTTCGCCCTGACCGCGGCGGACGAGGCGGTCCCGGTGCGCGGGGTCGAGCAGCTGGACACGCTCGGGGAGCTGATGGCGGGGATCCCGCCGGAGGTGCGGTCGGTGTACGGGGCGCGGATCCTCGGGGCGCTCGGGGACGGAATGCTGCGGGAAACCCTGGAGGTCTTCCTGGCCAACAACTGCTCCTGGGCGCGCACGGCGGAGGCACTGCACCTGCACGTGAACACCGTGCACTACCGGATCGAGCGGGTGGAGGTCCTGACGGGCCGTGACCTGTCCCGCCTCGACCACAAGCTGGACCTGTACGCGGCGCTGCGCTGCGGCTGACGGGCGCGGCGGTCGGGGAGCCGCGGCCGGGAGGGGCAGGGCCGAGGGGCCTACGGCAGTTCGATGTGGACCTCGGTGGACTTGACCCGGGCCGTGACGGTCGATCCGACCACGATGCCGAGCTGCTCGACCGACTCCCGGGTCACCAGGGACACCACGCGGTGCGGACCCGACTGGATCTCCACCTGGGCGGCGACGTCGTCGAGCCGTACGGCGGTGACGATCCCGGCGAAGGAGTTGCGGACGGACGTGAGGGCGGCGCCCGGCGGCAACCGGTGCAGCCCGGCCGCCCGTTCCTCGGCGAAGGCGGCGAGGACCGCGCCGTCGACGGTCCGCGACCCGTCCGCGGTACGGCCGGCGGCCAGCCGGCCCGTCTCCGTCCAACGGCGGACGGTCTCGGGGCTCACGCGCAGCAGCTGGGCGGCCTGCCCCAGGGAGTACGTCGGCACGCCCGCAGCATAGGCGGCGCCGCGCAGCTCCGGACGAGGAGGCACCCGGGACCGCCGGTCCCGGGTGCCTCCCGTCAGCACGTGCCGCCGCCCGCCGCCGACTCTGCTAGTGCTGTGACCGGAAAGGTCCACCGGGTCGCGGCGCCCGGCACGGCACCTCGCCGCGTTGTCGGACCACGCAAGTACGTCCAGTACGAGCCGCGGCCCTCCGCCTTGCGATGCACCGCACCGGACACCGCGACCCCGGCACACCTTTCCGGCCACAGCACTAGGAAGCCGTGCGGCACTGGCCGGACCGGGGCCCCTGGACGAGGGTGCCCGTGTGAACCAGCTCCGGTGCGTTGCCCTCGCAGCGCAGGGGTCCGGTGACCTGGTTGGCCCGGAACGCGGGGGCGCCCGCGTCGGGCAGTGGTCCATTGCCGCTGTTGCCGTCGATCCGAACCGGTCCAATGACCGTGTTGGCCGAAGCCTGGAGACCGCCGGTGTTGCCCTCCAGGGTCAGCGGTCCCTGGAAGGTGTTGCCGCCGCACCCGGCCGTCTCGCGGTCCGAGCCGGCCAGGACGTGGCCGGTGCTTCCCGTGACGGAGACGGGGCCGGTGAGACGTGAGTGGCAGATGGTGACGGCGAGCGCGCCCTCGGCGGACACCGGGCCCGTGACACGGGCGTCCGTGACGGCCAGGGACCCGCCCGGCGCCACCTTGACGGGACCGGTCTGGCTGCCGCCGGAGGCGATGCAGAGCGCCTGGCCGGCGGCCACCGTCAGGGTGCCGACGCGGGCCGTCGTGATGCACGGCCGGCTGAAGCCGACGGTGACCTCGGACGGCGCCGCCGTCGCCCCCGGCGCGTGGCTCGTGTCCCCGCCGTACGACGCGGTGATCGCGTGGGGGCCGGGCCGCAACGCGGCGGTGCGCAGCAGGGCCCGGCCGCCGTCGAGGGGCACGGCCGCCAGCGGGGTCGTCCCGTCGAAGAAGGTGACCGTCCCGCCCGGCGTCACCGGGCCGGCCGCGGAGACGGCGGCGGTCAGGGTGACGGGGTGCCCGAACAGCGGTGCGGCCGTGTCGGCGGCCACCGTGAGCGTGGCCGTGTAGCGGAACGAGACGACGGCCCGGCCGTTGCCGCGGTTCACACCGGGCAGCAGGGAAACGTCGGTCGCCGCGGGGGCCGCGAAGCCGCTGCCGCCCCCGCCACCGGCCCCGTACAGGTTGTCGGGGTTCCCGCCGCCGGAGCCGCCTCCGCCGCCGAAGTAGCCGCCGCCCCCGCCTCCGCCGCCGTTGCCGCCGCGTGCGCCGTTGCCGCCGGGGCCGCCGCTGCCCGGATTGGGCTGCCCGGTATTGGGGTCGATGTCGCTCCCGGCCGTTCCGGGGCCGCCGAGGGCGGAGTTGGGGCTGCCGGTGCCGTGGGCGCTCCGGGTCGCGCCGCCGCCCGCCACGCCGGATCCCGGCTGGCCGCCGCCCTGTCCGCCGGGTTCGCCGGCCGGGCCGCCGCCGTGGCCGCCGCGCAGCAGGGGCCCGCCGTTGCCGGCGCCCCCGCCGCCACCGGCGACGAGGATCCGGTCGGCCGGGCCGAAGGCGCCGACGCGTACGTCGGTGGCGCCGCCGCCGGAGCCGCCCCCGCCGTGCGCGCCGCCGCCTCCGGCCCCGTGGCCCGTGCCGCCGGGCCGGGCGTACTCGCCGCGCCGCGAGCTGCCGGAACTCCCGGCGCCGCCCACCGTGATCTGCAGGTTCTGCCCGGCGCTCACGGCGAAGGTCGCGCGGGTCCCGCCGCCGAGCCCGCCGGGTGCCCCCTCGTTCGGGGGGTTGGGGGTGACGAAGCCGGCCGCGCTGCCGCCCTCGGCGCCGAACACGTCGATGGTCGCCGCGCTCACGCCCTCAGGGACGGTGAAGAGGTCCGTACCGACCGCCGTGTAGGTGCAGGCGGGGGGTGAGGCGGTGAACGTGCCGCCCGCGCCGCAGGGCGACGGCGATGGTGCCTGGGCCGGATCGGCGGTCGCGGGTACCGCCGCCAGCACGGCTGCCAGCAGACCGGTCACGCCGGCCGATACTGCTGCCTTGGATCTGAAGAGTCTCAACGAGGTTCCAAACGAGAGTACTTGGGAAGAGGTGCGCTGCTGTCGGTGGCTCAGACGCCGTCGTCGGCGCAGAGCGCCCAGGCGTCGGAGTAGGTGCCCGGAGAGCTGCCCCCGCCGGTGTGGGTGACGGCCGTCCAGTAGGAGGCGGTGGTGGTTCCGTCGCCGACCGGGGTGCCGCCGGAGTTGCTGGGGTAGCTGCCGTTGAGGTGGTCGCCGACGGAACCGGGCCCGGTGAAGCTGGTGGTCGTGACGTTGCCTCCGCTGATCGCGGCGCCGCCGCCGACCAGCTTTCCGTCGTTGCCGCCGCAGCCGACCGTGACGGTCTGGCCGCTGGTCGCCGCGGTCGGACCGCTCACCTCGCTGTGGCGGACCGTGACCGTGGCGCCACTGACGTCGATGTTGGTGCCGCTGCAGATCGCGTACGCGTACGTGGTGTTGTTGCTGTTGCCGCCGCCACCGTTCCAGCCGACCGCGCTCCAGGAGTCGGGGTCGCTCTCACCGTCGGCCGCGGCCTTCTGGCCGAAACCGTGGGCGGAGTCGTTGAAGGTGGGGAAGCTCGCGATCGGCTTGAGGCTGCCGACGCCGGCCGGGGTGATGCGGGCGCCGCCGCCGAGCAGCCGGGTGTTGGCCGGGCAGGTGGCCGTGACCAGGCCCACCGTGCCGCTGCTCGTCGGCCCGGCGAGCTTGTTCATCACCACTTGGGTGTGGTTGATCAGGCTGCTGGTGAAGCACATCGCGTACGGCGTGCTGGAGAAGGAGGCGTTCACCGCGCCGCCGCTGCCGCCGATGCCGAGCCAGTGGGTCACGTCGGTACCGACCACGCCGGTGGAGCCGGTGTACTCGGTGCTGCCGTCGGGGCTCGGCGAGGTGCCGTTGATCTTGTTGCCGTTCGACGATGTGCCGGTGCCGATGGCCTGGTTGACACCGCCACCGGAGATCAGGCCGCTGCTGCAGGCGGCGTTCGTCGATATCTCGGAGAAGGGCGAGCCGGGCCCCATGGTGGCGCCCGGGGTCTTCACGGTCACGCCGACCGTGTTGGCGTACGCGATTCCCGGCACGGCAAGGGCCAGCAGGGCGCCCACGACCAGCGCCTTCCTGGCGGCAGGGCGCCGCAGAAGCATCTTTCGCATCAGAATCTCCCCTTCGGAGGTGGATCTCGGCTTGCAGGCGGCCGTGGCCGCACGGCCTCCGACGCATCCGTGGTGGTTCTCGGGACTTCGGTCCGACCGAGGTGCCCGCACGGCGTCGACCCGGATCGGGGACAGCGGCGACGGGACGGGGTGTGCGGATTGCGCATGCGGAATGTATCAGCCAGACTGGGCGGCAGCTGCAGTCGAACCAGTGATTTCACCTAGCAAATGCGGTACTCGCTGGTAGCCGGCCCGGATCCTCTCGCCGGTCCGTTTTGGTCATCAATGAGGTTTTTCCAATCCCTCACCCGGGTCGTGGCGAATCCCTGGTGAGGCTCCTGAGGCTGAAGGGGCCGTTGAACCGACCGTCCGATGAAGGGAAGGAGGTGAGTGCGATGACCGGTTCGCTGCACACGCGGCGTCTGCTCGTGGGGGCCGCGTCGGCCGGACTGCTGGCCGGCGGGTCGCTGCTGGGCCTCGCCGGCACCGCGAACGCCGCCCCCGCGGCATCCGCCACGGTGACCTCGACGCTCACCGGTGACCGCGACCGCGACCGTGACCACCGACAGAACCGGTGGGACCGGTGGGACCGCCATGAGCGGTGCACCTGGGTGAAGGGCCACTGGGAATCGAAGTGGCGCCACGGCAGCGGGCACGACGGCTGGTGGGGCAAGGACCACTCGAAGCAGAACTGGAATTCCGGCCACTGGGCCAAGCACTGGGTCCCGGGCCACTGGAACTGCCACGGCAAGTGGTAGCGCGGACCGACCGGCACACAGGGGTTCCGGGGTCACCGCCCCGGAACCCCGTCCGTTCCCGAGGAAGAGTCATGGACACCGCAACCGCATCCCCGGCGCGGCCGGGGACCGTGCACCACCCACTGCCGTCAGGGCCGCAGGCCGCCCGGGAAGCCCGCCGCAGCGCCGCGCGCACCCTGGCCCTGCACCCCGGGCGCTGCCCGCACGAGACTGCCTGCGACATCCTGCTGATCGCTTCCGAGCTGGTCACCAACGCCGTCCGGCACGCCATGCCCCCGTACGCGCTCACGATCAGCCTGGAGAGCGGGCGGGCGGGCATCTGCGTCAGCGACGGCTCACTCTCCCTGCCGCAGCGGGGCGGCGGCCCAGGGGTGCTCGCCACGCGGGGGCGCGGGCTGCAGATCGTCCGGGCGCTCGGAGCCGACCTCTTCGTCAGCCGCTCGCCGCGCGGCAAGCAGGTCATCGCCGTACTCACCTGGCCCGACGCCTGACGCCCGGCGGCCGACGGCGCGGTTCCCTCCAAGGAGGGAACCGACGGCAGTTCCCGAGCGTGAACGCGCTCCCATCCGCACGCACGTCCGCTACGAAGAACCATGAGACTCACCCCCCGGACAAGGACCACCATGCGATGGACGCCCCGCCCCCGGCCGGAGCCCGCCCTGTGAACCAGCCGATGCCCTTCGGCCCCGGCCCCGCCGACCGCACCGACCTGGCCCAGGTCATGGGGCAGGTCGCCCAGGGCGACAAACAGGCGTTCTCCGTCCTGTACGACGCCCTCGCCCCCCTGGTCCTCGGGATCGTGATCAAGGTCGTACGCGACCGGGCCCAGTCCGAGGAGGTCGCCCAGGAGGTCATGATCGACCTGTGGCGGCAGGCCGCCCGCTACCGCCCCGACGCCGGCAGCGTCACCACCTGGGCGGCGACCATCGCCCACCGGCGGGCCGTGGACCGGGTCCGCTCCGCCCAGGCGTCCGCCGACCGGGAACGCGCGCAGGCCGCCCGCGAGCACCGGACGGCCTTCGACGAGGTCGCCGAGCAGGTCGAGATCCGGCTGGACAGCGAACAGGTCCGCCGCTGCCTGCGCGGCCTCACCGAACTCCAGCGGCAGGCGGTGACCCTCGCCTACTACCGGGGCCTGACCTACCGCGAAGTCGCCGAAGTCCTGCGCGCGCCGCTCCCCACCGTCAAGACACGCATGCGCGACGGACTGATCCGGCTCCGCGACTGCATGGGGGTGACCACATGAACCGGCCCCGGACCGACGTCCACGCCCTCACCGCCGCCTACGCCCTGGACGCCCTCGACCCCGGCGAACGCGAGCCGTTCACCGCCCACCTCGCCCGCTGCGAGGAATGCCGCCAGGAAGTCGCCGAGTTCCGGGCCACCGCCGCACGTCTGGCCGCCGCCGTGGGCCAGCCGCCGCCCGCCGCCATGAAGCAGCAGGCCATGGCCGCCGTCGACGGCGTGCGCCAGCTCCCGCCCCGGAGTTCCGTGCTGTCCCCGGTCCCGCTGCGCGGCGCGCTGCGCCGCAGGGCCGCCCTGTTCACCGTGGCCGCGAGCGTGACGGCCGGCGCCCTGTTCGCAGGTCTGGCCGCGTGGCAGCACCAGGAGAGCCGCCGCTACGAACAGCAGGCCCGCCAGAGCGAACAGCGCCTGGACGACGTCACCACGGTCCTGACCGCTCCCGATGCCCGCGCCGCCCATGGACGCACCAGCAACGGAGCCTCGGCCGCCGTCGTCTCCTCGGCGGTGCGCAACAAGGCCGTCTTCACCGCGAGCGGCCTGCCTGCCCCCGTCCCCGGCACGACCTACCAGCTCTGGCTGGACCACGAGGGCACCATGAGCCCGGCCGGATTCATCCAGCGGGACGGCACCGTACTCATCGACGGCGACGCCGCCGGCGCCGACGCGGTCGGCCTCAGCCTCGAACCTTCCGGAGGATCCCGGCAGCCCACCACGACCCCGCTGCTCCTGATGGACCTGCCGGCCTGACCGCCACCGCTCCGAAGCTGCGACGGCGCCCCCGGGCGGTGTTCAGGGGGCCATGTCGTAGGTGACCCACATGGTCCGGGTGGCCACCTGGTCGTACTTGGAACGCGCACGGTGGTTGTCGTCGGCCGTGATCCACCGGACCACGCTCCAGCCCCGCTCTGCCGCGAGCTCGCGCAGCGCACCGAGCAGCAGGTCGGCGGCGCCCGAGCCGCGGTGTTCCGGTGCCACGAACAGGTCGTCGAGGAAGCAGCCCACCGTCGCGGAGAGCGGGCGCGCGAACGGCCGGTAGTGCGCAAGGCCCAGGAGCCGGCCCCCGGCGTCCTCGGCCACCAGCGCGCCGACCTCGTGGGCGGGGTCGGTCACCCACGACCACACCGTGGCGGCGGCCTCCTCGGTCTGCTCCACCTTGTAGAAGTCGGCGTAGCCGCGGTACAGGGCGCGCCACTGGGCGAAGTCCCCGTCCCGAACGGAACGCACGCTGATGTCGGACATGGGTCGGACTCCCGTGATCGAAGGAAGTGCGGCGGGGGCCGCGGCGCGTGCGCCTGCGCCGGGGTGCGGTGCGGTGCACGGGATCGATCATGCTGGAGCCCGGCGGGCACGGCAGGTGCCGGTGTGTCGAAACGCGGGCCGTCCCGGCTCCACGATGTACGGGTGCGCCGGCGTACGGATGCGCCGACAGGCCGGACCGCCTTCTGTCGGCGGAGCCCCTGCGCGCCGAACACCGCGATCGGCACGCAGGGGCTTCCTGCACCAGGCCGTTCCGGACCGCGAGAGCCGCCAAGCGGTCCGGAGGGTGGTGGCCACGGCCAGTCAACAGGAGCCGGCCCGGGACGGCTCCTGGTTCCGGGCACGGAATCGCGCTGGTCCGGCCCGTCCTGGCACGGTGAATCGTCCAAGAGGAGAAAGAGTGATTCAGGCGCGCATTTGCAAGGAAGAACGTTACTGCATCTTGCAGATGCCGGACCACTCGATGGTCAGGTCGTGGGGATGTCCCCGGCGGGCGGGCCGGGGCGCGGCGCCTGCCGCGCGACACCCGGCGCGTCCGCATACCGTGTCCGCATAATGATGTGCAAGGAACGGCGTGCGGAAGGGGACGTCTCGTGCCATCGGCCCAGCCGGGGGGCGAGGAGATCCACGGCCCGATCTGGTCCGAGCCGGGGGCGCTGCTGGAGCGCGTGCCCGTGGCCGTCCTCGGCATCGATGACAACGACCTCGTCTGCTACTGGGGGCCCGGCGCGGGCGCCCTCTTCGGGTACGACCCGCCCGCCGTCCTCGCGCGGCCCGGCGCCGTTCTCTTCGCCGACGGCTCCGGGGGCGAATCCGCGTCCTGCGCCCGGTTGACGGAACAGGGCCGCACCCGCGGCTACTGGCGGGGGAGGCTGACGGTCCGCCACCAGGACGGCACGGCCTTCGACTGCGGCTTCCGCTCCTTCTCCGTGACCGGAACCGGCGGCCCCTCGGTGGTGATGGTCCTGGCGAGCCGCAGCGACGCACTCGACCGGGTCAAGACCAATCTCGCCTTCCTCGACGCACTCTTCGAGACCTGCCCGATCGGCCTGGTCATGCTCGACCCGGATCTGCGCTACATCCACCTCAACCAGGCGCTCGCCGACATGGACGGCCTGCCGATCGAGGCCCACCTCGGGCGGCGCATGGACGAGGTCATGATCATGTCCGACGGTGGTGAGTACGAGCGCATGCTCCGCGCCGTCGCCCTCGGCGGAGCGCCCGTCGTCGGCACCCTGGTCGGCGTGCGCCCCCGGGGACACCCCGACCGCGACCAGGTCCGCTCCGTGAGCTTCTTCCCGCTGAGCCAGGCCGTCGGCTCGAACCCCGGCGTGGGCGGGCTGATGGTGGACGTGACCGACCGGGAACGAGCCATCCTGGAAGCCACCGCCAGCCGTCGCCGGCTGGCGCTCCTCGACGGGGCCTCCACCCGGATCGGGACCACCCTGGACGTGAACCTCACCGCCCAGGAACTGGTCGACGCGTCGATGCCGGACTTCTGCGACGGCGCCGTGGTCGAGGTCGTCGAGTGGATGGACGAGACGGAGGACTTTGATCCGGAGCGACCCCTGTTCACCCGCCGGATCGCCTCCGGGACGCTCCTCGCCGAGCCGGCCGTGGAACTCGTGAGCGGGGTGGAGAAGGTCCGCTACCCGCCGGGCTCCGTCATCCACGACATGCTGCGCACCGGCCGCGCCGTCTCGGCCATGGTGGACGAGGAGTTCCTGGCCCGGACCGTCGTCACCGAGTCACGCACGAAGATCATGGGCGAGAGCGGCGTGGCCTGCATCCTCGTCGCCCCGCTGATCGCCCGGGGCACCGTGCAGGGCATCGCCATGTTCGGCCGGTCCGCCGCCCGTCCGCCCTTCTCCGAGGAGGACGTCAGCCTGGCCGGTGAACTCGCCTCGCGCGCTGCGATCTGCCTGGACAACGCCCGTCTCTACAGCCGCGTCCAGGACATCGCGCTCACCCTGCAGAGGGCCCTGCTCCCCACCACGCTCGCCGCCAGCCCGTACGTGGACGTGGCCCACCGGTACGTGCCGGGCAGCAGGATCACCGAGGTCGGCGGCGACTGGTACGACGTGATCAACCTGCCCGACGGCCGGGTCGCCCTCGTCGTGGGCGACGTGATGGGACACGGGGTGTCGGCGGCAGCCGCCATGGGCCACCTCCGCATCACCACCAAGGCGCTGGCCCGGCACGGCAGCGAGCCTGCCGACCTGCTCACCGAACTCGACGCGTGCGCCCAGGAGGCCGGCATCGAGCTCGCGACCTGCCTGTACATCGTCTACGACCCCCGGACCGGTCGAGCCCGCATCGCCAGCGCCGGCCACCCTCCGCCCCTGGTGCTCCGGCCGGACGGCACGGTGGAGACGGTCGATGCGGTCCTGGGCGTCCCGCTGGGCGTCGGCGGCTCCCCGTTCCGGATGACCGAGATCGAACTGCCCGAGCACTCGACCCTCGCCCTCTACACCGACGGCCTCATCGAGGCGCGGGACCGGGACATCGAAGTGGGCCTGGACGCGCTGCGCGCCGAACTGGGCAGGGACGGAGCGCCGTTGGAGGAGATGGCGGACCGCATGCTCGCGAGCCTGCTGCCCGACCCGCCGACCGACGACACGGTCCTCGTCCTGGCCCGCGTCCACCGCGGCAGGCCGTGAGCGGCGCTCAGCCCCGGTGGGACACACCGGCCGTGTCCAGGGCGGCGCCCGCCAGGGCGGCCAGCGCGAGCGCCACCGCACGCGCGTCCTCGGCGGGCAGGGCGTGGCCGGGGAACGGGTCGAGGAGGAACCGGCCGTAGTAGTGCCCGCCCCCGACCACCCGCAGCTCGGTCTCGCCGTCCGGCCAGGCGGCGTACTCGGTGACCTCGCTGCCGCGGCGCAGCCACAGACCGCCGTCGTGCTCCAGCCGCGGCCGGCGCCCGATCAGGGTTCCGTACTCGAAGCGGCAGCCGCGCAGTCCCAGCAGGGCGACGAGCTCCCCGCGGACGAACTCGACCACGGCGTCCGGCGATCCGCCCCGCTCGGTCAGCAGGGCGGTGCCGCGGAGGCTGGACAGGTGCGCGGCCCCGGTCGCGACGTCCGCGTGCAGTCTGCGGGCACGGACGGCCGGCTGCGAGACGATCAGTGCGACGACGAGCAGCAGTGCGGCGGTCTGGAGCTCGTCCCGGTCGGCGAAGGTGAACCGCTCGTACGGCCTGGCCAGGAGGAGGAGGGCGAACCACGCCGCCGCGGAGAGCGCGGCCAGGGCCGCGGCCGCCCGGGTGCCCGAGGCGGCGATCGCGACGACGGCCACGACCAGGATCAGTGCCTCGTTGGTCGGGGAAAGACGCGTACGGAACGGAACGAGCGCGAGTGCCACGAGGAGGGGCACCACGAGGGCCCCGAACAGCGCGGCGCGGTCGTGCAGTCGGTACCCGGGCATGCGATGCCTTCCGTCCGGACGTGACGATCCCGGATCGGAACCTGCCCAACGGTGAGCGGAGAGCCACCCTCCATGGTGAGGTCTTGACGCACTGCGGACGGATTTTGTACCCGGACGCCGGGAACGTGTGCGGAGCGTGACGTTCCAGGCGTCCGGGCGTGGCGCAGACCTACCGGCCGCTGTCCGCGAGCATCGACGCCGACGCGGACGCCGACGCCGAGGGGGACGACTCGCGCTGGTGCGGGACGGGCGCGTGCGCCGAGGACGGCGGCGACGGCGACACCTGGACGTCCTCCTGGTGGAGCGCGACCGTACGCGTCGGGGCGGGGATCGAGATGCCCTCGGCCCGGAACCGCTGGTGCAGACGCTTGATGAACTCGTGCTTGATCCGGTACTGGTCGCTGAACTCGCCGACGCCCAGGATCACCGTGAAGTTGATCCGGGAGTCCGCGAACGTGTGGAAACGGACGGCCCCTTCGTGCTCCGGGTTTGCGCCGTTCACCTCCGTCATCACGGCGTCGACCACGTCGAGGGTGACGCGCTCGACGTGCTCCAGGTCGCTCTCGTACCCCACGCCCACCTGCACCAGGATCGAGAACTGCGCCTCCGGCTGGGTGAAGTTGGTCATGTTCGTCCGCGCGAGGCGGCCGTTGGGGATGATGACCAGGTTGTTCGACAGGTTGCGCACCACGGTGTTGCGCCAGTTGATGTCGACGACGTAGCCCTCCTCGCCACTGGTGAGCCGGATGTAGTCACCGGGCTGCACGGTCTTCGATGCGAGGATGTGCACGCCGGCGAAGAGGTTGGCGAGGGTGTCCTGGAGCGCCAGGGCCACCGCCAGACCGCCCACGCCGAGGGCGGTGACCAGGGGCGCGATGGACACGCCCAGGGTCTCCAGGGCGACGAGCACGCCCATCACGAGGACCACGATCCGGGTGATGTTGACGAAGATGCTCGCCGACCCGGCCACTCCGGTGCGGGCCCCCGCCACGGACTGGACGAGCCCGGCGACGACCCGCGCCGCGCTGAGCGTGGCGATGAGGACGAGCAGTGCGGTCAGCGACTGGTTGACGAACCCCGAGAGCCGCGCGGTGAGCGGCAGGGTCGTCGCCGCCACCGCGGCGCCGGCGATGAGGGCGGCGCCGGGGGCGATGGTGCGCAGCGCGTCGACGATGATGTCGTCGCCCCGCCAGCGGGTCCGCTCGGCGTGCCGCCCCAGCCACCGCAGGAGGGCGCGCAGCAGCAGCCCGGCCGCGGCGCCCGCCGCCAGTGCGATGCCGGCGACCAGCCAGTCGTGCAGGACGAGATCCCGGTTCAACGGACGCCCTCCGTTCCGCGGCGCCGGCCCCGGGCCGTGGTGGCGGACGCTGCCGGCCGTCGTATGAGGTGTGTCGTCACCTTGTCACCTGTCAGTTTGTCGTGCATGAAGCCTCGTTCGGGCATGTGTACGCATCCGGAACGGGCTGCCATCCTGCCCCATGGCAGGTGCACGCACCGCAGGCGGGGCGCTGCTACGGACGCCGCACCGCGGCGTGTTCGAGGACCGCGCGGACCTCGGCGGTGATCGCGGTCTCGTTGCGTTCGAACTCGGCGCCGGTCAGCTGCTGGGGGTCGGCCGGCAGGCCGGTGAGGACCGGCGTGTGGAGATGGCCGCCGGGCAGGTGAGGGGCGAGTTCGGAGCGCAGCCGGTTGGAGCGGTAGGCCACCTCGTTGGACAGGTAGCCGCCCCCGCCGCCCGCCACGGCGCGCGAGCCCGGCGTCGGGCCGTCGGTCCGGTCGACGGGAGCCGCGGCGCCCGCCGGAATCTCGGTCACGTCGTTGTTGAGGAGGACCGGGTACGGGCTCTGCACGGCGCCGGTGACCGCGTCTGCAGGGAGCGTGGTGCGGATGAACTCCGGGCCCGGGCCGAGGCCGGGGGCGGTCACCGGACGTTCGCGGGTGCCGCCGGAGAGGGCGCGCACGTTGTCGGGGTACGGGTCGGCGGAC
The DNA here is from genome assembly GCF_035989885.1 of Streptomyces sp. NBC_01232. Lineage (GTDB taxonomy): Bacteria > Actinomycetota > Actinomycetes > Streptomycetales > Streptomycetaceae > Streptomyces. The sequence continues at coordinate 7,189,707 of NZ_CP108518.1, forward strand.
CGGGCCCGGCCCGCCCAGGCCTCCAGCGTGAAGATGCCGGGGTAGCCCTGGCTGACGGTGGTGATGATGTCCGCCGAGGAGGGGCCGCCGGCCATGCGCGGGGCGAACGCCCGCTCCACCATGCCCGCGTCGAAGTCGGCGTAGCGCACGGGGAGGACGACGGCTCGGATCTCGGCGACGCTGCCGTCGGCGAGCGTCACGCGCCGGCCGTTGAGCTGGAGGGCGGCCGATCCGGACGGGTTGGCCCGGCGTATCTCGGCGTCGAGCCCGAAGGGGTCGAACCCGCTGATGAAGACGCGTCGCACGCCGGGCGCGGTCCGGAAGGCGTTGTTCGTCAGCCCGCGGGAGGTGTCCTCGAATCGCGCGCGCAGTGCGGCCCGGTCGACGGTGAACTCCGGCTGCCAGCGGGCGAGTACGGCGGTCATGCCGAGCCGCGCCCAGTACAGCGGCCGGTCGTCGCCGGGGGCGAGGTCGCCACCGGGCCGCTGTCCCTGGGCCCGCCGCACGGAGGCCTGCCAGAGCGCCTCGCCCCAGGAGTCGACCAGCCGGCCGGCCTCGGCGGGGCTGCGGGTCGCGCACAGCGCGGCGGGAAAGCGCCGTACGAAGTCCCCGAGGCCGCCGCGCTCGACGAGCGCCGTGGTGCGCGCGTCCGCGAGGCGCGCCTGCTCGGCGTCGAGCGGTACGGACGCGGAGGTGCGGCAGGAGGAGGCGCCGTCGGCGGCGTGCGCGGGGGAGGAGACTGCCAGGGGAAGGACGGTGGCGAGAAGGGCTGCGGCCGACGCCGCACGCCGTAAGAGCATCATGCGATGTGACATTACATAGCCACGGTCACCCTCACCAGACGCGCCGGCCCCGGCCGCCGTGACTGGCTCAACTACGCTGCCGGCACCGCTGGTTCGGCGCACGGGCGCGACCCGCACGCCGAATCCGGTGCGCCGCGCGCCGGTGTCTACGGGACCGGGACCGGAGCCAGGCCGAGGGCCGTGCCGGTCCGCTCGTAGGCGTGTCCCGCACGCAGCACCGCGGCTTCGCCGAACGGCCTCCCCATGAGCTGCATGCCGATGGGCAGCCCGGCCGGGTCCAGGCCCACGGGCAGGCTCAGTGCGGGAACGCCGGTGAGGTTGGCCGGGGCCGACAGTCGTACGTACGCGTCGGAGACGCTCTCCACGCTGCCGTCACCCCAGGTCACGCTGGTCCGGCCGGTCTCGACGGCGGTGAGCGGTACGGTCGGTGCGGCGATCACGTCGACCGCCTCCAGCATGTCCTGCCAGGCCTGCCGCATGAGGGTGCGGGCGCGCTGGGCCCGCAGGTAGTCCCCTGCGGTCATGAGCTCGCCGGCTTCCAGGAGGACCCGGACGTCGGCCCCGTACAGGTCGGGCACCGCCCGCAGCGTCCGCTCGTGGTACGCGGAGGCCTCGGGCACCATCAGGCCCCACTGGGTGGCCCGGACGTAGCGCGTCATCGGGATCTCCACGTCGACGAGCCGGGCGCCGAGCTCCTCCAGCCGCCCGATCGCCCGGCGGACCGCGGCCTCCACCTCGGGGTCCACCCGGTCGAAGTAGTAGTTGCCCGGCACCCCCACCCGAAGACCCGTGAGATCCGTGCCGGGGCCGGGCCGGTGGTCCACGGCCGGTGCCGCGACGGACGCGGGGTCGCGCGGGTCGTGCCCGACCAGGGCGGCCAGGACCAGCGCCGCGTCCTCCACGGTGCGGGTGAGCGGGCCGACGTGGTCGAGCGACCAGGCCAGCGAGGTCACGCCGTGGCGCGGCACCAGCCCGTACGTCGGCTTCAGCCCGACGACCCCGTTCAGGGCCGCGGGCACCCGGATCGACCCGCCGGTGTCGGTGCCCAGGGCGAAGGGGGCCGCCCCCGCGGCCACGGCGACGGCGGATCCGCCGCTGGAACCGCCCGCCACCCGGGCCGGGTTGCGGGCGTTGACCGTCTGAGGGGTGATCAGGCCGTAGGCGAACTCGTGCGTGTGCGTCTTGCCGACGAGCGCGGCCCCGGCCGAGGCGAGCCGCGCGGCGACGGTGCTGTCGCTCTCCGCGCGGTGCCCCGCCCGTACCCGGGAGCTGGCGCTGGTCGCCAGCCCGGCGACGTCGATGAGGTCCTTGAGGGCGGCCGGTATCCCGTGCAGGGGCCCGCGGTGCGCGTCACCGGCGACCTCGGTCTCCGCGCGGCGCGCCGCAGCGCGCGCACGGTCCGCCGTCACGATGGTGAAGGCCCGCAGGTGCGGTTCGACCTGCGCGATGCGCTCCAGCGTCGATTCGACCAGTTCGACCGGCGAGACCTGCCCGGTGCGTACGGCCTCGGCCGCTTCGGCCACGGTCAGCTCATACGGCTGCATCGTGCTGTTCCCCTCCCGCGCGGTACGCCGCGGCGGGCGGTGTCTCGCCGAAGTCCAGTTCCCGCAGGAGCGATACGACGGAATGGATGTGGCCGGCGGTGGCCTCCACTTCCGCGCGGCGGTCATGGGACGGCGTCGGGCCGGACCGTTCGGTCCGGCGGACGGCTTCGGGAGGGGTGGGGTCTGAGGCGGACATGCACGGCCTTCCTTCAGAGGGAGCGGCGGAACGAGGAACCATCACGCCGCCTTAAAGCTAACTTCTTGCGTTAGTCCACGGTAGGGCCTACGGTCACTTAAAGCGAATGAATCGCTTTTGCTGGTTGCCGGACCTCCGCAGACGAAGGAAGCACGCGCATGCGCACCGCACAGTTCACCGAGCCGTCCCCGCCGTCCGGAACCGCCGCCCACTGGTCCGTCGGGGAGATCACGGTCCACCGCGTCGACGAAGTGCCCCTGCCGCCCGCGACCGGACCGTGGCTGCTGCCGACCGCCACCCCGGACGTGGTCGCCGGACACCCGTGGCTGCGGCCCGACTTCGCCGGCCCGGACGGCGTCCTGCGCCTCCACAGCCACAGCTTCGCGCTGGTCGTGGACGGCCTGCGCGTCCTCGTCGACACCGGGATCGGCAACGGCAAGACGAGGGCCAACCCGGCGTGGCACGACCTGCGCACCGACTACCTCGCCCGCCTCGCGGACATCGGCTTCACTCCCGGGAACGTCGACCTGGTGATCCTCACGCACCTGCACACCGACCACGTCGGATGGAACACCCGGAAGGTCGACGGCGCCTGGGCGCCGACCTTCCCCGCCGCCCGGTACCTCACGGCGCGGACGGAGTACGAGTTCTGGGCCGCCCACGACATGGACGAGGCGCGGCGCGCCATGTTCCGCGACTCCGTCCTGCCGGTCGAGGAGGCGGGGCTGCTCGACCTGGTCGACGTACCGGCCGGGGGGACCGACGTGGCCGACGGGCTGCGCCTGCTGCCCGCCCCGGGGCACACTCCCGGCCAGATCGCCGTACAGGTGAGCAGCGCGGGCGCCTCGGCCCTCATCACCGGGGACGCCGTCCACCACCCCGTGCAGCTGGCGCATCCGGAGATCGGCGCCTGTGTCGACATCGACCCCGCGCAGGCCGAGGCCACCCGCCGAGCGCTGCTCGCCCGGCTCGCCGACACCGGCGCCCTGGTCCTCGGTACGCACTTCCCCGCGCCGACCGCCGGGCGCGTGGTCGCGGAGGGGGACGGCTACCGCCTCGAACCGGCCACCTGATGCCCGGCGGGCCACTGACGGGTGACGGTTGTTCGGTTCCCCGCGGACGGCAGGTCAGCCGCTGGTGGCGAAGCCCTCGACGGCCCCTCGCGCGAGGCGGTGTGCGTATGTGCCGGTGAGGTCGCCGGGGCGGAACAGGATCCGGTACATCATCGGTGCCACGACCCGGTCGAGCACCGTCTCGACGTCCGGGGCGTCCTCGCCGCGCTCCACGGCCCGGGCGAGCACGATGCCGACCTGCTCCGCCGCGTAGGCCGAGCACCGCCCCGCGTTGTCACCGCCGGGATCCCCCAGCAGCGCGTCGCGGATGTACGCACGCCCCGTGGGCGAGGACATCTCCTCCATGAACTGCTCGGCCCAGCTGCTCAGGTCCTTCAGCAGGTCGCCGTGGTCCTCCGGCGGTTCCTCCGGGCGCAGATGCTCGACGGCGACGTCCGAGAGCAGCTCCTGCAGGTCGCCCCAGCGGCGGTAGATCGTCGAGGGAGTGACGCCGGCCCGCGCCGCGACCAGCGGAACGGTCAGGTCGGTACGCCCCACCTCGGTCTGGAGCTCCCGCACGGCGGCGTGGACCGCCTGCTGGACCCGCGCGCTGCGGCCTCCGGGGCGGACCATCGCTTTTCGGCTCATGCGGCCAGCTTAAAGCAAATTTCTTGCATCAGTCTGCCCGCAGGCGGGCACACCGCGCGCGGGAACGGCCGTTGTCACTTCTTCAGGAAGGCCAGGAGGGCGCTGTTGACCTCTTCGGCGTGCGTCCAGAGGAGACCGTGCGGAGCGCCCTCGACGACGACGTAGTCGGCGTGGGGGAGGGCCTTGTGGAAGGGCTCGGCGGTGGCCTCGATGGGGAGGATGCGGTCCGCGGTGCCGTGGAGGATCAGCGCGGGGACGTCGATCCCGGGGATGTCCGCCCGGAAGTCGGTGGTCCAGGTGAGGACGGCGGCGCGGGAGGCGTACGGGGAGCCGCCGGCGGCCGTGGCCCAGCAGGCCCGGACGGCCTCTTCGCTGATGCGCGAGCCGAGGTTCTCGTCGAGGTTGTAGAAGGACTGGTAGAAGTCGGTGAAGTAGGCGTAGCGGTCGCTCGTGACGGCGGCCAGGATGCCCTCGAAGACGCTGCCGTCGACACCCGTGGGGTTGTCGTCGGTCTTGAGGAGCCAGGGCTCGAGGCCGGCGAGGAACACGGCCTTGGCGACGCGAGCGGATCCGTGGGTGCCGAGGTAGCGGCCCACTTCGCCGGTGCCCATGGAGAAGCCGACGAGGACGGTGTCGGTGAGGTCCAGGGTCTCCATCAGGGTGTGGAGGTCGGCGGTGAAGGTGTCGTAGTCGTAGCCGGTGGTGGGCCGGCTCGACCGGCCGAAGCCGCGCCGGTCGTAGGTGATGACGCGGTGGCCGGCGTCGAGGAGGACGGGGAGCTGCTTCTCCCAGGACTGTCCGTCCAGGGGGTAGCCGTGGATGAGGACGACGGGCTGACCGGCGCCGTGGTCCTCGTAGTAGAGGTCGATGTCGGTGGTGTTCTCCCGGCCGACGGTGATGAACGGCATGGTGGGGCTCCTCTGCATCATGGGAATCACTGCCTGGTGATGCCTTGGTACCGGTGACTCGTCGGCGAGGTCCGGTGACACGCCGCACCGCGCCCGCGGAGGCCGGTGAGCTCGCCCCGGCCTGCCGGCCGGCCCTTAGGATCCTCTGGGAGGGACCGTGATCCGCATTCTGCTGGCCGAGGACATGCACATGCTCCGTGGGGCGCTGGCCGCCCTGCTGAACCTGGAGGCCGACCTGGAGGTCGTCGCCGAAGTGGCCCGCGGGGACGCCGTCCTCCCCGCCGCGCTCGCCCACCAGCCCACCGTCGCCGTGCTCGACCTGGACATGCCCGGCGCCGACGGACTCTCCGCCGCCCGCGACCTCGCGGCCGCGCTGCCCGACTGCCGGGTCCTGATCCTCACCGCGCTCGGCCGCCCCGAGGCACTGCGGTCGGCACTCGCCGCCCGGGTGGGAGGGTTCATGCTCAAGGACGCCCAGCCGGATCAACTGGCCGCCGCGATCCGCAGCGTGGCCGCGGGGGAGCACGTCATCGACCCGAAACTGGCCGCAGCGGCTCTCACCGCCAGGACGAGCCCGCTCACTCCTCGCGAGAGCGACGTGCTGCGGCTCGCCGCCGGCGGCGCCGAGATCGAGGAGATGGCCGACGCGTTGCACCTCTCCCAGGGCACCGTGCGCAACTACCTCGGCGCGGCCGTGACCAAGCTCGATGCCCGCAACCGGCTCGACGCGGTGCGGATCGCCCGGGAGCAGGGCTGGTTGGCGTGACCTCGGCGTGAGGCGGGTCAACCGGTGAGGGGAACGGGAGCGGACTCCAGACGGACCGTCAGGACGTAGCCGCGGGCCCCGCCCGGGCCTGTGCCGTGCGGGGCCGGTCCCGCTTCCAGGACCCCGCCGAGGGCGGCCGCGCGCTCACGCAGGTTCCGCAGCCCGTTGCCGCCGGCCCCCGGTCCGGCTCCTTCCCGCCGCTGGGGTGCGGGGAGCGCCCGGCCGTCGTCCGCCACCCGCAGCAGCCCCGGGCCGAGATCCACCTCGCACCGCCCGGCTCCGGCCGCGTGCCGCAGTACGTTCGTCACCGCCTCCCGGAGCACCGTGGCGAACAGCGCCTGCGACACCCCGTCCACCGAGTGCGCGGCTCCCTGTACCCGCACGGCGATCCCCGCGGCGGCCAGCACCCTCCGGGCGGAGGCCAGTTCCTCCTCCAGTGTCAGCTCCGCGCCCTCCCCCGGGATCGCCCGGAGGTCCGCCAACGCCCGCTCCGCCAGCGCCGCGGCGTCGGCGAGATGCCGGCCGGCCCGCTCCCGGTCGGGGTCGCGGACCGCCAGCTCGCCCTTCAGGACGATCGCCGACAGCCCGTAGCCCAGCAGGTCGTGGACGTCCCGCGCGATGCGCCGGCGTTCTCGCGCCACGACCAGCGAGGCGAGCGCCTCGCGGGCCTCCCGCACCTGCTGGACGAGGCGGGTGAGCAGGGCGAGGCCGTAGAAGACCAGAGCGATCACCACGATGTCCAGCAGGAGGAGAGCGGTGCCGCGCGCCCCGGGTCCGTCCGTCCGCGCCAGCAGCGCGAGCGCCGCGACGGCCGTCAGCGCCCCGGCCGCCGGCCAGCCGGTGCGCGCGGGAAGGACGATGAGCACCGAGGCGGCCGCGAACCCCACCAGCTGGGGGTACGGGCCGTCCGGTGCGGCCAGCACGACCAGGACCAGGGCGAGTTGGAGGCCCAGCGTCCATGCGGCGTACGGGGGACGCACGCCCGGCGGGCGGGGCAGGGAGTGGTAGGCCTGAAGCCCGACCACCGCCACCAGCACGGCCGCGTACCCGGCGATCCGCCCGCCGGGCACCCCGTCACCGAGCAGGAAGGCCATGCCCACGATCAGGTACTCCAGGTGGGTGGCGACCACGATGGGCCACGCCGGCCCGGGCGTCATGGCACGGGCGGTGACGTCCGCCCCGTCGTCCGCCTCCGCCTCCGACTCCGCCGACTGCACGGTCGGCGCGGCGCGCACGCGCTCCGAAGCCGCCCGCGCGACCACCACCATGTCCCGCGCCGCCCGCGTGCCCTGCCCGGCGAGCCGGGCGATCTCCGCCAGGGCCGCTCCCAGCACCGCGTCCAGGTCCCGCCCGGCGCGTTCCCGCTCGGCCGTGACCCGGGCCTGCCCCAACGCGCCGAGAGTGGCGCGCAGTTCGGCGTAGAGATCGGTGAGCCTGGTCAGCGCGTAGATGATCAGCCCGTGGGCAAGGGCGTTGCCCATGCCGTTCAGGACGGAATGGACACTGCCGTCACCGGGTGCGAGCGGCCCGGCGGCCAGCACGATGACGCCGAACAGGGCCCACCGCAGGCGCCGTTCGACGACCAGCAGCACGGAGGCGCCGAGGAAGCCGGGCAGGCCCGACCAGGGCGCGAGCAGGAACTGGGCCGCCAGGGTCCAGGCACCGCGCAGCCGCCGCGTCGACGGCAGGCAGGTGGCCAGCTGGAGCAGCACCATCGGTACCGCCGCGGGGCGCGGCAGGACGACAGCCGGCTCGAAGGAGAATCCGAGAACGACGACGAGGAGGATCACCGAGAGGACCGCCGGCGCGGGACCGGCATCGTCCACGCTGCTCGGCCCGGCGTTCTCGGGCCCGGTGCCCCCGGGCCCGGATCCGATGACCCTCCTGCGCCGAAATGCCCTGCCCCACCCGTTCATGAGGTCACGTTAGACGCCCGTGCGCGGCACCCGGCCCACCCATGTGAAATACACATCGGTCGGTGTACCTCGCACTGCCGCCGGCCCGGCCCGGGACGGGATCGTCGTCCCATGCGTACGACGTCGATACGGACCCTCACCACCCTGGCCGCCACGATCACGATCACCTCCGCCGCGCTGCTCGCCGTCGCGGCGCCCGCACCCGCGGCCACAGCCCCCCGTCCCGACGCCCTCAGCTCCTCCCACTCCCTCGGCTCCCTCGTCGACACCGCCGTCGCCGGGTACCTGGAGGACGACCGCATCCCCGGCGCGGCCGTCACGGTCGTGGCCGGCGGCCGCACCGTCCTGGCCAAGGGCTACGGAGTCGCCGACGTCCGCACCCGCACCCCGGTCGACCCGGAGCGCACCACCTTCTTCCTCGGCTCGCTCGCCAAACTGTTCACGGCGCAGGCCGCCTCCCGGCTCGTCGCCGGGGGTGAAGTCGACCCGAAGGCCGACGTCAACGACTACCTCCGCGCGGTCACCGTCCCGGACACCTACCCCGGCCGCCCCGTCACCCTGGACCGGCTCCTCACGCACACCGCGGGCTTCGACAGCGACCTCATCGGCCGCAACCGGGCCACCGCGAACGACGTCGAACCGCTCGCCGAAAGCCTCGTGACGCGCCGGCCACCCCGGGTCCGCGCACCGGGCACGATCGCCGCCTACGACAACTACGGCTACGCGCTCGCGGGCCAGCTCGTCGCCGACGTCTCCGGCCGTTCCTTTCCCGAGTACGTCGACGAGCACATCCTCCAGCCCCTGGGCATGACCCGTTCCACCTTCGCCCAGCCGCAGCCCGCCCCGATCGCAGCCGGCCTCGCCCGCGGCTACCGCCCCGGCGGCGCGTCCGGCTGGACCCAGGACAAGGGCCAGTACGGTGCCTGGAGCCCCGCCGGGCCCGGCGCCGTCAGCACCGCCGCCGACATGGGCCGCTGGATGAGCGCACAGCTCACCGACGACACCCCGGCGAACCGCCTCATGCAGCAGGTGCACCACCGGCAGGATCCCCGTATGCCCGGACTCGGCTACGGCTTCGAGGAGTGGCGGCGCGGCGGGCGGACCGGCTGGTTCAAGGACGGCGACCTCCCCGGATTCCACGCCGGGTTGCTGCTCGTCCCCGGCCACGACGTGGGCGTGTTCGTCGTCTTCAACGGCGACGGCACCGACGGCCGCGCCCCGTGGGACGGCAGGGACCTCATCGACCGGATCGTCGACGCCCTCCTCCCGGCGGGGGCAGCCGCGTCGGCCGCCCCGAGCCCCCCGAGCACCGTAGGCGCCCCCGCCCTCGACTCCTTCACCGGCAGCTACCGCGCCGCCCGGGTCAGCCGCAGCAGTCTCATGGCGATCGAAGGCCTGGTCGCGGGAGTCACGGTCGAGAAGGACGGCGAGAACGGACTGCGCACCACCGGCCTCTCCCTCGACCCCGGCCGGCCCGAACAGGTCTGGCTGGCCCTCGGTGACGGCCTGTTCCAGGAGCGCGGCGGAACCGGTGCGACGCTCGCCTTCCCCGGGGACGGGCTGCTCGTATCGTCCTCGATGCCGTCCACGGCATACGAGAAGCTGCCGTGGCACCGGTCTCCGGCCCTGCACCTGGGGCTGCTCGCGAGCGGCATCGGGGTGCTGGTACTCGCCGCGCTCGTCCTTCCCGCGACCGCCCTGGTACGGCGGATGCGGGGGAGTGCCCCGCACCCGCCCGCGGCACGGGCCGCGCGGGCGGCGGCCGCTCTGACCGGGTTGATCGCCGCCGCGTTCACGGTCGTGCTCGCGGCGGTCGTCTCGGACGGCAACGCGATGATGGAAAGCGTGCCCCTGGGCTCGCCGCTGCTGTCCACCGCGACGACGCTGGCCACGGCGCTCGTGCCCTGCGCCCTGGTGGTGCTGGCGGGTGCGGTCGCGGCCTGGCTCCGCGGCTGGTGGAACGTCACCGGCCGCATCCTGTTCACCCTCACGGCGGCGGGCGCGACCGCCACGGCGAGCCTGCTGCTCCAGTACCACCTGGTGGCCGGCCCGTTCGCCTGAACCTTCTCAAACCCCCATGAGGCACACGGTCGTCCGCGGCCGCGGAAAGCAGAGGAGCAGATCATGAACAAGTGGACCAGGCGCGGTCTCATGACCGCCGGCGCGGCGGCCGGAGCCGCCGCGCTCATCGGCGCCGGACCGCCGTCCCGGCGGCCGGAGCCGCTCGACATCGTCACCGGCCTGGACGGGTTCGGCGCACCGTCGACCGCGGCCGCCGGAGCGGTGACCTTCCGGTTACGGACGACCAGCACGCAGACCGGCATCGTCGGCATCGCCCGGCTCCGTCCCGGCATCGGCGAGGCCACCTTCCGCAGGCACTTGCGCGACGTATTCGAGAAGGAGACCCCGCGGGACGTCATCCGGGCGTCCAAGGACCTGATGGCCGCCGCCGAGCTGCTCGGCGGCGCCATGGCGGTGCCCGGCTCGCAGCCGGCCTTCACCGTCCGGCTGCGCCCCGGCCGCCACCTCGTCCTGGAGTACAAGGACTTCGAGGGGCCGCACGTCGGACGCGACCCGCTCCCCGGCGAGGAGTACGTCCGCCCGCTCCTCGTCCGGGCCACCGGCGACGCCGGAGCCGCGTGCACACCCCCGTCCGCCACCGTCACGGCCGTCGACACCGCGGAAGGCCCGCGCTTCGTCCTGGAGGGCGGCATCCGCCGCGGGCGGCCCGTGCGGTACGTCAACGCGATGCGGGGACAGGCCGACGAGCTCGCGGTGTACCCGCTCGAGGACGACTCCGTCACCGAGGCGGACATCCAGGCGTTCTTCCTGGACACCGGAACGCCCGCGCCCTTCGACCTGCGCGCGCAGCTGGGTACGCCGCCGCTCTCCCCGGGGCGGAGCGCGGTCGTCGAGATGCCCCTCGACCGGGGCCGGTACGCCCTCACCAGCTGGGTCGCGGGGATGAAGGACGCGCAGCACCTGTCCGCCCACGGCCAGGTCCTCATCGTCACGGTCCCGTGACCCGGTCCGGGGTGAACGGGCGCCCGGCCCGACCGGGCGCGGGGCGACGCCGGACGGTCAGGTCCGCTTCAGCAGGCTGGCGTAGGCCCGCTCCATGCCCTGCGCATGTCCGGCGCCCAGCTCGACGTAGACGTGCCCACTGGCCGTGCACGCCTCGCGCAGGGCTGCGCTCCGGTCCCTGACCCACGCCGCGATCTCGCGGTAGGTGGCGTCATCGGCTCCTTCGAGCCAGTCCGGGGTGCCACGCAGCTGTTCGGGGGTCAGCTGCGTGTTACCGAGGAAGACGGAGGCCAGCGGTATTCCGAGACCGCCGGCCTCCGTTGCCGCCGCCGGTGTGACGATGTCGCCCTCGACCACATAGCCGTCCTCGGGATCGGTGGCGTCGAGGGCCTCGGCGGCCGCCCGGACGAACTCGACGAGGAACGGCTGGGCCAGCTCTGCCTTGTCCGCATGCGTACCGTGCCGCACGCCGTGCTCGGGGGCGGCGCGCTGGAGCATCGACACCAGGGCGTCGGTCGGGCATCCGGGGAGGCCTGCCCTCTCCAGCAGCATCCACGCGAGGGTGCTCTTGCCCACCCGGGGCGGCCCTCCGATCAGATAGATCACACGAAGAACGTACCCCGGGCGCCGGCTTGGGCGACCCGCCCTGGCCGGTTCCCGGTCACCGCCTCCGGTCGGCACCCGGCCGCCGGGAGCGCCCGCGGCCGTCCGAAGTGCCCGGAGCCGTCAGCCCGAGACGGCCTTGGACCAGTTGCGGTTGACGGTCTCCCGCGCCTTCTCCCGCTCCGCCTCCGTCGGAAACGTCGGCGTGCCCTCGACCGTCGGCAGATTCTCCGCGGCGGCCTCGTCGAGGGTGCCGTCCTCCTTCATGGCCTCCATGAGGACAGGACGTGCGTAGGCGCCGAGCCGCAGGTTCTGGCCCTCCGGGCTGAAGACGTACTCCTGCCACAGGCGGGCCGCCGCGGGGTGCGGGGCGTCCTTGTTCACGCCGTTCGCGTAGTACTCGGCGAAGCTTCCGTCGAAGGGGATGGCGGTGCGCCAGTCGACGTCCAGGCCCTTCTCCCGGAACTGGTCGGCGTACCCGAGGTTGAGGAAGTCCCAGTCGATGCTGATCGGAGTCTGGCCCTTCGCGATCGTGTCCGGCGAGGATTCGACCGGGATGAAGTTGCCGCTCTTCTTCAGCTCGGCGAAGAAGTCGATACCGGGCTGGATGTTGTCGAAGGACCCCCCGTTCGCCAGGGCCGCCGCGTACACGCCGGCGAAGGCGGAGCCGGACTTGGTCGGGTCGCCGTTGAGCGAGACCTGGCCCTTGTACTCGGGCTTGCGCAGATCGGCGAAGGTCGAGGGGCAGGTCTTCACGCGCGTGGCGTCACAGCCGATCGAGACGTAGCCGCCGTAGTTGTTGTACCAGCGGGCGCGCCTGTCCTTCTGCTCCTCGGGGATCCGGTCGAAATCCGCGACCTCGTACGGAGCGAGCAGGCCCTGCCGGGCCGCCGACTGCGCGAACGAGCCGCCCACGTCGATCACGTCGGGGGCGCGGCCGTCGCGCCTGTGCTCCTTCAGGGCGTTGATCTCGTCCTGGCTGGTTCCCTCCGGGTTCTCCACCGAGACCTTGATCCCGTACTTCTTCTCGAAGCCGTCGATCAGTGCGCCGTAATTCGCCCAGTCCCGCGGGAGCGCGATCGTGTTGAGCGTGCCCTCCTTCTTGGCCGCCGCGGTCAGCGCCGCCATACCGCCGGCGTCCGCGGCGGAGGTGGCCTCCGCGGGCGCCCTGGGCGGGGCGACGGGCTTCTCTCCGCACGCGCCGAGGGGCGCCGCCGCGAGGGCCAGGAAGGCGGCGACGAAGGCTGTCCGGAGACGGGGTGCGGGCACAAAGACTCCATAACGGGCGGTCGCGTACCGTTCGAGGCCAGGGTACGTTCGGCAGCCTCGGCGGCGCAGTCCCGCACGGTGGTGTCCGCCGTCTTCCCTGCGGCTGCCGTAGCGGCGCCCGCTCAGAGCCCCTCGTCGTCCCACCCGGCCAGGAGCGCCTCCCCGAGATCCATGGAGGCCGGCTCGTCCCCGGCGTGCAGTGCCTGCTCGCTCCAGATGATCTTGCCGCGGGCGGTGTAGCGGGTGCCCCAGCGCTCGGCGAACTGGGCGACGAGGAACAGGCCGCGGCCGCCCTCGTCGGTGTCCGCGGCCCGGCGCAGGTGCGGGGAGGTGCTGGATCCGTCGGAGACCTCGCAGACCAGGCAGCGGTCGTACAGCAGCCTCACCCGGATGGGCTCGGTGCCGTAGCGGATGGCGTTGGTCATCAGCTCGCTGAGGATGAGTTCCGTGGTGAACGAGATGTCCTCCAGGCCCCACTCCGCCAGCCGGCGGGCGCAGGCGTTGCGCACGGGGGACACCGCCGCGGGGTCGGGGGCCACGTCCCACTCGGCGATCCGGGCCGGGTCCAGCAGGCGGGTGCGGGCCACCAGCAGCGCGACGTCGTCGCTGGGCCTGGTGGGCAGCATCGCGTCGATCACCGCGGTGCAGGTCTCCTCCGGGGTGCGGGCGGGCCCGGACAGGGCGGCGCGCAGCGCTGCCATTCCGGCGTCCGGATCATGGTTGCGGCTCTCGATCAGCCCGTCGGTGAAGAGCGCCAGCCGGGAGCCCTCGGGAAGGGTGAGCGTCATGGTGTCCATCGGCAGGCCCGCGCCCAGGCCCAGCGGCGGGGAGACCGGCACGTCGGGGAAGGACACGGTCCCGTCGGGGTCGATCAGGGCGGGGCCCGGGTGGCCGGCGGTGGCGGCGGTCACCTGCCCCGAGACGGGATCGTAGATGGCGCACAGGCAGGTGGCTCCGGTGATCCCCTGCCACTCCTGCTCGTCGGCGTCGATGTGGGTGACCAGCTCGTCCAGGTGGCTCAGGAGCTCGTCCGGCGGCAGGTCGAGCGTGGAGAAGTTGTACACGGCGGTGCGCAGCCGGCCCATGGTGGCGGCCGCGTAGAGACCGTGGCCGACGACGTCGCCGACCACCAGGGCCACCCGGGTGCCGGGCAGCGGGATGACGTCGAACCAGTCACCGCCCACCCCGGCCCGGGCGGCCAGGTAGCGGTGCGCGACCTCGACGGCGGACTGTTCCGGTACCCCCCGGGGCAGCAGGCTGCGCTGCAGGGTCACGGCCATGTTGTGCTCGCGGGTGTAACGGCGGGCGTTGTCGACGGACAGGGCCGCCCGGGCGGTCAGCTCCTCGACGAAGGACACGTCCTCCTCGTCGAACGGCGGGGAGTCCTGCCCCCGCCAGTAGCCGGCCATGCCCAGCACCACGCCCCGGGCCCGCAGGGGGACCACGATCAGGGAGTGGATGCCGCGGTCCAGGATCTGCAGGGCGTTGGCCTGGTGCTGGGCCCGCCAGCGGTGGGTGACGCGCAGGTCCGCCTCCAGGACCGCCCGGCCGCCGGCCAGCCCGGCGGCCATGGGGCCGCTGGGACCGAACCGGATCAGCTGGCCGACGGGGGAGAGCGGGTGGTCGCCGTCCAGGCCGACGACGGCGGTGCGGCGCATCTCGGTGATCGCTTCGGGCGGCTCCTCGCCGCGCAGCACCGGGTCCAGCAGGTCGACGGTGACCACGTCCGCGAACCGCGGGACGGCCACCTCCGCCAGTTCCTCCGCGGTGCGCTCCACGTGCAGCGTCGTGCCCACCTGCACCCCCGCGTCGTACAGCAGCTTCAGCCGCTCGCGGGCCACCTCGGCCCGTCCGGCGAGTGCCCGCAGCTCGGTGGTGTCCCGCAGCGTGACGACGGTCCCGGCCTTCCCGTAGGGGGCGGTGGGCCGGATGTTCACCGCCAGCAGCCGGTCGGCCGCCATGTGCAGCTCGTCGCTCGCGGAACGGCCCGACGTGATCGGATCGGCGATCCCCTCCTCCAGGCCCAGGTCGGCCACGGGCAGCCCTTCCGCGTCCGCCGGCAGGTCCAGCAGCCGCCGGGCCTCGTCATTGGCCAGCAGCAGCCGTCCGCCGCCGCCGACGATCAGTACGCCCTCCCGTACGGCGTGCAGCACCGCGTCGTGGTGCTCGTACATGCTCGTCATCTCGGCCGGTCCCAGTCCATGGGTCCGGCGCAGCAGCCGGCGGCTCACCAGAGCCGTCCCGCCCGCGGACAGGGCGAGCACCGCGGCCGCGGTGCCGAGCACGACCGGCAGCTGTCCGTTCACCATGCTCTGGACGTTCTGGACCGTGACGGGGGAGGAGACCACGGCGATGACCTTGCCGTCGTCGTCCTTGACGGGGACCACCGAGACCACGGACTGACCCAGGGACCCGGCGAACGTCTCGGTGAAGGACGTGCCGGCCGCCGCCTTGGAGAAGGGGCCGACGACGCGTTTGCCGATCTGCCGCAGGTCGCTGTGGGCGAGGGTGACCCCGTCGAGCGTGTACACGTTGATGCCGTCGACCCCGGCGATCTTCGCGGCCGCCTGGGCGCTCGGCTGGAGCACCGCGCTGGGGTGGGCACTGCGCACGGCGGCGACGATCCCCGGAGACTCCGCGAACGTTCCGGCGGCGGCGAGGGTACGGTGCCGGGCGTCCAGCATGGCGGAGCTCCGGGCCTGCACCACCAGCGCCACGACGGCGGCGGCGACGAGAAGGACCACGACGGCCAGCTGGAGGAGGAACACCTCGCCGGCCACGCTCCGCGCGCTCAGGAGCGAGGTCAGACGCTGCGGCGGCCGTGCCTTTCCCCCGGAGCGCCTGGAGGACCCGGCGGGCCCGCCCGGCTCGGCGGGCTTGGGGGTGCCCGGGGGCCGGGCGCCCTCCTGCTGCTCCTGGGGGTGTCCTGAGCGGGGGCGTCGGGGGGGAGGGGAAGAGCTCGTGGTCGAGCCGAGCAGCCGACGCCGGAAATGTCCAAGGACATTGCTCATACTTCAGTTTCCAACCTCTGCGGGCGGTCGGCAGCGGGGAGCGACGCCCGCCGGGCGAACGGCGATCCGGCGCCGTCGCTGACCTGGGAAGTGCGGGCGGAGCGGTCCCGGACGGCGGGGGGTTCCCGGCGGTGTCCCGCCGCAGCTGCGCGGGCGCGTCGCGCAGTGCGGTGGGGATCCGGGCCGGCGTGGCGGACGCGGCCCGAGTGGCTTGCGGATGCACCCCGTTTTCGGCCAGCCATGTGACCGAAAAAGGGGCTTCATTCTCGCGGCGCAGGAAGGTGTCTTCTGAATCCAAGGAGCCCGTGCCTGCGGGCTTGATGTTCGAAGGGGTGCGGTCCGGCGCGCCATTGAATCGAGACCTGGATGGGAGGCGTCTCACGCCTCGGCATTCCAAGTTGAGTCCTGCCGTCTTGAATAATGCTGTGTTAACGTCGGAATTGTTGATCACCGCGGGCCCTAAAGCCCAGGGATCACATCAAGGGATGTCGCCGTCATCAACCCTGACCGCTTCCCGGTTTCCCACTCGGTCCGCCATCTCCGGAATCGAGTGTTCCGCCTATACCGCCCCTCTGTGCTCATGCATGGAGGGTGAAGAGTTGTGCGATGAGCTGCGTCACCACCTTTCTGTGTGGAGAGCGGCGTTCGGGGGAATTTAGTTGAACATTGGATGGGTAGGATGCTGAATCCGTTGGTCCAGGCTCTTCTGAGCCGATGCGACGATCCGGAGGACCGGGGGGTTCTCACGGATTGCGCTTCCGGTCGTACGGTATCGGCGCAGCAGTTCTGGAATGATTCTCAGCAGGTGGCCCGGCTGCTTGCGCAGCACGGTGTGGTCCGGGGGGACCACGTGGCCGTCACCATGCCGGCGGGCGAGGTCTTCGCGCACATCATCTACGCATGTTTCGTCATCGGGGCCGTTCCTGCATTTGTCGATGCGGGAACGAGCAAGGAGATCCTCACCAAGTGCATCGAGGAACTGGAGCCGAAACTCTGGGTGAGTGCGAGTCCGGTTCCCGGTCAGGAAACGCGGTATCCGGAACACTTCGACGTCCGTCAGCAGCCGCCCTCTGCGGCCGAGGCCGTCCAGCCCGTTGAGGTATCCGGTGATGACGCCGCGCTCCTGCTCTACACGAGCGGCACCACGGGCCTCCCCAAGGGCGTGCCGTGGACCTGCGCGCACCTCGCCTCGTACGTACGGATTCAGCGCGACTCGTACGAACCGTTCGGCGTGAAGTCGGAGTTCGCCTTCTTCGCGCACCTCGGGATCAAGGCGATCGCCATGGGCCGCCGCGCTGTCATACCCGCGCTGGACGAGACGCAGCCGGCCCTGTTGTCCCTTCCGGATGCCGTCCGGCAGATGGCCGCCCACGGATGCGACTACGTCTTCGCGTCGCCGGTCTTCTGGCAGCGCCTTTCGGACGCGTGCCTGGGCGGGACGGTCGAGGCGCCGCCGGTGAAGGTGGCCGCCACTGCGGGGGCGGCGGTCAATCCCGGGATGCTGGCCACGCTCGCCGAGGTCATGCCGGGCACCCGCATCTACGTGCCCTACGCCAGCACCGAAGCGCTCATGCCCATCACGCTGATCGAGGCGGGGACGATGGCTGCGCTGAGCGAGACGGGCACGCGGCTCGGCCACGGCGTCCCGCTGGGGCGGGCGGCGGAGGACACCCGCGTCGCGGTCATCGACCCCCGTGCCTCCGAGCTGCGCGAGATCACCGACGCCGACCTCCTGGGGCCGGGACAGATCGGTGAGCTGATCGTCAGCGGTCCCAGGGTCACCACCGAGTACTTCAAGCGCCCCGAGCTGACCGACTACGCCAAGTTGCGGCACACCGGTGACGGGTCCCTCTGGCACCGCATGGGCGATGTGGGGTACCTCGACGCGGAGGCCATGGTGTGGTTCATGTGCCGCAAGAAGCACGTCGTCGACACCGCGGTCGGGCGCGTCTATCCCGATCAGCAGGAACAGGTCTACAACCACCACCTGGGCATATACGACTCCGCGGTGGTGGCGGCTCCGGGCGCGGACCGGGTCCGGCTGGTCCTCTCGGACGTGTTCCGGGGGCGGGTTTCACCCCAGGACGTTCAGGCCGTGGCCGAGCAATTCAATCTCCCCGTGCCCCGACTCGTCTTCTACCCGGGCCGGCTTCCTTCGGACAGGCGTCACAACAGCAAGATCGACCGCGAGGCGATCCTGGACTGGTGTCTGCATCGGAAAACTAACTGAGAGGCGCACGTGAGATTCGCCGAGTTGATGGATTTTTACCTTGAGGCATGTTCGGACCGGAAGCAGGTGACCGATCACCTCGAAGACCTGCTCTCCAGCTTCCCGGAAAAGTCGATCATCGACTGCTCCGTAGGTACGGGGTTCATCACGCTGGACCTGATCAGCCAGGGATACGGCATCGTATGCACCGACGGCAGTGCGGGAATGCTGGAACAGTTCGAGCGGAACGCGGCGGAACTGGGGCTCGAAGCCAACCCCGTTCTCCTCGACTGGGCCGATCTGTCGGGCACCTTCCCCGACATGTTCGACCTGCTGATCTGCCGCGGCAATTCGCTGGTGTACGCGAACGTGTGGGACGACAACACCGCGGCGGCCGGCGCGAGCTCGATCGCCGGCCATCTCAAGAGCATGTACGGAGCCCTCAAGCCGGGTGGATTCATCTACGTCGACATCCCCGCCGCGCCGAGCGAGGAGCGTTCCTCCGGACGCATCTCCCACGTTCCCTGCGAGATACGGGGCAGGCAGGTGACGGTGACCGAATCGATCGCGGACATTCCTGAATCAGAAATCCGGCGGTGGGACGTGCGCATGGAGATCGATGACGAGGTCTTCGAGTTCACGCGGCACTCCCACATGTACGGCGAGAGCCGCCTTCGGGAGGCCCTGGAGCAGGCCGGATTCGTCGAGATAATGCCCCTGGAGGGCAACACGCTGCGTGAGCACTACCAGGTGTTCACCGCCAGGAAGCCGCTCGGCAACGTGATGCAGAGGTTTGCCCAGCCCGCAGGCGCTTCGTCGGCCCGTTTCTGACAACGGCGGGTCCGGGCCCGGCCGCTCGGGGGTGTGGCGAATCCCGTCACGCTGTCGAGAAGGCGCGACGCGGCAGGAACGAGCCGGCCCGGGCGGCCGGTCCGCGGACCTCACGTTCTCCGGCGCTCGTCGCGGCGGTCCGGGCGGTCCCGGCCCGAGGGCGAGCGGGCCGGCGCTCCGGGAGCCGAAGCCCTGTCCGTACTCGCCGTCCCCGGCGGCCGTACCCGCGTGATGCGACCGGGCGGCGAGGTGCCGTCCCGGGCCGCGCGGGCCCCACGGGCGAGCCGGGCCGCGGCCCCTGGGCGCCGGGTGGCGGCAGCAGCGGCCCGAGAGCCACGGCGGCGCCGGCCCGCCCGGGCCGCACCCGCCCTCCGAGCACCGGGCCCGCCCGGACCGGCCGCCCGCATCCCCGCCCTCACGTGCCCGGACGGCACCGCGCTTCCCGGGGCCTGCACCGAGGACGCCCCGGTCCTGGCGGAAGCCCTGCGCGTGCCTTCCCCGGCCTCACCATCCACAGCATCAGGAGTGTCATGTCCCGTCGTCTGTTCACCTCGGAGTCCGTCACCGAGGGCCATCCCGACAAGATCGCTGACCAGATCAGCGACACGGTCCTCGACGCGCTCCTCAGCGAGGACCCGACCTCGCGCGTCGCCGTCGAGACCCTCATCACCACGGGTCTCGTGCACATCGCGGGAGAGGTGACGACGAAGGCCTACGCGCCGATCGCGCAGCTCGTCCGGGAGAAGATCCTCGAAATCGGCTACGACTCCTCCAGGAAGGGCTTCGACGGCGCCTCGTGCGGCGTGTCGGTGTCCATCGGTGCGCAGTCCCCGGACATCGCGCAGGGCGTCGACACCGCCTACGAGAAGCGGGTCGTGGGTGCCGCCACAGGTGAGGAGGGAGACGAGCTCGACAAGCAGGGTGCCGGCGACCAGGGCCTGATGTTCGGCTACGCCTGCGACGAGACTCCCGAGCTCATGCCGCTGCCGATCCACATCGCGCACAAGCTCTCGCGCCGTCTGTCCGAGGTCCGCAAGAACGGGACCATCCCGTACCTGCGCCCCGACGGCAAGACCCAGGTCACCATCGAGTACGACGGCGACAAGGCCGTCCGTCTCGACACGGTCGTGGTCTCCTCGCAGCACGCCTCGGACATCGACCTGGACTCGCTGCTCGCCCCGGACATCCGTGAGTTCGTCGTCGAGCACGTGCTCGCGCAGCTCGTCGAGGACGGCATCAAGCTCGACACCGAGGGCTACCGTCTGCTGGTCAACCCGACCGGCCGCTTCGAGATCGGCGGCCCGATGGGCGACGCCGGCCTCACCGGCCGCAAGATCATCATCGACACCTACGGCGGCATGGCCCGTCACGGTGGCGGCGCCTTCTCGGGCAAGGACCCCTCCAAGGTCGACCGCTCCGCCGCGTACGCCATGCGCTGGGTCGCCAAGAACGTGGTCGCCGCCGGCCTCGCCTCGCGCTGCGAGGTCCAGGTCGCGTACGCCATCGGCAAGGCCGAGCCCGTCGGCCTCTTCGTCGAGACCTTCGGCACCGCCAAGGTCGAGACGCAGAAGATCGAGGACGCCATCGCCGAGGTCTTCGACCTCCGCCCGGCCGCCATCATCCGCGACCTCGACCTGCTGCGCCCCATCTACGCCCAGACCGCCGCCTACGGCCACTTCGGCCGCGAGCTGCCGGACTTCACCTGGGAGCGCACCGACCGCGTCGACGCCCTGCGCGCCGCCGCCGGCCTCCAGGACTAAGGGCTGTCCCGTAATCCGCGGTGGGTCAGCGCACGGCGTCAGATGCGGTGCATCGCAAGGCGGAGGGTCGTACTCATACTGGGCGTATTCGGGCGATCCGACAACGCAGCGAGGTGCCGTAGCTGGCGTCGTGCGCCCGCCGGGGATTACGGGACAGCCCTTAGGCCGTCTCTCCCGGACCTTGCCGGGCCCTGCGAGGCACCGCACCGCACCGGACGGCCCTGGCCCACCCGACAAGATCTGAAAGAGAAGGCCAGGCCGCGTGTTTTCCAGAATGGCCCTTGGCTCGCAGTTCACTGCCCACGGCGCCCTGCTGCGCTCGGCCGGATCGGACTCGCCGCACCAAGGAACGCATCAGAACCACCCACTCGATCCGCCCGCCGAGGCGGACCCCCGGCCGGAGGCGAACCCGTTGGAGTTTCGGCAGTCGAGCAAACTCGACGATGTCCTGTACGAGATCCGCGGCCCGGTGGTGGCGCAAGCCAACGCCCTGGAGGAATCCGGGCACAGCGTGCTGCGGCTCAACACCGGAAATCCCGCACTGTTCGGCTTCGAAGCGCCGGAAGAAGTCGTGCAGGACATGATCCGGACGCTGCCGATCGCCCACGGATACAGCGATGCCCGTGGCATCCTGCCCGCACGGCGAGCCGTGGCCCAGCACTACCAGAGCAAGGGGTTCACGGACGTCGACGTGGACGACGTCTTTCTGGGGAACGGTGTTTCCGAACTCGTCTCACTGGCCGTTCAGGCTCTTCTGGACGATGGCGACGAGGTGCTCATTCCCGCACCGGACTTCCCTCTCTGGACGGCGGTCACCACCCTTGCCGGCGGACGGGCCGTGCACTACACCTGCGACGAGTCCGCCGACTGGTTCCCCGACCTCGACGACATGGCTGCGAAAATCACCGCACGCACCAAAGCAGTGGTGATCATCAACCCGAACAACCCCACGGGTGCGGTCTATCCGAAGGAGATCCTCGAAGGTATTCTGGATCTTGCCCGGCGCCACCACCTCATGGTGTTCGCCGACGAGATCTACGACAAGATCCTTTACGACGGCGGGCAGCACGCACATGCGGCCCTGCTGGCACAGGACGTCGTCTGCCTCACGTTCAGCGGCCTCTCCAAGGCCTACCGCATCGCAGGGTTCCGCTCGGGCTGGCTCGTCGTCTCCGGCCCCAAGGAACGTGCGCGCGGCTATCTCGAAGGGCTCCTCACCCTCGCCTCCATGAGGCTGTGCCCCAACGTTCCCGGGCAGCACGCCATTCAGGCCTGCCTCGGTGGGCGTCAGAGCATCGAGGACCTCGTGCTGCCGGGCGGCAGGCTCCACGAACAGCGCAACATGGCGTGGGCGAAACTCAACGAGATTCCCGGAGTCTCCTGCGTCAAACCGAAGGGCGCGCTGTACGCGTTTCCGCGCCTCGATCTCGATATGTACAAGATCCACGACGACGAGAGGTTCGTCCTCGACCTCCTCAGGACCGAGAAGATCCAGGTCGTCCAGGGAACCGGATTCAATCTCAAGCGACCGGACCACTTCCGGATCCTGACACTCCCTCACGTCGATGTTCTCGAAACGGCGATCGGCCGCATCGGACGCTTCCTCGAGGGATATCACCAATAGCGCTTTCTCTGTGAAGTTGCAGGTCATGGGCGAGGCGGGTCCGGTCGTGCGACCGGCATGCCCGGGCCGACGGGACGCGCGATCGCGAGCACACGACGCTGCGGCCCGTGCCCCGGCGGAAGCGATCGGGTTCGGACCTGCGTTCCCTGACCTGCGACTTCGGCATGAAGAAGGGATTTGTCAGTTGAACGGATCGGGCGAGACCACTGCATTAGTCACTCAGGCGCACGTCGACGCAAGTGCGGTCGGCTGGCATCGCGACGCTTTCGACGACGTCGCGTCCCGCCTCACGGACCCAGGATTTCCCTGCGTGTTCTCCAGGAACGCCTTTCGGAAGAAGCTGCTGAAGTTCATCTTCGTGGAGGACTTCGAGAGGGGCGACATCGAGCACCTGGGGGAGGGGATCAAGGAATATGTCGAGCTGTCGAGGGACTGGGACGGCGCGCTGGACACGGCTTATCCGCTCGTCGCCGTATTTTCACCGGATGCCGTGACCGCGAACTCCGTCCAGGAATATCATGCATTCGGCTGGAAGGTCCTCCAGGACCTGCACGCGATGGACCCGGAGCCGTGGCCGGACGGAGTCGACAAGGACCCGGACTCCGAATCATGGTCCATGTGCTTCAACGGAATGCCCCTGTTCGTCAACATGAGCAGCCCGGGGCACCGAGTACGTCAAAGCCGGAACCTGGGCCGGCACTTCATCCTTGTCGTCAACCCGCGCGAACGGTTCGACATATTCGCCGGCGACACGCCGAGCGGCCGCAGGGTCCGCTCCAACATCCGCGAGCGCATCGGCCGCTACGACGGTGTCCGGCATGCCGCGCAACTGGGTTCCTACGGCAGCGGTGCACTCGAATGGACCCAGTACGGCCTCGTGGAAGAGAACAGGGAGAGGGCCGACAAGTGCCCTTTCACCTTCCGGGGAGCCTGAGCGCGCGGCCGCGGACCGCATTTCCGTTCCTGGTCCGGACCTCCGCACCCGAACCGGCAGACGCCGTACACCCGCATGAGAGAAGGACGTGAAAGATGTTTGATCTGATCGTTTCCCAGGGCCGCGTGGCCGACAGGGCGGCATGGATGATCGAGGGCGCGGCACGCACCGCGCGGGCCCTGGAAGACCGCTACGGGCTGAAGGGCCAGTACATCGGAAAGCCGGCCCCGCCCGCCGACGACGACTGGACCGTCAGTCTTCCCCAGGCCCGGGAAACCCTGACGGGGCTGGGCGAAGCCGTCACCGCGAGCCTCAAGGGCGACAACCTCCCCGTCGTGATCACCAATACCTGCCCGGCCAGCCTCGCCACGCTGCCGGTGGTGGCGCGTGAGCACCCGGAAGCCGTGGTGCTCTACATCGACGGGCACGGAGACTTCCACACACCGGACACCACCGAATCGGGATACCTCGGCGGCATGGTCCTCTCCGGCGCGTGCGGGCTGTGGGACAGCGGCCACGGCAGCGGACTCCGTCCCGAACAGGCCGTCCTCGTCGGCTCGCGCGACATGGAGGAGGCCGAAAGGGAACTCATCCGGGCGGCCGGTGTCCGCGTCATCCCGCCGAAGGAGGCCACGGCGGAAGCCGTCCTCGACGCGGTCGGCGGAGCGCCCGTATGGATCCACATCGACTGGGACGTGCTCGAACCGGGATCCGTACCGGCCGACTACACGGTTCCGGACGGCATGCTGCCGGCGCAGATCCGGGCCATATTCGAGGCGATTCCCGCAGAGCAGCTCATCGGTGTCGAACTCGCGGAGTTCAACGCGCCGACGGACAGCGAAGACAGCGAGAGGGCGGTCTCCATCATCCTCGACATGGTCGCCCCCGTCTTCGAGGCCGGTCGGGCGAAAGCCACGTCCCCCGAGCGATCGCCGGGCAGGGGCTGATACCGGTGAGCACGCCGTCCACACTCCCCTTCAGCAAGATGCACGGCGCCGGAAACGACTTCGTGGTGCTCGACCTGCGCGACGCGGAGGATCCCTCGCCGGAGCTGTGCCGCGCGCTGGCCGACCGCCACACGGGCGTCGGCTGCGACCTGATCCTCGGCATCAAAGGACCGCGCAGTGCGGAGGCCGTCGCCTCCTTCGACATCTGGACCGCTGACGGCTCGCGTTCACAGCAGTGCGGCAACGGCGCACGGTGCGTCGCCGCCTGGGTCGTCCGCGCAGGTCTGACGAAGGGCCCCCGCTTCACCCTCGACAGCCCGAGCGGCAGCCACGCGGTCGACGTGATGGACGCACATTCCTACCGGATCGCGCTCGCGGTACCGCAGTTCACGCCCGAGAGCATTCCGCTGTTCGGTTTCGACGGCGCACAGGACCTGTACGAGGCCGACCTGGGCGGCGGGGTGCACGCGCGGTTCGCCGCCGTCTCCATGGGCAATCCGCATGCGGTGATCGAGGTCGAGGACACGGCCACGGCCCCCGTCGCCCGGACGGGACGGGCCGTCCAGGAATCGGGCCTCTTCCTGCCCACGGTCAACGTGGGCTTCGCCGAAGTGGAATCCCGCGACCGCATACGCCTGCGCGTCCACGAGTACGGCGCGGGCGAGACCCTCGCCTGCGGAAGCGGCGCGTGTGCCGCAGCGGCGGTGCTGATGCGGCGAGGCCGCGTCGACCGCAGCGTCGCGGTCGTCCTCCCCGGCGGCGAGCTCCACATCAGCTGGCCGGACGACACGGCGGAAATCCTCATGACCGGCCCCGCCACATTCGCGTACGAAGGAAATTTCCCCCATGCCTCTGTATGACAGCATCCTCGACACCATCGGCCGCACGCCCATCGTCAAGCTGCACCGGATGGCTCCGGAGCACACCAGCGTCTACGTGAAGGTGGAGTCCTTCAACCCGGGTGGCTCGGTCAAGGACCGCCTCGCGCTCTCGGCCATCCTGGACGCCGAGGCGAAGGGGCTGCTGAAGCCCGGCGACACGATCGCCGAATGCACCTCCGGAAACGTCGGCATCGCCCTGGCGATGGTGGCCGCGGCCCGCGGCTACCGGTTCGTGGCCGTCATGGGCGACACCTATTCCGTCGAGCGGCGCAAGCTGATCCGCGCCTACGGCGGAAAGGTGATCCTCTTCCCGGGCTCCGAGGGCAGCGAGGGAGGCAACCGGAGAGCGGACGAACTGGCGGAGAAGCACGGCTGGTTCCGTGCCCGGCAGTTCGACAACCCGGCGAACCCCGCATACCACCGGGAGACGACGGCCTCGGAGATCCTCGGTGACTTCGCCGGAAGGCGCCTGGACTACTTCGTCACCGGATTCGGTACCACGGGCACCCTGACCGGCGTCGGCCAGATGCTGAAGGTCGCCCGCCCCGACGTGCGCGTCGTCGCTCTCGAACCGAGCAACGCGGCCGTACTCGCCGGAAAGGAATGGAGCACGCACCAGATCCAGGGCCTGGCCCCCAACTTCGTGCCCAGCGTGCTCGACCGGAGCGTCATCGACGACCTGGTGACCGTGGACGAGGTCGTGGCGCGCGACACCGCCCGCCGCCTCGCCGCCGAGGAGGGCATATTCGCGGGAATCTCCGCCGGCGCCACACTGGCGACGGCGCTCCGCGTCGCCCAGGACGCACCCGAGGGCACGGTCCTGCTCGCCATGCTGCCGGACACCGGCGAGCGTTACCTGTCGACCTTCCTGTTCGACGGCGTGAACGAAGGATCGGACGACGCATGGCTGGCCTCCCTCGACGCCGGTTCCGCCAACTAGCACGACGGGAGCAGGCGCATGAGGGAATTCATCCCACCGGCCTCCCGCTACGTCGACCTGCCTGCCGGCTTCTCGATGAAACGCGGCGGCACGCTGCAAGGGGCACGCATCGCCTACGAGACGTTCGGCCGGCTCAACGCGGCGCGCGACAACGGCATCCTCCTTCTCACGGGCCTCTCACCCGACGCTCACGCGGCCTCGCACGCGGAGGATCCCACCCCCGGCTGGTGGGAGGCCATGGTGGGCCCCGGACTGCCCGTCGACACTGATCTCTGGCACGTGATCTGCGTCAATTCCCTGGGCAGCTGCAAGGGTTCCACCGGCCCGGCCTCGATCGATCCGCGCACCGGCGAGCCCTACCGCCTCGCCTTTCCGGAGCTCTCGATCGAGGACATCGCCGACGCCGCGGCGCACACCGTACGTGCGCTCGGCATCACCCGCCTGGCCTGCGTGGTGGGCGCATCCATGGGCGGTATGAGTGCGCTCGCCCTGCTCTCCCGGCACCCCGGGCTGGCGCGCACCCACATCAGTCTCTCCGGAGCGGTGCACTCGCTGCCGTTCTCGATCGCGGTCCGCTCGCTGCAGCGCGAGGCGATCCGGTCCGATCCGCAGTGGCGGCGAGGACGCTACGACGAGGAGAACTACCCCCGGCGGGGCATGCTCACCGCCCGCAAGCTGGGCATGATGACCTATCGCTCGGCCCAGGAATGGGAGAGCAGATTCGGCCGGACCCGAGTGAGCGCGCAGCGCCGGGCACAGGAGGGAGCCTTCGGCCTGGAATTCGAGGTCGAGAGCTACCTGGAATTCCACGCCCAGCGCTTCTCGGACTGCTTCGATCCCAACAGCTACCTCTACCTCAGCCACTCCATGGACCAGTTCGATCTCGGTGACTCCCACGGAGGAACCGCCGACGAGGCGCTGTCGCGGATGCGCATCGAGAAGGCACTGGTGATGGGCTCGCAGACCGACCTCCTGTTCCCGGTGCAGCAGCAGCTGGAGATCGCCGAGGGGCTCGCTTCCGGCGGTGCCGATGTCGAGTTCCTCGCGGTGGAGTCCCCGGCCGGCCACGACGCCTTCCTCGTCGACCTCGACCGCTTCGGTCCGCCGGTGGCCAAGTTCCTGGCGATCGTTTCCTGACACGGACCCCTGCGCGGGTCCGTAATCTTCCGTACTTCCTGAGATGGAGAGTCCGACTTGTCCGGGCAGTCCCCCAAAATCGCCCTCGTCACCGGTGCGAATCGTGGCATCGGCCTTGAAATTGCACGTCAGCTCGCCGAGAAGGGCGTCCGGGTGGTCCTCAGCGGACGCAAGCCCGACGCGGTCGTCGAAGCGGCGACCGCCTTGCGGAGCGCCGGCCTGAACGTCGAACCCCTGGCGCTGGACATCACCAGCACGGGCAGCATCGCCGGCGCAGCTGCCGAGCTGGAGGCCAGGCTCGGCCACCTCGACATTCTGGTCAACAACGCGGGAATCCGTCTCGAGGAGTACGGCAGGCAGCCGTCCGAGCAGCCGCTGCGCCAGTGGCGCGAGACGTTCGACACCAATCTGTTCGGTGTCGTCGAGGCGACCACCGCCTTCCTGCCACTGATACGGAAGTCGGCAGCGGGCCGCATCGTCAACGTCTCCAGCCTGCTCGCCTCCCTCACCACGCACAGCGACCCCGGATCGTACGCCTACAGCCCCATGTTCAAGTCGCTGCCGGCGTACAGCGCGTCCAAGAGCGCGCTGAACTCCTGGACCGTCCACCTCGCCTACGAACTGCGTGAGACGACGATCAAGGTGAACGCCGTTCATCCCGGATACACCAGGACGGACATGAACGAAGGCGCCGGCGACCTGGAAATCCCCGAGGGTGCGGCAACGAGCGTCGGTATGGCTCTCCTCGATGACGACGGCCCCACCGGTAGCTACGTGCACATGGGGAACACCGTCCCCTGGTAGGCGCGCAGCCCCGCCCCCTCCGACAGCCGACGAAACCCACCTTCCCCAGTATTGGACGAGCCTCATGGGCACCCTTGCCTTGGTCACCGACGTCGTCAGCCTTCCCATCGACTACGACATGCCCCCCTTGCTGGAGGCCTGCGAAACGGTCGGCATCACCACCGAGGTGTGCTCCTGGGAGGACGAGACCGTCGACTGGTCGCGTTTCGAAGCCGTCGTGTTCCGCTCCCCCTGGACGTGGGCGGAACGGAAGGCCGAATTCCTTGCCTTCTGCGAGCGCATATCGGGCGTGACACGACTCATCACTCCCATGCCGCTGGTGCGCTGGGCCCTCGACAAGCGCTACCTGGCAGATCTCGCCGCGCACGGGGTACCGGTCATTGCGACCACGATCGTCGAGCCGGGCGCAGCAGCCCTGCCGGCGGTGCGCAACTTCCTCGCCGCCCACCCGCAGGCCGGTGAATTCGTCATCAAGCCGACCGACGGCTGCTACTCGAAGGACGTCCAGCGCTACGCCAGGTCGCTGGAGGACGAGGCCGCCCGCCACATCGTCCGGCTGCACGCCAACGGCAGCCACGTCATCCTCCAGCCCTATGTGGAGTCCGTGGACCGGCACGGCGAAACCGACCTGACGTTCTTCGACGGCGTCTACAGCCATGCCATCCACAAGGGCGCCATGCTCATGCAGGACGGCACGGTGCACGTGCCGACGCTCGACTTCCGCCAGGCGCGTGCCGCCGACCAGGACGAACGCGCGGTTGCCGCAGCCGCACTGGCCGCCTCGGTGGCGCACCTGGGCCTCGACCGCCCCCTGGTCTGCGGCCGGGTCGACCTCGTCCGCGCGGCGGACGGCACTCCCATGGTGCTGGAAATGGAACTGTGCGAGCCCTCTCTCAACCTCACCTTCAGCGAAGGCGGCGCGCTGCGCTTCGCACAGGCCCTGGCCGAGCGGCTCAAGTGAAGGCCGAACACAACAATCCCTCTGAATTGCACGTGACCGACCGGGCTGCGGCCCGGTGGCGTGGACGAAAGGCTGCAGGAGTGGCGCACAAGCCGGGCATGCGGATCGTGATCCTGTGTGGTGGAGAGAGCTCGGAACGAGACGTCTCGCTCGCCTCGGGAGGCGCCGTCGCGCGGGCTCTGCTGGAGCGCGGCCACGAGGTGGTGCTGGTCGACCCGGCCGCCGAGACGCCGGTCCTGGCAGGGCCGCTGCACTTCGGTGACGTGGTGGACGAGTTCGCGGTCGGAAAGGAGCCGCCCTCGGGCCTCGGCAGGCTGCTGCTGCAGCAGCGCATGGAAGGCGCTCTGACCGCAGGACCGGTCCTCGGCCTCCTGCGTGACGCCGATCTCGTGTTCCTCGCCCTGCACGGCGGTTGGGGCGAGGACGGGCTCCTGCAGGAACGTCTCCGTGAGGAAGGCATCCGCTTCACCGGCGCCGACAGCACGGCGTGCACGGCGGCCTGGCACAAGGGCCGGGGGCAGGCGGCGCTGGGCGCCGCGGGGCTGCCCGTGGCCGAGCGCGCCCAGTGGCAGCCCGGCATCGAAGGGGTACCGCAGGCCGTGCGGCGGCTCCTGGCTGCCGGCCCGGTGGTGACCAAGCCCGTCGCGGACGGGTCGAGCGTGTCGGTACACCGGGTCGACTCCCTCGCGGAACTGGAGCGGGTTGCCGCCGAGACCGGCTCCGGCGGGGTCGAGCTCCTGGTGGAGCCGTACCTGCCGGGCCGGGAGTTCACCGTTGCGGTGGTAGGGGACCGGGCGCTCCCCGTCGTCGAGATCGAGCTGAGTTCGCCGCTGTTCGACTACACGGCCAAGTACCAGACCGAAGGGGTGAGCGAGGTGTGCCCGGCCCGGATCCCGGCGGACTTCGCTGCGCGGCTGCAGGAGCTGGCCCTGCGAGCGCACGAGGCCCTGGGCTTCGGCGCCCACGCCTACTCGCGCACCGACTTCCGCTGCGATGCCGCGGGTGAGCCGATGTGCCTGGAGGTCAACGCACTCCCGGGCCTGACGGCAACGAGCCTGCTGCCGCTCGCGGCATCCGGAGCCGGATGGACGTACGGCGAGCTGATCGAGCGCATCGTGGACCTCGCCATGAGCTGAGCGACATCAATCCGTCCGGTCATTCGAACTGATATTGGAACAATGGATGCACAGCGCAGTGCGATCGCGTTACCGCGCGTTTCGCCACTCTCGAACGGAACGCTGCTCGCCGCACTCGGCGTCGCGAGCTTCTCCTTCAGCTTCCCGGGAACGGTCTGGGCGCTCGACGGGTTCGGCCCCTGGAGCGCCACGGGAGTCCGCGGGGTCATAGCCGCCGTCATCGCGGCGGCGGCTCTCCTGTGGACGCGGGCGCCGGTCCCCGCACGAGCCGACCGGCCCGCACTCGTCATCGTCGCCGGCGGATGCGGGGTCGGGTTTCCGCTGCTCACCACACTCGCCCTGCAGACGTCGTCCACGGCTCATTCGGCGATCGTCATCGGCGTGCTGCCGATGGCGACGGCGACGATCTCCGCGCTCCGCACAGGACGTCGCCCCTCGAGGACGTTCTGGGCCGCGGCCGGGACCGGTGCGCTCGCCGTCATCGCCTTCACGCTGTCCCGGAACCAAGGGCGGCCGACGATCGCGGACCTCTTCCTCTTCGGAGCCCTCCTCGTCTGCGCGGCGGGCTATGCCGAAGGGGGACGGCTGTCGGCGCACATGCCGGGATGGCGCGTCATCGCCTGGGGCGTCGTGCTCGCCGCACCCGTCAATCTGGCCGTGTCCGCCTGGGCGTTCCCGCATGAGCCGGTGCACCTCACGGCGAAGGCCGTGCTCGGCATGGCGTACATCGCCGGTGTCTCGCAGTTCGGTGCCTTCGTCCTCTGGTACCAGGGCATGGGCCGGATCGGGGTACCGCGAGCGAGTCAGCTCCAGCTGGCCCAGCCGCTGCTGACGCTCGTCTGGGCCGTGCTCCTGCTCGGCGAGCCCCTCGGCCCGGCCGCCCCCGTCACCGCCGTCGTCATCCTCGCGTGCATCGTGGTCACCCAGCGGGCCAGAGCGTCATGACGCACGCACGACCGCGGTCCCGTCCACGGCGTCCGCTGCAGAGAGCGGACGCCGTACGGGATGCGTCAGGGCCGCGGGCGCGCCAGATCGGAGTCATGGCCGGTCAGCGCGTTCACATCCTTGGCAAGCCTTGTCATTTTGGCGTTCAGTTCCCCGATTTGCCTGGTCAGGGCTGCCAGGTCGTCCTGTCGTCCCGCGCCGCCGTGCCCGTTGGACGCAGTGCTCCGTGCCCGGACGAGTCCGGTCGGGACGCCCGGGACAGGGACTTCCACCTCCTGCCACGCCGCCAGCACGGCCGACTGTTCGGCGCTTCCGACGCCGAACAGTTCCCCGGCCTTGTGGAATGTGGTGCGGGCGAAATCCTGGAACTGGGCCTCGACGCCGGATGCCTTGAGCGATTCGTACCAGATGAGCCCGGCAGCCTCCCATGAGAATCCGCCGATGCCGACAGCCGTCAGGAAGAACGCCTTGTTCGGAATGCCGGAGTTGATGTGCACTCCGCCGTTGTCGCCCTGCTCCGTGTCAGGCAGGTGCATGAACTTGCTCATACGGTCGGGCTGGGGGTCCCTGCCGAACAGCGCATTGTTGTATGCGTGACCCGGAGCCTTCATCGATCGCAGGGCGTCGGCATCGATTCCCGGGGTCCACACATCAGCCCCGATGAGCCAGTCCGCCTCCTCGGCCGACTGCTTGAGCGACCACTGCTTGACCAGCGACCCGAAGACATCCGAGACCGACTCGTTCAGCGCCCCGGACTGATTGTGGTATTCGAATCCCGAGGTGTGCTCGGTCACTCCGTGCGTCAGCTCGTGGGCGATCACGTCGAGGGATCCGGTGAGGTTGCCGAACAGCTTTCCGTCCCCGTCGCCGAAGACCATCTGCCGCCCGTCCCAGAACGCGTTGTTGTACTTCCTGCCGAAGTGAACGTACCCGTCCAGGCGCATCCCCCGGCCGTCGATCGAATTGCGCTGGAACACTTCCCTGTAGAAATCGCGCGTCAGACCGAGTCCGTCGAACGCCTGGTTGACGGGCTCGTCCACGGACGCCGGTCCGTCTTCCGGCCTGGCCAGGACGGCGGCGCGGAGCAGGCTCCCCTGCTCGCAGTCGAAGACGGTACGCCGGCCGTTGTCGGGGGCAGCCGCACCGGTGAAGGACGACCGGACCGCTCGCTCACCCCGCAGACGCGCAGTGGTCAGCATGGTGTCCAAGGCGGCTCGGCGCACCTCACTGTCCTCGCTCTCCAAGAGCTTCTCGAGAAGGTACGGGGGGATGATGCAGTCGAGTCGTGAGGTCCTGCTCATGGTGCACCTCCTGAATAAAGGGACCAACGGTTGAGCCGGTGCAGCGATGATGCGACCGGGGCCCGGAGGGGCTTCCGGCCGGCCTTCGGCAAAGGCACCGCGGGCCGGGCCGAGGTGGGCGGTCGGACTCCGGACGCCCTACACCCAGTTGACTTCCGCACGCTCCAGCAGTGGGTCGTCCGTCAGCTGGAACAGCGGCACGGCGAAGTTGCCCGACCTGAACCGGCCGCCGAAGTGCAGGCCGAGCACCCGGTGGTCGGCCAGGTCGAAGACCGGGGATCCGCTGTTGCCGCCGAGCGTGGAACAGTCGTGCGTCATCGTGAACCCGGGCCCGTCCGGGACCAGCGCCGTCGCCGTGCCCGGCTGGAGCCGCTTCACGTTGTAGATGTCCATGAAGATGCGTTTCATGGCCTCCGGCTCGTTGCGGCGGCCGTCCGCCGCCGGATAGCCGACCACGTACACGGGCCGGCCCGGCAGGTCCGGCGGAGCGTCGGCCGCGACCGGCAGCGGCGCCGGCAGCGGCCCGCCGCCGTCGGCTCGCGGGGACACTCTGAGCAGTGCCATGTCGACGTCGCGGTGGATGCCGATGATCTCGGTGACCTCGAACTCGAACGATCCGTCTGTGGCGGGCGTGCCGAGTTCCTCAGCGGTGTCGATGCGCGCACCCATGCCCTGGCGGAAGGTGAACCCGCCGTTGCCGTCCGCCCGGCTGAACTCGGCCGCGACGTGGCGGTTGGTCATCACGGCGAAAGGCGAGACCAGGAAGCCCGTGCCCAGCCAGT
The DNA here is from genome assembly GCF_035989885.1 of Streptomyces sp. NBC_01232. Lineage (GTDB taxonomy): Bacteria > Actinomycetota > Actinomycetes > Streptomycetales > Streptomycetaceae > Streptomyces. The sequence goes on from NZ_CP108518.1 coordinate 7,222,639, forward strand.
CCAGTTCCGCGTGCCCGGAGACCTCCACCCGGCCGACCCGCTCGATCGACTTCCGGATGCTCGGCCGCTGTCCGTCCAGCAGGGCCCAGTCGCCCGGCTGGGAGACGAAGTCCTGACCCTGGACCAGGATCGCCGGGCGGCCTTCGAGCAGGACGATCGCCTCCACCCCGAAGTACTCGTCCTCATCGACATCGCCGGCGCGGCCCGCGGCGAGCTTCTCCAGCCCGCGCACCCCGGCCTCCAGCACCCTGGCCCGCTCCTCCAGGGCGGCGCGGCCGATCTGCGCGGCAGCCTCCTCCTCGCGCGGAAGGTCCTCGGCGGACTCGAGGATCTCAGCGTCCAGCCCCTTGCGCACGCGTGCGGCCACTTCCAGCAGGTCCTCCTGGAAGACCTGCTCGGGCCCGGTCGCCACCGGTGATCCAGCGCGCATCTCACACCTCCCGTGGTCGTGGCCGTGGCGTCAGCGTGACTGGGCCGCAGCGATCTCGTCGTGGATCTTGGGGCTGTGCTCCCGCAGGTGCTGCATGATGGCGCTCAGTTGCGTTCCGACGTTCACGAACGCCGTGCTCTTGCCCTGGAAACTGACGTCCGTGACGCGGCGCGTGCCTCGGTGCAGGGCAACCACCGTCCAGTCGTCCGTCAGCACCGGCGAGCCGGAGGAGCCGCCCCGGGTGTCGGTGAAGTAGCGCACGTCCCGCTCGTCTGCTTCGAAGGCGAGGTTGTTGCGCAGCGCGATCCGCTTCGGCTCTCCACCCGGGTGCTGAATGATGTTGAGCGCCACCGGCATGTCCTTGGCCACGGTCAGCGGAGCGGTGGCGACACGGAGGAAGGGCCTGACCGGCGCCCCGGCCAGGCGCAGTACGGCGTAGTCGAGCTCTTCGTCCCAGGCCACGAGCTCGCTCGCCTGCTGCTCCTCGACGTCCGCGTCGTCCTCGCTCAGGTAGTCGAACCGGGAACGTGATCCCTGGGCCTGGAGCTGCAGGTCCGCCGGGTCCACCACCTGCTGCTGGCCGTTGGTGCGCTTGCGGGCGTTGACCACGTGGTGGTTGGTGACGAGCAGGTCGCCGGTGATGAGCCAGCCCGTGCCGTTGTGGGGCAGCGCCACCGGCTGGAGCAGGGCGCCTCCCTGGTAGGGCAGCACCTTGATACGGGCGACCGAGGACCCCGCCAGCGCTCCGCCGCTCAGGAAGTCGAAGGGCACCGTGTCGTCCTGGAAGACGATCTCTTCCTTGGTCTCCCCGGTGGGGACGTCCGGTGCCACATCGGGCTCACCGGCCGCGTCGCGCGTCACTCGGTCGAGTGCCTTGAGGAACACGTCGCGGGCGGCGGCGTCGGTGAGTTGGTCAGTGGCGTTGCGGAGCCAGATGGCCAGGGGCACGGTGCCGTCGATCAGCCGCTCCACCCGGTTCATCTCGTTGAGGTCCGAGTGGATCTGCTGGCCGGGCGCGGCGAGGACCGGCAGCGAGCCGCGGTACTTCGGGAGGATTCCCGCGAACAGCAGACTCCGCCGTCCCGGGTCCGCGAGCTCTGTCTCCACCGCTGTGTCCCGCAGCAGTCTCACGTCGTCCTGGGAGAGATACGTGTCGCTCATGGTCGGTCAGGCCGCTCTGTGGCCGTTCCCTTCGGCTGGGCCCTCTGCTGAGGGGTCCGCCTCGCCCGGCTCCGACGCGACCGGCCGCGGGCCTGTCGGTACGGCCCGGCCGGGGGCGACGGCACCGGCGCCCATCACGGCCGCCACGCCCGCGACGAGCTCGCCGCTCCGGTCGTCGAGAGACAGGAGGCGCCTGGCGAGCAGGTTGAGCGTCCCGAGCCGGCGCGCCTTGCGCAGCAGGCCCTGCACTCCCTGGTGGGTGGGCCCGGTCGTGGACCTCGGGTCGGGCGGGCCGGCGGAGTCCTGCAGAAGGCGGCACAGCGAGGTCCGCAGCTCGGGCCGCACGGCCACCACGCGGGCGATCGATTCGCCGAGCACGTCCAGGACCCCGTCCTCGGTCTCGGGCAGGCCCAGGACGTCCAACGCGTGCTCCAGGATCCCCGGGTGGTCGCGTGAGACCTCGGCGACCGCGGCACGCACCAGGGCGGGCTGCCGTACGAGCTCCGCGTCGGGCAGCTGCCGCAGTCGTTCGGCGAGCCTGCTCCCGACCTCCTGGTCGTTGTCCTCGGTGCCCGGCGCCAGCTGTGCACGGGTCAGCAGGGCGCCCAGTGCCTCGAAGTCCTTGCCCAGGCCCGTCGCGGCCTCCTCGGCCTCGGCGAGGTCGTCGTAGGCCTCGGTGAGGTCGCCCTCCGCCTCGGCCAGCCGCGCCGAGAGGAGCAGCAGCTCCAGCTGCAGTCCTGGGAAGCCGTCCTCCTCGGCGCGGGCCACGGCCGCGTCGGCGGCTGCCCGGGCTTCGGTACGACGGCCGAGCCGGTCCAGGGTCTCGACCCACAGCGGGTGCAACGGGCTGCCCGAGGTCCACGGGCGCCGCTCCTCGAGGCGGGCCGCGGCCGCGTCGGTGTACCCCTGCGAGAGCAGGTCCTCCACCTCGCGGGCGGCGATGCGTTCCCAGTCCTCCTGGTCCGCCCTCGCCATCACCTCGTCGGGGGTGTGGCCGCCGACGCGCCCGGCGAGGTACGCGGCGGACCGTCCCGCCATGTCCTGGTCGGCCCCGGCGAGGAACCGCTCGACACCGGGCAGCCAGCGCAGCTCCACCTCGCGCGGGCTCTCGTTCAACCGCAGCCGGTGGTAGATCTCCTCCGCCCGCGATTCCAGACCTTCGCGTGCCGCGTAGTACAGGACGGCCCGCTGCCCGACCGTCCGCATCATGTCCGGACGGGCACGGTCGGCCAGCCGCAGCATGATGGCCCGCAGATCGGCCCGGTGCCGCACACTCCCCGGACCCGCGGATTCCACCTGGTAGAGCCGGGAGTACAGCCCGAAGAGGCGCTCCGCCTCCGGGTCGGAGTCGACCGTCAGTCCGCACGGCTCCGCGAGGACCTCCCGGATCAGTCCGGGGGTGATGGTCCGCAGCGCCATTCCGGCCTGGGCCAGGGTGCGCACGTCCTCCTCACCGATGCGGCTCAGGATCCGCTCGTACAGGATCCCCTGGACGAGCATCTGGTCGACCTTGTGGAAGAAGTGCCGGCGGCGCCGGGGCAGGCTCTCGATCAGCTCGTTCAGCGACTCGGCCCGGTCGCCCTCCTGGCCGGCTGCCCGAGCCGCCAGTCTCAGGCTCAGGGGATTCCCGCCCACGCGTTCGGCGAGCTTCTCCGCGAGCCGTTCGTCGCTCACCCCGCAGGAGGCCAGCAGGGCCCTGGAGGCTTCCGGGTCGAGGTCGGTCAGCTCAATGGGCAGGGGCTCCACCAGCCGGGCCGGATGCTGCTTCAGCAGCCGCCCGGCGACGACGGTCCGCAGCCGAGGGTGCACCTTCTGGAGTGCCGACCAGATGCCCCACATGCGGCCGAGCTCCGGGGAGCCGCGGTACATGGCCTCCTCGAAGGAGTCGATCACGAGCACGAGGGGTGGCTGCTCGGCCGCGGGTACTCCCACCGCCTGGACGACGAGCGTCGCGAGCCGGGCCGCCAGCATGCCCTCGCGCGCGGCGGACAGGGCGTGCACGCCCGACTGGGAGAGCCGCGCCATCGTCGCCCGGGTGGTGGCGAGTTCGTAGAGCTCGTCGACCGTGTCCTCTTCGGCCCGGTGGAGGCCGACGGTCTCCTCGCACGCACGCGCCAGGGTATCGAAATCGGCGTGGTGGTCGGGGAACTGGACGCTGAGCTGCCGGGCCATCTCCGCGATCAGGGTGGCCGGTTCGTGGACCGAGAGGGTGGGCCGTGCGAAGTCGACGTAGGCGAAGGGGAACGGGGTCGGGAAGTCGCGCAGGCTGTCCCGGAGGAACGTCGTGAGCAGCGTGCTCTTGCCGACGCCGCTCATCCCGTGGATCAGCACCGGCCGTTTCGTGCCACTGCCGACCGCCCGGGTGAACTCGTCCTGCAACGGCGTGGGCAGTCCGATGTAGGCGCGCAGCCGGGAGAGTTCCTGGGCGCGCCCGTGGAAGGCGCTGCGTGCGAGTCGTTCGATGGGCTGCATCAGCCGCGCCCGGTCCAGTAGCTGCTGGACCTCTCCACTCGGGGGGATACCGGTGATGCCCGGAATCTGCGCGAGCCACAACACCGCCTGCAGCGTGTGCGGCAGCTCGTCCAGGCTCTGGTGGGCGAGGTCCGGGGGCGTGCCGTCGAGGTAGGCCAGCGCGATGTGTTCCGGGCCCGGGCCGGGAGGGAACTGCTCCAGATTGGCCAGCAGAGCGAGGCGGGCCGCATCCGGACCGGCGAAGCCGTGCAGCGCCGTGTCGCGAGCCCCCGGCTTGAGCACCCAGGTGAAGGTGTCGCGCGTGCCGACGGCCCGGCAGTCGCGCAGCAGCTCCACGCCGGCCGCCCCGGAGGGCTTCTTCTCGCCGGGCAGCTTCAGCCGCGCCGGGTCGAAGCGGCTCAGCAGGGACGCCGCCTCCCGGTAGGCCCTGTGCAGGTCCGAGAGGTCTGCGAGGCCGGGGGCGGCCACCGCGGCGAGCAGCCGCTCGCTCAGGCGCGCACCGAAGTCCTCGCCGGGTGCGAGCCCGCCGTAGAGGCGGACCGACTCCGCCGCCGCCGTGCAGACCCTGCGCATGTAGCTGTCCGGTCCGGAGGCCTCACCCGCCTGGAGGACGGCGGGTACGGTCGTCTCCACGAGGCCGGCGATCCGCTGCGTGTCCGGCAGCTTCGAGGACTCCGTGAAGAACTGCCGGAAGAACTCCCGCAGATCGTCGGGGCCGAACATCCGGGCGGTGTCCCGGACCTCGTTCTTGCGGATCTCGTACGGGAGCTGGCGCATCGTCGGCGAGTACCCGAGCAGAACCAGCCGGGGCGGTACGTCCGGCGGCTCCGGCCTCTGGTTGTAGATGGTCAGGGCCAGCTTTCCGATGCAGTCCCAGACATCCGAATTGACGTCGAGCTTGTCGCAGTCGTCCAGCACCAGCCAGTACGGCCCGGACGCGGTCGTGGCCTGCCTGACGACGCGGTGCACCGCCGCATCGATCTCGGGTAGTGGATCGTTCAATTGTGTCGAATTCAACGGCGAGAGAACCGTGTTCGAGAGGGCCGGTGGGTCCGCCTGCGGGTCCGCGACGGACTCGGTGAGCCGCTGGACGACCTGCTCGGCGGTGGACGTCCGGTTCAGCGTCACCCGCACCGGGCGGAAATTGCAGTGCTCGCCTATGTGCCGGATCAGTTTGTAGCTGTAGGAGCGCCCGCTGTCCGGCTCTCCGTCCACCACCAGAACCGTCTTGTCGGGATTCTCGAAGAATTCGCGGAGCCGCTTCCTGAAGTCCACCCGGTCGATGAACATGTCAGCGCCGTTGCCGAGAACACTGCTGAGGAAGAAGTCCTGGGTCGAGAGGTGCAGCCGCGCGGCCTCCTCCAGCTCGCGCTTGAGGCGCATGGCCTCATTCCCGACCGGGAGGGAGCTGAGCCTGCCGTCCTGAGCGAGCATGCTGAGCAGCAGGAGTTGGACTTCGATGCCGCTGTTCCGCACTGCCTCGACCAGGGCGACCGAATTGTCGTTGCTCACGTAATTGAATGGGATTCTGCTCACGAACTCGGGCGAGAATCCGTGCTGGACCAGCTTGGGTCGCGGTTCGCCGGTATCGAAGACGTAGTCTCGCACCATTTCGGTGACGAGTCCCCATTCGGTGTCCTTGGGAGACATACCGCACCTGCACAGGCCGCCGGAGCGGCGTGGGAGACGGACTGCCTGATACCTGCAATGGTTTCACTCGGCCCGGTCCGTCGCAACGCGGTCGAACAGCGCGCCCACCTCCTTCCGGACGGGCGCACTGCGCAGGTACGGGGCGATGCCGTGATGGTTGTCGCTGTCGTTCGTGACCAGATGGTCCGTGACGAGGCCGGGCGGTCCGTACTCGGGCCGCAGCCAGTGGTCGAGGGCGACCAGGTCCCGCAGGTCGGAGACATTGCACCAGGCCGCCACACCCGCCGGGACCGCCGTCGGGAGCGCGAGCAGGTCCTGGACCTCGGTGATGCCGAGAGGAGCTCCCGCACTGACGAGCAGGCTGACGTCCCGTCGCTCCTCGCGGAGCACTTCGTAGGCGATGACCGTGCCGAGGCTGTGCCCCAGCACGACGAGCGGCCCGTCGCCGACACCGGCCAGCTCGCCGCGGACCACCTCGCGCATCGCCTCGCCGACTCCGCCGAAGAAGTACGCGTACACGTCCTCGAAGGTGGCCTTCACGAGCCGCTCGAAGAGGCGCGTGCGCAGGAACTGGGGGAGAGGAAGCGCCTTGGCGGGGTCCGACGAGGCCGGTGCGGGCACCGCGTCCTCGGCCCGGCCGAGGGTCTCCGCCGAGTACGTCATCTTCGCCAGCCAGTGCGCCAGTTTTTCGTCCCCGGCCCGGGCCGACGGTCTCCCGGGCCCGGGACCTGCCTTCCGGCGCGCCTCGCGGAGCGTGTGCTCGATGAACTCCTCCGGGGTCCGTGGCACCCGCCCGTCCGGGAACTCCCGGACGGGCGGCGGGCCGTCGGACAGGGGGTCCGGCCCGTCGTCGGGCAGGGGGGCGGCGTACCGGACCGGCGCCCAGTAGGCCATCCGCGACGCCGCGCCCATGTCCGTGCCGAACAGCGCCTCGTCCCACTGGGACTTGAGCAGTTCCTTGCGGACCTTGTTCCCGTTGCCGTGGATGTAGACGACGGTGGCGTCGCCCATCTCAGTCGCCCAGGACCACGTCTTCGAAGCTCTCCAGACGCTTCCAGCGGTCCGCGGGTGCGCGGGTGGCGGGCATGAGGTCGGCGGCCGGCAGCGGGCCGAAGCCGAGGCCGGTGAGCTCGACGATGTCGGCGACCGGCACCTGGAACGTGCGGAACGGGCCGAGCGGCGGCGGATCGCCGGGCCCGGCCCCCGCCATCGCCCGCTCGCGGTCCCGGCTGAGGTCCGGGCTCTGGTCGAGGATGTACCCGGTCGAGGCCAGCCGGCCGCCCTGGACGAAGGCGGCCACCTTCCAGAACCGCAGCGGCACCTGGATGCCCCGGTAGGGCGGGTCGGATTCGTGCAGGACGGGACCGGTGAAGACGGACAGCTTGCGGTCGAACCGGGCCGCGTGGTCCAGCAGATGGTTCTCCAGCCCCTGCCACAGCTCCTTGCCCTGGTTGAAGACGTCCTGCTGCGGGGCCGCGTTGGTGAAGTGGAAGGTGTCCGCGTTCGCGCGGTGGGCCTCGCCCGCGACACCCCAGACCGGGTCCAGGCGGCGGACCAGGTGCCCCCGGTCGAGGGAGTTGTCGCGGTAGATGTCGTTGCCGGCCTGCTGGGCCTCCGGTACGCGGGGGTCGAACACCCAGGCGTCGTCACGGGGCACGTCCTCCATGAGCCGCTCGCCGTCGATGCAGACGGCGGTGGAGGCGGCCAGCCTGCGATCGGGGCGCAGGACGACGGTGAAGTGGGTGTACGGCAGGACCACGGTCTTGATCCCGGCCGCGGTCGGGAGGGGGAGCGGGACGACGGCGCCGAGGAAGGACTCGTCGTAGCCGGTGCGATCGGCGAGGGAGCCCTGCGGTGCTTCGGCGCCCGCAGCCCGGTCCGGCGGTGTGTCGATTGCGTTCATATCGTAGCAATACCGTGCGCAAGTGATCGTTTACGGTCCGATGTCACGGGTCACCCGAAAGCGGCTCCCCCCGGCAGGCCCGATCGGGCGGCGTCCCCCACGCCCCGGTTCAGGCGGCGTCCTCCGCGGAACCCATGCTGTCGACCCCACCTGCCCGCCACGCCCCCGAGGAGTACCCGTGCCCACTGGCCTGTCCCTCCACATCGGTCTGAACAAGGTCGATCCCGCCGCGTACGACGGCTGGGACGGCAAGCTCCTGGCCTGCGAGAACGACGCCCGCGACATGGCGGCGGTGGCCCGCGCCGGCGGGTTCGACGACACCGTGATCCTGACCGACGACGGCACGGTGGAGAACATCACCGGGGAACTGCGCAAGGCGGCCGGACGGCTCAAGAACGGGGACATCCTGCTCTTCACCTACTCGGGCCACGGCGGCCAGATGGACAACGTCGGATCGGACGACGAGCCCGACCGGCTGGACGAGACGCTGGTGTTCTTCGACCGCCAGTTCATCGACGACGAGTTGTACAGGGAGTTCCGGCGGTTCGAGGAGGGAGTCAGGATCTTCGCCCTGCTCGACTGCTGCCACAGCGGCAGCGCCATCGAGTCCCTCCAGGGGCTGCTCACCCCGGAGGCACTGGAGTCGCAGTTCCAGACCCGCGACCCGGGCCAGGTGGAGGCGGCGTCCCGGCTGATGCCGCTGCTCAAGCAGCAGGAGATCTTCGCCCGGGACCGGGCGTTCTACGAGGGACTCCAACGCGAGCTCAAGAACGAAGACGGCCACAGCACGGCGCCCGGCGCCGTGCTCATCGGCGCCTGCCAGGACAACCAGGTGGCGTCCGACGGAAACGTGAACGGACTGTTCACCGCGAACCTTCTCAAGGTGTGGGGGAAGGGCGCCTTCCAGGGCGACTACCGCACCTTCCACCGCGACATCCAAAAGCGCATGCCCGCCATCCAGAGCCCGAACTTCTACACGACGGGCAGCCCGGCGGACGGCTTCCTCAGGCAGAAGCCGTTCACGATCTGACACCGGCTGCGGCACGGCCGCCCGGGAGCCGACGGACCCGCCGGTGGAAGCCGGCGGGTCCGTCGGTGTGCTCGGCGAGCCACTGCCGATGGCTCTGCGGCGGGAGGACGAGCAGTCCTCAACCGCGACCGCCCTCACCCTTCTTCGCCGTAGCCGGGCGCCAGGGCGCGAACGGGGTGGCCGTGCGCGGCAGGAGGGCCGCCAGTTCGGGGCAGTGCCGCACCACCACGCCGGCCATGCCGTTGCGCTCGATCCAGTCGATGCCCAAGGGGGTGTACACCTCGGGCCTGAAGTCGATCGTGAGGAAGCGGTCGCTCTGCAAACGGCGGGTCGCCATCAGGATGAAGATGCGGAAGGCGGTGTCGCTGAAGCCGAAGCCCTGCGGCGGGTTCTCGGCGAAGAGGCCCACCATGGTGTCGATCCGATCGACATCGCGGTAGACCTCCTTCAGGCGTGCGACCGTCTCCGCGTCGCTGGACACGTCCTCGAACCGCCGCACGCGCGGCTTGTGCAGACCGGCCCGGAAGTCGTTGTAGCGCGGCACACCGCGGCGCCGGGTGCGTGCCAGGTCGACGACGGACAGGTCGATGATCTCCCCGTCCCGCTCGAACGCCCGCAGGGCGTGGGGATAGTTGTGCAGGGTGATCGCGCCGGGATGAGCGATGCCGAGCGAGTACAGGGAATTGGCCAGCCCGGTGGAGCGGATGAGCGCCTCCGCGGCCGGGCCCTGCACGTCGTTGAAGCCGAGGGTGTCCAGCCTCCCGCCGAGCCGGTGGTCCATGATCTCGAAGTCGTCGGGGAGCAGCGGGTGCATGCGGTAGACGGTGACGAAGTCCTCGGTGAGCGAGTACGGAGCGGCATGGTGGTCCGGCAGGGTCTCGGGGATGCCGGTCAGTGAATGCGCCTCGAAGAGCCACAGTCCCAGCTGCTCGAGCCACTTGTTCGGCGGACCCTGCCAGTTGGTCTTCAGACCGACGTCGATCACTTCGGTGGCGAGGATCGCGGGGGTCCACTCCACGGTGTGGATCTTCGCGATGAGAGCCGAGACGATCAGTCGCGCCGTGTGGTAGACGCGGTCCTCGGTCAGCTTCGGGTACTCGTGCCGCAGCGCCTCGCACACGGCGTTGTGCTCGCGGGCGAAGAGGGTCTGCAAGGCGCTGAGGCCGTACCACCAGCTCTCCGCGAACCCGGTGAGCGGGAGGCCGCCCGGCCCGGCCGGCAGGTGGCCGTCCTCCAGACGCAGCGCCGCACCGCCGCCCGGCTCGCGCAGCGACCTTCCGGTGTCCTCGTCGCCACCGTAGATTTCGGAGCCGTCCCACCAGTGGGACGCCGCGTTGGCGAACAGCGTCGGCGGCCCGTTGCCGTCGGCCGGGTGCAGCCCCTCGTTCTCGGCGAAGCGCATGACGCCCTCGGGACGTCCGCCCGGCGTGTTCTTCCACGTGACACCGGGAGGGAGCGGCACCTCGACGCTCTTCGTGCCGGTGGGGTAGCGCTTGTGGTTGACCCAGTCGTGCACCTGGAACTGGATCCAGGCGGCGGCCAGGACGTTGAGGGAGCGTGCGGGGATGAAGACGTCGCGGTGCAGCAGCTCCCGGCTGACGGTGACCGGGTTCGGTACGTCGAACAGCTCCGGCTGGTAGACCGGCGCGAGGTTGCGGCCGAAGGCGGACCCGACAGCGCCCATCCTCGGTGCGGACAGGTCGTTGTAGGTGCCGTCGTAGCTCCGCGCGAGCCGCATGTCTTCGTCGATGGGATCGGGTACGGGCTGGGTCCGGGGCGGAGCCTCGCGGATCTCGGTGTCGACCAGGTTGTCCTGGCGCAGCTTCTGCCGAAAGGCCAGGAGGTTCAGCAGACCGAGGCTCGTGGGCAGCCGGTGCCAGGGGACGAACCGGTTGAGGCCGCGGAAGGCGGCGCGCAACGGCACGCCCAGTACGGTGTTGCGCCGGGGCTCGACGGCGGCGAACCGGAGGCCCAGGCGGTGGGCGCTGCTCGCTTCGTAGGCGACCTTGCGCGCACGGTTGAGGTTTCCGAGGGGCCGGAACTCCTCCGTCGTGTTCCACGGGTTGAAGGCGAGCTCGTCAACCCGTGCAGCTGCGGCGCGAGCCTCGGCGGAGCCAATGTCATGGCGCGGGACGGTCAGCGTTGCCACCCGCACCAGAGGCGTGTCCTCCACCTTCCACTCGGCCGCGCCGTCTTCGACGGGCGTCCGGCGGGCATCCACGTAGCGCTGCACGTACAGCTCGAAGACGACGTCCGCCTCCTTCAGCCGACGAGCGAGTTCGTGCTGCAGGAAATCGGGGTCGGTGCCGGAGGGGGCGGGGGCCGGCGGAGCGCCGTCCGCGGGGCCCAGCTGATAGCGCACCGGACCGGCGTCACCCCACAGGATGGCGCCGCGGCTCCAGTACGTCTCCAGCGCCAGGCTGCGCACCGTACGGCTCGTACCCGCACGCACGTTGCGCCGCATGCGCGCGGCCGTGGACCATCCCACCGCGAGCGGCAGGGTGACGAACAGCGCGAGGGCCTTGCGCGGTGTCGAGTCGGCGCCCGCCATGGCTTTCGCGAATTCGACGAACTCGCGTGCGTTGCGCGCGTGCGAGACCGGATGGCTCGTCATCAGCAGGTCGTGTGCCTCGTCGGCTCCTGCCGCGATGCGCAGGGCGGCTCCCCGCAGATCGGGGGCGTGGTCAGGCTGGCGGGCGCCGTTCGCATTGGAGAGCCGCACGGTGACGGGGTACCGGGCACCGGGTTGGGCGAAGCCGGTCCGCAGGTCGGGGGGCAGGTCGCGGGCGAAGGTCAGACGGGCGTTCTCGACGCCCAGAACGGCCTTGGCGTGGAACGTACGCGCGAGGTCGGCGGCGCCACTGCGCTTCCTGGACTTGAGCTGGACCCGCATGAGCTCACGGGCGAGCCGCTCGAAGACGAGTCGTTCCGCCTCCGGGTTGCCGCCCACGTAGTGCTCGTACTGCCTGATCTCGGCCATGTGTGCCTCTTCGCCTGGGCGCGCCCCGCTGTCCGGATGCGTTGCCGGCGGACGACGCGGTGACGCTGCACGGCTGCCCGGGACCGGGTCCGCGGGCACCTGGGTTACACACGGCAACCCTGACCCACAGGCGTGGCCTCGGCACGCGGAACAACGCAGACGGGTGGCGTCCGCTTCGAGCCCGGGCAGGGAACGGCCGCACCGGTTCTGCGGGCGCCGTGAGCGGTGACGCCCGCCCCGCCACTCCTACGGCCCACCGCAGGTGCGGGAGCGGGATGTGTCGAGTACTGGCAAACTGGTTCCGGAAGCCCGCACGGCAGAGTTGTCCGGCGCGTGCGAAGGCTTCTTCCCGCCACAGTGGGCCACACCGACCACAGCTCCTCGCCCGAGGCGTCATTCCCGGCATCCGGGGACGCTCGAGGCGCTCCGTCATGGGTGACTGCGCCGACACGGCCGCACCACGTGCCGCGTCGATACCGCAGTCCGACAACAAATGCGGGGGAGCGGACGAGGGAACGGCGATGAGGGTTTACGAGGCCATGGTCAAGGGCCTGGAAGACATCGGAGTACGGGCCGCTTTCGGCGGTGCCGGAGAGAACGCCGCCGGCCTGATGCTCGCGCTCAAGCACTCTCAGCAGATCAGGCCGGTCATCACACGGCATGAACAGGCCGCGTCCTTCATGGCGTGCGGCCACGCGATGTACACGAACGAACTGGGATTCTGCTTCGCGACGGCCGGGCCGGGTGCATTCAACCTGTTCTCCGGTCTGGCCGTGGCGATGTCCGACTCCTACCCCGTCCTCGCGGTCTCGGGATACGCCTCCAGGGCATGGCAGGGCTGGGGCTCCCTGAACGAGACCTCGGGCCTGAACGGGACGCCCGACTCCCGGGCCATGTTCGCCGCCACGACGAAGAAGTCCTTCTTGCTCACCGATGCCGCCGACACGTGTGACGTGCTCGAGGAAGCCGTCAACATCGCCTTCGAGGGAAGGCCCGGGCCGGTGCACATCCACGTGCCCGAGGACCTCACCCACCGCGGTGTCGAGGTGACGGGCTTCCGGCACATCCGGCTCCAAGTGGCCCCGGTCGTCCCGGATCCGGCCCGTGTGGAGGAGATCGCCTCGATGCTGGCCGACGCCCTCGCACGGCGCAAGCGCATCGTGGCGCTCGTCGGGTTCGGCGCGATCCGCAGCGGAGCGGGAGCGGAGGTCCGCCGCTTCATCGAACGGTTCCAGATCCCCCTGCTCACCACACTGGACGGCAAGGGCATCGTCTCCGAGGGGCACCCGCTCTCGGTGGGCGTCTTCGCGGACAGCGGGCACGCCAGCGCGTGGAAGGCGTTCCGCGAGGCCGATGTCGTTCTGTGCGTCGGCAACTCCCTCAATCAGCACGCCACCTTCAACTACCGCGAAGACCTCTTCGAGAACAAGGTGCTCGTCCATGTGAACATCTCGGAGACCGAGTTCCGCAAGGCCTACCGGCCCGACTACGCGCTGCTCTCCGACGCCCGCCTCGGGGTGGCCGCCCTCCACGAGGCACTCGACGGACGGGTCGGCGACGTCCCGGCGGCCGAGGTCGACGGCCGGGACTACGAAGCCCGTCACATCACGCACCTGACCGGAAAGATCCACCCGGGTGAGCTGGCCCAGACGATCGGCAGGATGCTGCCCCCAGGAGGTGTTCTGCTCGCCGACGCGGGAGCACATCTCGCCTGGCTGAGCTACTACGTCGAGCTGGAGGAGGGGCAGAACTTCCGCAAGGTCGGTTCCTTCGGCCCGATGGCCGGCCATGTCAACGGCGCCATCGGCATGAAGCTCGCACATCCGGAGCGGACCGTCGTCGTCGGGTGCGGTGACGGGTGCTACTCGTTGTCCGGTTTCGAGCTGATGACCGCCGTCGAGAACGACATCCCCGTCATCTGGATCATCTTCGACGACCAGGAATTCAAGCTGATCAAACTGTTCCAGCTCGTCACCTACGGGGAGACGGGGCTCGTCGAGTTCCAGAACCCCGACTTCGCCGCGTACGCGCAGGCATGCGGCGCCGAGGGCCACCGAGTCGAGACGCTGGAGGAGTTCGAGAAGGCGTTCCGTGAAGCGCTCGCCTCCGGCAGGCCCTCCCTCATCGACGCCCGGATCACGCGATGGGCCGTCCCCCATTACAGCCCCTCGCCCGACGGCGTCATCGCCGGCCTCGTCGAGACCATCGAGGCACGCTTGCGCGGCTGACGGTGTCAGCGCTCCTGCTCTCCCCCCGGCGAGGCCCGCGCCCCCGGCGAACGGCACGGTGCGGGTGCGGTGCGATCCGTGGCACCGAGGCCGGGGAGGGCCAGCTCGTCCGGTCGCGCCGTGAAGGGACAGCATGATGAACGACCCGCTGAACACCCACAGCCGTGCCGGGTTCGCGGCCCTGGTCAACCGCCCGCTGCTCACGTCGATCTGGCGTCGCCGCACGCACCGGGTCAGCCGGGGCAGCTCGGTCGAGGCCGGTTCGATGAGCTGGGCCTCCACCGCTCCACGAGCCCCGCTCACCGAGCTCGAAGAGGCCATCCTGATCGCCATCACGGGCTGCTCCGGCCTCACCATGCCGGACCGCCCGTTCGCCGACCCTCGCGACGGCAAGCCCATCATGGCCAAACCGAACCTCAACATGGCCGGCCGTACGGCGGGCAGCCCCGACAACGCGCAGGGCACGCACTTCTTCCTGATCAACGACAGCGGCACCTACTTCCTGCGCAACCTTCCCCCTGCACCCGACGGCGGGGCGGCATTCGACGAAGAGACCCTCTGCTCGCGGGCCGCCGAGGCGAAGGTGCGGCTGCTCGACCACCGCATCGACGTACCGGAAGGGAAGCGGGACTTCCCGGCCTACCTCGACTCGAACCGGTTCCTGTCCAACCTCCCGGGCAGCACCCTCCTCTTCCCCGTGGTGGACCTGTCACGGCAGTACATCAACGGGCTGATGTACCTGCTGACCCAGCCCGAGGGGGCACGGCCGGCGATCGTCGACGACCGGAACCTCTACCGCTCGGCGGGCGTGCGCAAGTGGGTGAAGTCGGGGTTCCTGAACGAGGACATCAAGCTGCCCCTGGGCCTCATCTGGGCCATGAGGACACAGATCGAGGCCGACCTGCTGCTCCAGAACCTCATGCTCACCGCCGACGCCATGGGTCTCGGGGCCTGGATCCACGCCTCGATCGCCCCGTCGATCATGCTGGGCGACCCGAAGTTCCGTGCCGCCTACGGTCCGATGCTCGACTTCGACTGGAGCACCCCGCGGTGGAGACCGGCGGACCTCCTGCGCTGGCAGGTGCCGCTCCCGCGCTACGCAGACCTGAGGGCCACCGCCGTCGGCCTGCGGCACAACGGTGAACACCTCATCAAGGCGATGTGTCCGCCCAACTACGGGACCATGGGCGAGGCGGTCGACGCCGTCGTGGCGGGCAAGTTCGGGCCGAAGGGCATCTACTCCGACGAGGGGCTGTTCGCGCGCATCTACCGGGGGGACTTCGGCAGCCGGTACCTGCACGAGGCCGACAGCTACTCGGCCGACGTCATCGCGTGCACGCGGGACATCTGCACCTATATCCACGAGACCCACGGGCGGTTTCCCGCCCACTGCGACACGATCCACGTACCGGGCGTGTGGCTGCAGGCCCATCACCTCGAGAACGCCTACTACGAGCGGTACTTCCGCGACGGTCTGACCGAAGCCCACCGCACGCACGACGAGTTCTGGCACGGGGAAGGGTGACACGGCCCCACGGGGCGAAACGACCCCACGGAACGGATCCGTCCGGGACGGGGGATCCGTCCCGGACGGATCCGGGGAAGGCCTCGCGGGGCCCGCTCGCGGTGCGGGGCCGTCCACCTCAGTCGATCCGTACGCAAATGGCCACCGGCAGTTTTGGCGACCAGGTATCGGTGCTGTAGTCGTACGCCTGGGCAAAGCCGTTGTTCCCGGGGGCGCAGGGCGCGGAAATGTTCGTCTCCAGGTAGACGGCCCCGCCGGAGACGCCGGAATTCGTCTTCGCGATCACGTTGCCGCTGTATCTGACCTTGCCCGTGTTGTACTTGACGGCCACATAGACCTTGCCGCCGAGGGTGAAGTTGCCTCCGCCGATCTTGAGATGGCTCCGGTAGGTGTACTGGAACAGGTAGAGGCCTTCAGGCGCCTTGTCCGCAGCGGCCGGCGCCGACCGGAGCTGGGTGGGCAGGCCGGCGGGTGCCGCGTCCGCGGGCGCCGTCGCCGCCGTCGCCGGCGGTGCGACTCCGATGCCGACGACGGCCAGCGCTGTTGCGGTCACTGCGAAGCGGCGCGACCAGCGAGATGCCGAGCGTGGGAACGTGTGCATGACTGCTCCTCAGGGCGGTTCGCGGTGGTTCGGTACCGTCAGTCCTGCGGGCGCACATTCAGTGGACCTGCGGAGATCACCGGGTACGGAAGAGCCGGTCGACGCGCCGCGGTTGCAGGCCTGAATGACGAAGCCGCAGACGGGACTGGGTGGTGAGGGCCGGGGAAGCATCGACCACATCGCCGCACGGGGCGGCCCGGGGACGCTCGTACGGCATCGTTGCGGAAGGAACTCGACGACCCTTGATGTCGGCGGCGTCCGAGCTCTGTTGGCCGGCGGAACGTCCGCGCTCCCCGGGGGACGACGGTTCAAGGATATTCCGTACGGCTGGACTTCGCCCGGTGGAGCTGCGTTCCGGAGCTGAACGACGTCCGGATCAGCGCGTCCGGATCAGCCGGGCAGTCCGCCCCTCTCGATGGGCGTCCCCGGCGGCGGCCACTGCCGACGGGAGGGGATCAGTCCCCGCAGGACCTGGAGGGCGCGGCGGCGCCTCCAGTCGTCCGGTGAGCGGAACTCGGAGATGAACGCTGCCGTGGACCTGCTGATGGAGCCCATCGCCTCACCGCTCGCACCCGGATCCAGGAGCCGGTCGCAGTTGAACCAGGCCAGGCCCCGGGCGACCCGGATCCCGTAGTTGGTGAAGAGTTCGTCGTCGCGGACGAACAAGCGGTCCAGCGAGCTCAGCCGGCGGCAGTAGCGGGCGGCGATCTCGTCCTGGGCCACGTCGACGGAGGAGGCCAGCAGGTCGTTCATGCGGTGGAAGTCGGCGATGCGGTGGTGGATGTCCCCGCGCGCGGCCAGGACCCGCAGCGCCAGCGGCAGATCGTAGGACATGTGCGCCATCATCGAGAAGAGCAGCTCCTCCAGGACGTAGGAGTGCCGCACGGTCGAGGCGGCGTAGACGTCCCGCCAGGGTCGAGGCACGGTTTCCGGAAGATCTGCGGAGAGGACTTCCCCGCCGGGCCGGGCATCGGGGACGGGGCCCCGCCAGGTGTCGATGGCGTCCATCGCCGTGAAATATTCCGCAGCGAGGGCGACGGACAGGTCGGCGACCCACTCGGGCGCCCTGAACGACAGACTGTTCGCACGCAGAGCGGCGGCGAGGTCGGAGGTGAGCCGGAAGTAGGTGTAGGCGAACACGGCGCGTGGGTCCCGCAGGGCGTCGTACCGCTCGACGCGGGCGGCGAGCTCTGCGACGACCCCGGCGACCTTGTCGGCGGCAGCGGCAGCGGCAGCCGCAGAGGCAGCGGCGGCAGAGGCCGTCGGGTCCCCGGTCATGAGGCCCTGCGAGCATTCTCCGTCGCCTTCGCCCAGTCACAGACGAGTTCCCCCGCCAGGCTCTGCCGGTCGGTTCCCACCTGGTACGTCGCTGTCCACGGGCTTCCCAGCAGCGGCATGTGGTAGGTGGACCCCATACCGGAGGGCTGGATCTCCGCCGGGTAGGTGAACCTCCGCGTCAGGATGCCCGGCACGGGGCTGAACTGCTCGTTCGCCTCTACGGTGACGCCCCTGCCGTCAGGATCGAGCAGGTAGCGCTCCTTCAACAGGTACAGGGTCACACCGAACTTGGACACCCTGACCACGTTGTCGGCCACGCCGAAGGCGCCCGCGGACGGGCTGGCCACGATCGTCGAATCCAGCCGGGACGCGCCCGTCAGCCGCTGTGTGAGGGCCATCGCGACGACGAGCGCCCGGTTCCGCAGCCCGGTGCGGGCGCTGCGGAAGCGTCGCCACGAGGTGACCCGGAAGGTGAACTCCCCCTGCCAGCTTCCGGCCCCCACGTCGAAGTAGTAGATGTGACTGGGGGCGGCTGAGTGGGACGGCGCACTGTTGTTCGTCACTCTGCGTAGGGTAGCGGCGATTGCGTGCACGGAACGTGAGCGCCAGGCGTGTCTCTCGTCCGGCCGTGGGTCCTGGTCCCTCGGTCGGCCGGACGCAGAAGCCCGGCCGGGGCGACCGAGGAGATCCCCGCTACCGCTGGGACGGGCGCCCGGACCCGCGGCGCCTGACACCGCACCGCCCCGGGTGAGCCAGAGGTACCTCTGCGGCCTTCGTGCCCAGGTGGTGTCCGAGCGCCCGGTAGGCGTCGAACTGTGCGTGGTCGAACCACTGGTCGAAGGTGGCCTGGCGGGGGAAGGCCTTCTCCCGGAGGGCGTAACTGAGCAGCTCGTACGGCATGTCAGGGGTCAGACCGGCCTTCACGTAGATGATCGTCCCCTTTGTGCCGGCCGGTGCGTCGGGCGAGAACTGGACCGGTTCCGGGTACTCGATCGTGCCGCGCACCACGCAGTTGGCGGAGAACCGCGCGTTCAGAGCGGCCATCGGCGCCTCGGGCGCGAGCGGTTTCGCGCTGCCGGGTACCAGGTCCAGCAGATTCTGCCCCTCTTCGTCGAAGGTGATGGTCACTCCGAGGTCCTCGTAGGCGAGCGTGATCGCCTGCGCGAGGGTGGTCGCCAGCGGAGGTGAGTCCCCCGAAGCGTCGATGACGTAGACGGTCCGGCAGCGGAGCCGGAGCATCTCGACCAGGCCGAGATTGTCGAAGTGCCCGCCGTCGGTGCACAGCAGTAGGGGAGTGGTGTCCGAGTACCGGCCCACCAGCTCCTGAAGCTGGTACCGCAGCCGCCGTACCCGCGGCAGGCGCGGCATCATCCGGTCGGGCCCGTACTTCGCCAGTTCCGCGAGGTACAGGGGGTTGGGCACCCAGGTGCCGAGCCGCACGTTGGACAGCGCGAGCAGCCGCTCCATGAACATCGTCTGTGACCCCATCGCGGAGGCGAAGGCCGCTCCCGACACGGCGACGGCGGACTGCACGGTCAGATCGCGCCCGATCAGCGCAGGGGCCGTCTTCTGCAGCGTGCCGGTGCGGACCCATCCCGTGTCGGGTCCGCCGCAGTAGTCGGAGGCGAAGGTGAAGGGCACGGCGGGCCGGCCGGGCGCGGTGCGGTTGCGCAGCGAGACGGCCGCGGAGGCGGCGAAGATGACCTGAGGAAAGCCCTCCACCCTCTGTGCGTAGGGGTTGAGCGGGGTCGGCTCGTTGTTGTAGTCGTACGGCAGGGCGCCGACCGAGCCGTCCTTCAGCACCGCGCGGCGCACGGCGAAGGCACCCGCCAGCCGCTGTCGGTAGAAGGGGTGCAGGCTGAAGGTGGTCTGGTCGATGACGAGGGTCAGCACGATCAGGGCGATCGGCACCCCCCACTTCCACCCCGCGTGCCAGCTGCCCGCGTAGACGGCCGCCCAGGACATGAGGGCGAGGCCGAAGAACGCGACCAGGAGCAGCACCAGCCAGCACACCACGGCTTTCACCCAGCTGGTGCCGACCTGTGTGACGAGGGATGTGCCGCCCCTGGCGAACGGAGACGCCTGCTCACCGTCGGGCTTCAGCCTCTTCACCGTCCGGTGGACCGCGGTGAACCACGTACCCGCAGCGGCCGCCGCCGCCGTGATCGCGCCGAGCAGGGCGACTCCCGCCCCGCTGTCGTCCCAATATCCCCCCTTGCCGGCTTTGTGGGCCAGAGAGGCGAAGAACCAGATCACCGAAGGGAGGACGACGGAATACAGGGCCACCGCCAGTGCGAGGCCGGTGAGCGTGTTCACCGTGCTGCGCAGCCATGCGGGGCGGGACTTGCCGCTGCCGGCCCGCGTGAAGGCGTACCCGACGGACACCAGGCCGGCCAGGCCGAGCAGGGCGAGGACGGGGTACCAGACGTTCGGGTACAGATCGAGGGACGAGTCGAAGCGCTCCCCCTCCGCTGTGAGGGGGCGGAGCTCGGTCAGCGGAACGTACGAATAGAACAGGTGCAGGAACTGACCCGCCACGGTGAAGACCAGCGCCAGCATGCCGAAGGAGACGGCCATCCCCCGGAGCACCGCCCCCGCGGCGTTCACCTTCTCCTTGGGCGCGTCCGCCAGGTACTTCGCGTGCCGGCGGATGTGGTCCTCCTCCGGGCTGCCCGGCGCGAACACATCCGCGGGCTTCGAGAGACCGGGCCGAGCCGAAGGGCTCCCGCCCGGAGCCCGGAGCCCGGCATCGGTCAGAGCCAGTTGGAAGGCCCCGGCGGTGTACCCGCCGCCGGACACCGACACCAGATACGCCGCCTTGAGCAGTTGCCCCCGTAGTGCCTGCAGCGCGCCGAGGGCGACCGATGCCGACCGGATGCCGCCGCCGGAGACACAGAAGCCGAGCTCTGCGGGCTGCCGGCCGGGCGGCTGGTACGCGCGGGTGCGCCAGCGGGCCACCGCGCTGTCCTTCGGGTCCCGGGCCGCGGGCCGGCCCGGTTGCGCAGGGCCCGGGGCGGTCCATTCGGCCCGCGGCTCCCAGTCGTGGGGCGCGGCAGGCGGGAGGATCACGTCCGGATCGCTCCACCGGCTCTCCGTGCCGTCCACGAGCCTGTGTGCGTGGGCCACGACCGGACGGGGACGGTCCTCCCGCGCACTGCGCACGAAGGAGGGGTCCAGCACCCGGCGGCAGCAGAGGGTGACGACGATCAGGACGGCCGCTGCCACCAGCGGGACGACGAGCGCCCATTTCATCTGGGCGAAATGGGCCGCCCGCGTCAGGTCCGGTACCGGGTCGGCGGCCAGCCGGTTCAGAGCTCTCCAGAGGAAGACGTTCTCGACGCAGTCCGCTGCCACCGGCACGGAGGTGAGGACGAGGGCGCGCCGGGCCCACAGCCGGGTGGACTCCCGGTAGAGGAAGAGGTGCCCGAGTCCGAAGGACCCGGCCAGGGCCACCGCGTACCCGGGGATGAGCATGCGCCAGTCGAGCACGAGGCCGTTCCGGAACAGCTCGTCCCCGTTCCCGTCCGCGCCGCCGTCCACCACGGCGCGGGCCTCTTCGGCCGTCGTCGCGAACTGCAGGAGCAGTTCTCTGTTGCCCGAGGGCTTGTCCAGGAACGGCGGATTCACCGCGTACCAGACGATCACGCAGAGACCGGCTGCGAGCCCGAACAGACACAGCCCCACCGCCCAGCCCGGAATCTCTCGCAACCTCGACTGCGCCGGAGCATTCGACATGCACACAGAGTAGTCATGTGGATGCGCGTTGTGGTGACAGGAGGGGCCTGTGGCTGCCGCCATCGGCTCCCGGACCGGGCCGGGGCGTCGGAGCCGTCGAGGGGGGTCACTCCGGTCGTTCGTACGGTGCCCGCAAATGGCCGGGATCGCCGCCCCTCCACGCCATGGTCACCGTCAGGTGGCAGCCTGCGCCGGTCTTGGCGATCACGGCCCCGGCGGCGACCGAGAGGTCGATGCCGAACTGGACGGTGATGTCGTCGGGGCGGGCCTTGCGCAGCTGATCGAGGGCCACGCGCGCTGCTTCCGTGACCGGACCGAGCGCCTCCTGCAGCGTTTCCGGGAGGTCGTGGATGGCGTCGCTGATGCGGCCGGCCTTCACGGGCCCCTCGGCCGTGTCCGGAGCCTCGACCAGGACGTAGCCCCCGCCCTCCAGTGGGATCCGAGCGAGAGGTGCCACGACTCCTCCTCCGTCCGTCCTGCACGGCGACGACCCGTCCGGGCCTGCCGGCCCGGATCCCGGCCAGCGTTGCAGGGGCGGGGGCCTGTCGCATGGCACGGAGGGCCGTTCGCGTGAGGACCGGTCCCCACCCGGCAGCCGTCGCACCGGGCGCGGCGGCCCGACAGCCTGATACCAGGGCGGCCCGGTCCGCCTCCTGGCCGGACCTGGAGGATCTTTCAGCGTCGGTGGCAGCAGGCAGTGGTGAGGCCCTTTCAGCAGATGCGCACGCACGTCGAGCCGGGGGCGGCCGGGAGGCGGCCGGCGACACGCGCCGAGTCCACGGCCGTTTCCGGCGAAGGCCGGCCGACGGTCCATACCCCGGCGCGCTGCTCGCTCCCGTCCCGGCCGGAGGAGTTCCGGGCCGCCGAGAGGGACGGCAGCATCCGTGGCCGCCCGCGGCCGCCCGGGGCGTGTGCGGGTCGCCGGACCGCCTGGTAGCGTCGATTACGTGCGTTCCGTCCATATCGCCGCGGCGTCGCCCGGCGGGGCAGCCGTTGACCGGCAGAGGAACGGGATCATATGGCAGAGCACCGTTTCCGCATCGGGGCAGCAGCTGCCGCGACCGCTCTGGGATTCCTGACAGCACTGGCCCCGAGTCCGGTGGGCGCCGCACCGCCCCGCACCGGTGCCACCGGTGTCGATGGCACCGGGCCCGGCAAGGCCCCCGCGTCACGCTTCGTACCGGGTCCCTGCCCCAGGACGCCTGAGCCGATCGAAGCGCTGGCCACCGCCCGGTGCGGATTCCTGGAGGTCCCGGAGAACCGCACCGGCCCCGGCGGCCGGACCATCCGGCTGGCCGTGGCGGTCATCCCGGCCACCTCCGCGAACCCGGCCCGGGATCCCGTGGTGTTCATGTCGGGCGGCCCCGGTGGTGAGACCTTCGACGACATCCCGTTCCTGGTCTCCTCCGGCCTGAACCGGGATCGCGACCTGATCATCATGGCCCAGCGCGGCAATCTCTACGACAAGCCCGACCTCGCCTGCCCGGAGCTGGACCGCTTCTACGCCACGTCCGTGGGGCTCCCCTCCTACGCGCCGCAGACGGAACGGCTCCTGCTCGACGCGGTGAAGCAGTGCCGGGACCGTCTGACCGCCGACGGGACCGACCTGAGTGCCTACAACAGCACCGAGAACGCCGCCGACTTCGCCGACCTGCGCACGGCGCTCGGCATCGAGCAGTGGAACGTCTACGGCCACTCCTACGGCAGCAACCTGGCCATGACCTACCTGCGCCTGCACCCCCAGGGGATCCGCGCGGTCGCGCTCGATTCCATCGCCCCTCCCCAGTCCGTCTCCCTGCCCTTCGCCTGGACCGGCGCCCGGGAGGGCCTCGACCACCTCTACAAGGCATGCGCTGCGGAGCCCCGTTGCAAGAGCCGCTATCCGGACCTCGAGCGCACCCTGAACGAGCAGGTGCGAAAGCTGGAAGCCCGGCCGCTGACGCTGAACGTCCGGCCGCCGCAGGGCGGAGACCCGGTGAAGGTCGTCCTCGACGGCGGCGCGCTGGTGAACCTGCTGGTCGCCAAGGCGATTCCGTTCGCCGACGTCCCGGCGGCGATCGACGAACTCCGCAGCGGACGTCCGGAGCGCTTCGCCCGGGCCCGCGCCGCCGGTTCGCTCCAGGTCGTCGGCCAGACCGCCCACGGTCTGACGAATTCGGTGGTGTGCAGCGAGTGGGTGCCGGATCACTCGGCGTCCGACGTGCTGAAGGCGGGCCGCGAGGCGTTCCCCGACTGGCCGGAGCCGGTCCTGGCCCAGGCGCCTCAACTGGCCTTCCAGGAACAGGTGTGCCGGGTCTGGAACGTCCCGGACCGCACCGCCACGCAGCGGGTGGCTCCCGTGAGCTCGGTGCCGACGCTCTTCCTCAACGGGACGTTCGACATGAAGACCGGGGCGAGCTGGGCGCAGAGGACGGCCCGTACGCTGCCCCGATCGGCCACCGTGCAGATCCCCGGCATCGGGCACTGGGTGGTCCCGCAGTCGCCCTGCGCCCAGAAGGTGCTGGCGTCCTTCCTCACCCGTCCGACCGCGCCCGACACCGGCTGCGTGGCGAGCCTCAGGTGGGAACCGTTCACGATCATCCCGAAGTGACCGGGAGGGCAGATGGCACGCCCGCACGTACGACGGTTGCGCACCGGGTCGGCCGCAGTGGCGACCGGAATCCTCGTGACCGGCTTGCTCTGCGCGCCCGCGAGCGCGCAGGAGGAGACGCCCGGAGGAGCGAGCGGCACGGTCGCCCGGACCGTGGGCGACGCCCGCTACGAGCCGGGGGCCTGCCCGAATACGCCGGAGCCGATTCCCGAACTCGAGGGGGCCCGCTGCGGAACGCTCACCGTGCCCGAGAACCGCACCGAGCCGGGCGGCAGAACGATCAAGCTCGGCGTCGCGATCGTCCCGGCGGCGGCCGCCGACCCGAAGCCAGACCCGATCGTGTGGCTGGCCGGCGGACCCGGCGACAACGCCGTCTGGGCGGCGAAGAGGGCGGTCGACGGCGGCCTGAACCGCGACCGGGACGTGATCCTCATGTCCCAGCGCGGGACGTACTCGGCCGACCCGGCGCTCACCTGCCGCAACATCGACGAGTTCGACGCACGCGCGGTCGGCCTCGTCTGGGACGCGCCCTCCACCGGGCGCGAGCACGTCGATGCGACGAAGGCCTGCCGGGAGAAGCTGGCGGGCAGCGGGGCCGATCTCACCGCCTACAACGGCATCCAGAGCTCCGCCGACCTCGCGGACCTGCGCACCACGCTCGGCCTCGAGGAGTGGAACGTCTTCGGCCTCTCCTACGGTACCGACCTGGCGCTCACGTACATGCGCCTGCACCCGGAAGGTATCCGGTCGGTCGGCATCGACGGCATCCTGCCACCGTCCAAAGCAGGACCGGCGGCGACGTGGCGCAGCGCCCGGCAGGGTTTCGACGGTGTGTTCAAGGCCTGCGCGGAGCAGCCGGCGTGCAACAAGCGCTACCCGAATCTGTCCGCCACCTTCGACCGCCTGGTCCGCGAACTGGAGGCCGAGCCGGTCACCACCACCGTCACGCTCCCCGACAGCCGGACGCCGGTGAAGGTCGTCCTGGACGGCGGAGCGCTGGTGAACTGGATGGCCTCCGCCACCCACGTCGCCCCCCGGCATCCCCCGCTCCCTCGACGAGCTGGCCCACGGCAACCCGCAGCGCGTCGCCGAGCACTGGGTGGGCGCCAAGACCGATCCGCACAACTTCGGCCACATCTCCCACGGCCTCGCCTACGGCGTGTTCTGCAGCGAGTGGATGCCGTACGAAACCGACGCCCAGGTCCTGCGGGCCGGCCGGGAAGCGTTCCCGGCCTTCCCCTCCTCGGTCCTGGCCCAGGCGCCGCAGCTTCCCTTCCTGCGCGAGGACTGCGACGAGGCCTGGAACATCCCGGCGGCCCCCCGCTCGGTCCGGGACGTCACGCGCAGCGACATCCCTACCCTCGTTGTCTCAGGCGGCTTCGACGCCCAGACCGGCGCCGACAACGGCCCGTACGTCGCCCGCACCCTGAGCCGCGCCACGGTCGTCACGATCCCCTACGTGCCCCACGGGGCGATCGTCTACTCGAAGTGCGCCCAAGCCATCACCGTCTCCTTCTTCGACACCGCGACCGCCCCGGACACTGCCTGTGTCAAGGACCTCAAGCCCCCGCAGTTCGAGATCGCTCCATGAGACGACCCGGCTCCGGCGTGCCCCCGGGGGACCGGTTGACGGTGGCTTTCCGGGCATCGATCGCGTCGTGGCCGCTGGACTTCAAGAAAGAAGGTGGTGTCCGTGAATCGGATGGTGTCGCTCTGCACCGCCGGGGGCGCCATGGTTGCGGTAGTACTGGCCGGTGTCGCAAACCCGCAGGCACACGCGACCGCTGACGACCGCGAGAAGCGGAGCGCGGAGGTTCTCCAGGAGCTGGTGCCTTCTCCTGGTGGTCCGGGCTGTGCGGCAGCTGTCGGCAGGCGGGGAAGCGTTGTCTGGGAGGCGGGGAGAGGGAAGGCCGATCTGACGGCCGGGCGAGCCATCACCTCCAAGACGGTCTTCGACATGGCATCCAACTCCAAGCAATTCACCGCAGAAGCCGTCCTTTTGCTGGCCGGGCGGCACCAACTCGCGTTGAACGAATCCCTGTCCGATTTTCTCGACAGCCCGCCCGCCTGGACGCGGGACGTCACGCTGGGCGATCTGATGCGTCATACCAGCGGCATCACCGACTATCAGGATCTGCTGGAGGCCAAAGGCATCAAGCTGACGGATCCGGCAGGCCAGAAGGAAGCGATCGCAGCCATCCTCGGCTCACGGCCGGAAGATCCGCCAGGTGAGCGCTTCTCCTACTCCAACTCCAACTACGTTCTCCTGGCGCATGTCGTCGAGAGGGTCACCGGCAAGCCGTTCGCGACCTTCCTCCAACAGGAATTCTTCGCCCCGCTGCACCTGCGCATGGCTCTGTCCCCTGCGGTGGACGTTCCCGGCAAGGCGAAGTCGTACGACGAGAAGGACGGCTCCTTCACTTCCGTTTCCTCCCCCTGGAAACAGTACGGAGACGGGTCCGTCCAAACGACTCCTGGGGAATTCGTCCGCTGGGCCGACAATTACCGCACCGGTCGCATCGGTGGAAAGGAATTGCTCACCGGCGTCACCGAGGGAGCGGTGAGTGTGGGTGACGTTCTGCGCCGCCGCGGCATCGAAGAAGGGCGGTACGGGGCCGGAATCCTCCTTCTCCCCGACAGGAGCCTGGTGCACCGCGGCGACTGGGAGGGATTTCACAGCACCTTCATCGTGAGCCCGGACCGCAACACTGCCGTAACCGTCGCGTGCAACGTGGATTCCCCCGACAATTTCGGCGCGGCCAATCGGTTGCTGGACATATGGGCCAAATGACCGATGGATATCACCCCGCGACCGGTTCGGACAGGCCGGGGGGTTACGGATCGTGACCGCTCCGCGTGCACCCGAACGCGTCACCCGGTAGCGTCGAAGACGCGCGTTCCGCCCAAACCGTTGAGGCCCGGTCCGTCAGTGGCCGCCGCCGAAGCCGGCAGAGGAACGAGATCACATGCCAAAGCCCCGCATCCACGCGGTGACTGCTGCGGCTGCTCTGGCTTTCCTGGCAGCACTGGGCCCCACGCCGAGCAGCGCCTCATCGACACCTGTCCAGGCCGCCGGGCCCAGCCCGGCAGCCCCCCGGTTCGTGCCGGGCGCCTGCCCGAAGCCGCCCGAGCCCATCGAAGCGCTGAGCGACGCAGAGTGCGGTTTCCTGGAGGTCCCCGAGAACCGTTCCCGCCCCGACAGCCGGATCATCAGACTGGCCGTGGCGAGAATTCCGGCCGCGGCGGAGAAGCCGGCCGCCGACCCGGTGGTGTTCATGGCGGGCGGCCCCGGCGCCGACACGTTCGACGACATTCCGTTCCTCATCGACTCCGGTCTGAACAAGGACCGCGAGTTGATCGTCATGGCCCAGCGCGGCAACCTCTACAACCGGCCGAACCTGGCCTGCCCGGAGCTCGACCGGTTCAACGAGCAGGCTGTGGGCCTGGGGTCCGACTCACAGCAGGCGGAACAGATCATGCTGAAGGCGGTGAAGGACTGCCGGGGCCGTCTGACGGCCGACGGCGCCGACCTGAGCGCCTACAACAGCACGGAGAACGCGGCGGACTTCGCCGACCTGCGGCGCGCGCTGGACATCCCCCAGTGGAACGTCTACGGCTACTCCTACGGCAGCGATCTGGCCCTCACGTACCTGCGCCTGCACCCCGAGGGAATCCGGGCGGTGGCGATCGACTCGGTCGTACCTCCCCAGACCGTGACCCTGCCGTGGGGATGGAGCAGTGCCGCTGAGGGGATCGACAACATCTTTGCGGCGTGCGCGGTGCAGCCCGCCTGCAAGGACCGGTACCCGGACCTTCCCCGACTCCTGACGGAGCAGGTGCGCAAGCTGGAGGCCAACCCCCTGACGCTGAACGTCACACCGAAGGGCGGGGACAAGCCGGTCAGGACCGTCCTCGACGGGGGCGCACTGCTGAACCTGATCGTCGCCTCCAACCCCCGGTCCAAGGACCTGCCGGCGGCGCTCGACGAGCTCAGCCGCGGCAACCCGGAGCGCTTCGCACAGGCTCGCGCCGCCGGCTCGGTCCAGAAGACCGGCGAGTTCGCACACGGCCTGACGAACTCGATCGTGTGCAGCGAGTGGGCGCCGGGGTACTCGGAAGCCGACGTGCTGCAGGCGGGGCGCAAGGCCTTCCCCGGGTGGCCGGACACGGTCCTGGCCCAGGTGCCGCAGCTGCCGTTCGAGTATCCGGCGTGCGGGATCTGGAACGTTCCGGACCGCACGGACGTCCAGCGGGTGGCCACGGTCAGCTCGGTGCCGGCGCTCGTCGTCTCCGGCACGTTCGACGTGAAGACCGGAGCGAGCTGGGCGAAGGACGCGGCCGGGAACCTGTCCCGCTCGACGGCCGTGGAGGTCCCCGGGATCGGCCACTGGGTGGTAGCGCAGTCGCCGTGCGCGCAACGCGTACTGGCCTCGTTCCTCGCTCGCCCGACCGCGCCCGACACCGGTTGCGTGGACGGTCTCGAACCCGGACCGTTCACGATCATCCCGAAGTGACCGGGAGGACAGATGACTCTCCACCAAGCGCCCCGTCGTCGCCGCACGACAGGTCGACTCCTGGCCACCTCGGCCGGAATGGCGACCGGCCTCCTCGTCACCGGCCTGCTCGCAGCGCCCTCCCAGGCTGAGCCGAGCCCCGACACCACCACCGGAGCGCCGATCGGCACGACCGCCCGGACGGTGGGTGACGCCAGGTACGAACCCGGGCCCTGCCCGAAGACGCCGGAACCGATCGAAGCGCTGGAAGGGGCCCGCTGCGGAACGCTCACCGTGCCCGAGAACCGCGCCGAACCGGGCAGCCGGACGATCGAACTCGGTGTTGCGATCGTGCCCGCCAAGTCCGACCATCCGAAACCCGACCCCATCGTGTGGCTCGCGGGCGGCCCCGGAGACGACGCGGTGGGGGAGGCGAAGCTGGCCATCGACGGCGGCCTGAACCGCGACCGTGACGTGATCTTCATGTCCCAGCGGGGCACGTACTCGGCCGACCCCGATGCACTGTGCCCCAACATCGACGAGTTCAACGCACGCGTGGTCGGCCTCGTCTACGACGCGCCGTCCACCGAACGCCAGCACGTCGAGGCCACGAAGGCCTGCCGCGACAAGCTGGTGGCCAGCGGCATCGACCTCAGTGCCTACAACGACACCGAGAGCGCCGCCGACTACGACGACCTGCGCAAGGCGCTGGGCATCGGGCAGTGGAACCTGTACGGCATCTCCTACGGCACCAACCTGGCGCTGGCCTACATGCGCCTGCACCCCGACGGGCTCCGCTCAGTGGGCCTCGACGGCATCCTGCCGCCGTCCACCGGCGGCTCGGCCTCGACCTGGAAGAGCTTCCGGCAGGGCACCGACGGCCTGTTCAAGGCCTGCGCGGAGCAGCCGGCGTGCAACAAGCGCTACCCGAACCTGTCGGCCACCTTCGAGAAGCTCGTCAACGACCTCGAGGCCAAGCCGGTCACCACCACTGTCACGCTCCCCGGCAGCGACAAGCCGGTGAAGGTCGTGCTGGACGGCGGAATGCTGGTGAACTGGCTGACCTCCGCCACCCACACGGCCGAGTCCGTGCCCCGGGCCCTCGACGAGCTGGCGAACGGAAACCCGCAGCGGGTCGCGCAGCAGTGGGCGTCCTGGAGGACCAACCCCAAGGGCATCGGAGTGACTTCGCACGGCCTCGTCTACGGCGTCTTCTGCAGCCAGTGGACCCCGTACGAGACCCAGGAACAGGCACTCAAGGCCGGCCAGGAAGCGTTCCCGGGCTTCCCCGCCTCGGTGCAGGCCCAGGCCCCGCTGCTCACCTCCCTCCGTCCGGACTGCGACGTCTGGAACATCCCCCCGGCCGCACGCTCGATCCGGGACGTCACGAGCGGCGACATCCCCACCCTCGCCCTGTCCGGTGCGTTCGACGCCCAGACCGGCGCGGACAACGGGCCGTACGTCGCCCGTACGCTCAGCAACGCCAAGGTCGTCACGATCCCCTACGAGCCGCACGTGGTGTTCGCCACCTCGAAGTGCGCCCAGGACATCGCCGTCTCCTTCTTCGACACCCCGGCCGCACCGAAGACCGACTGCCTGAACGGCCTCGAACCGCCCGAGTTCGAGATCGGCCCCTGAGCCGGCGGCCGCTCGACGGCGAACAGCCCGGGCCCAGCTGACCGGACATGCGAATCGTTGTAGGCTCCGGGGACCGCCCTTGACCCGCGAGAGCAGGCAGGGAGCAGACACATCGGGAGTATTCGCATGCTTCGTACCATGTTCAAGTCCAAGATCCACCGGGCCACCGTCACCCAGGCCGACCTGCACTACGTCGGCTCCGTGACCGTCGACGCCGACCTGCTGGACGCGGCCGATCTGCTGCCCGGGGAGCTCGTCCACATCGTGGACATCACCAACGGGGCGCGGCTCGAGACCTACGTCATCGAGGGCGAGCGCGGGTCCGGGGTCATCGGCATCAACGGCGCCGCCGCGCATCTGGTGCACCCCGGTGACCTGGTCATCCTCATCAGCTACGCGCAGGTCGAGGATGCCGAGGCCCGGGTGTTCAAGCCCCGCGTCGTGCACGTGGACGCCGACAACCGGATCGTCGAGCTGGGGGCGGACGCCTCCGCTCCGGTGCCGGGTACGGATCAGCGGCGCAGCCCGCACGCCGTGGCTCTCTGAGAGAGGTCCAGGAGCATGCCGATCGAGTTCCGGGACGACCGTGAAGCCGGACGGCTGCTCGCCGTCGAGGACGGGGCGGTCGTCGGCCACATCGCGTACTTCGTGCTCGCCGATGCGCCCCACGCCCTGGTCGCGGTGCACACCATCGTCGACCAGGGCCACGAGGGCCGCGGGATCGCGGGCGGGCTGGTGAAGACCTTCTACCGGATCGCCGCCGCCGAGGGCGTTCCCGTGGTGCCGCTCTGCCCGTACGCGGCGAGCTGGGCCGCGAAACACCCCGACCAGGCGCCCGAGCCGGCCGACGGGGTCGTCCTGGCGGCCAAGGCGCAGCTCGCCTCGGCCTCCGGCCTCTGGTGACCGGGCTGCTCCTGCTGCACACCTCGCCCGTGCACGTCCCGGTCTTCGACGCCCTGCGCGACCGCGACCATCCGGGAGCCGTCCTACGGCACCTGGTGGCGCCGGAGCTGTTGGACCGGGCTCGCGCCGAAGGGCCGGAGTCGGTGGCTCCGGCCCTGTTGGGGCTGCTCGCCGGAGCGGGACCCGGGCCCGTGCTGGTCACCTGCTCGACGATCGGGGCGACGGCCGAGTCCCTGGCCCCGGCGCTCGGCGCCCCGGTGCTGCGGGTGGACCGGCCGATGGCCGCCTACGCGGTACGGGCCGGTGCGCGGATCGCCGTACTGGCGGCCCTGGAGTCCACCCTCGCCCCGACCCGGGAGCTGCTGGCCGAGGAGGCCGGCGAGCGGCCCGTGTCGATCGTCACGCACCTGGTCGACGGGGCCTGGGACCGCTTCGAGGCCGGGGACACCGCCGGCTACCTCGCCCGCGTGGCCGAGGCCGCCGAGGAGGCCGCCGTCACCGGCGCCGACGTCATCGTGCTGGCCCAGGCCTCCATGGCGGGGGCCGCGGACCTGGCCACGGGCCGGATCCCCGTACTCTCCAGTCCGGCCCCGGGCCTTGCCGCAGGCCTGGCCATGTGTTCGGCCTGCTAGGGGGTGTCCTGGGCAGGCATACCTGCCGAATTCGGGGGAAAGTGGCCCGTATGGTGCGAAAGCGAGACGCAGAAGAGACGCAGCCGCCCGTCCCGGGCCCCGACCCGGTACCGGGGCCAGGGCCCGGACCGTTCCCCGACCCCGAGCCCATGCCGCGGCCCGCGCCGCCCGTGCCCGGCCCGGTTCCCGAGCCGGACCCGATCCCGCCGCCGCCGGGGCCCGCGCCGATCCCGCAGCCCGGACCCCTCAGCTGACGGTGCCCTAAGAGGATCGGACCTCGGAGCGGTCGCCGCTCCAGAGCGTGTGGAACGAGCCCTCGCGGTCGGTCCGCCGGTAGGTGTGCGCCCCGAAGAAGTCCCGCTGCCCCTGGGTGAGGGCCGCGGGGAGCCGCTCCGTGCGCAGCGCGTCGTAGTAGGAGAGTGAGGCCGCGAAGGCCGGCACAGGGATGCCCTGGCGCACCGCCGCCACCAGGACGGAGCGCCAGCCCTCCTGGGCCGCCGCGATCTCCTCGGCGAAGTGCGCGTCCGCGAGCAGGCTCGGCAGCTCCGGCTGCGCCTGGTACGCCGCCCGGATCCGGTCCAGGAACGCGGCCCGGATGATGCAGCCGCCGCGCCACAGCGAGGCCACCGCGCCCAGGTCCACGTTCCAGCCGTACTCCTCGCTGCCGGCCCGGATCTGGTGGAAGCCCTGGGTGTACGAGACGATCTTCGACGCGTACAGCGCCTGCTCCACCTGGGCGGCGAAGGCCTCGGCCTCCTGAGGCGAGAGCGCGGCGGCCGTCGGGCCCGCGAGCCCGCGGGCGGCCTTGCGCAGGTCGGCGTGGCCGGAGACCGCGCGGGCGAAGACGGCCTCCGCGATCCCCGACACCGGCACGCCGAGGTCGAGCGCGATCTGCACCGTCCAGCGGCCGGTGCCCTTCTGCTCGGCGGCGTCGGCCACGATGTCCACGAACGGGCGCCCGGTCCCGGCGTCCGTGTGCGCGAGCACCTCCGCCGTGATCTCGATCAGGTACGAGTCCAGGCGCCCCCGGTTCCACTCCCGGAAGGTCTCCGCGATCTTCGCGGGGGAGTAGCCCGCGACCTCGCGCAGCAGGTGGTAGGCCTCGGCGATGAGCTGCATGTCGGCGTACTCGATGCCGTTGTGCACCATCTTGACGAAGTGTCCGGCGCCGTCGGGCCCGATGTGAGAGGTGCACGGCGTGCCGTCGGAGGCCTTCGCGGAGATCTTCTCCAGCAGCGGGCCGAGGGAGGCGTAGGACTCCGTCGAGCCGCCCGGCATGATGCTCGGGCCGAGCAGCGCGCCCTCCTCGCCGCCGGAGATGCCCACGCCCACGAAGTGGATGCCCTGCTCGCGCAGTTCCCGCTCCCGGCGCCGGGTGTCCTCGAAGTGCGCGTTGCCTCCGTCGATGATGACGTCGCCCTCCTCCAGGAGCGGCGCGAACTCGTGGATCACCGCGTCGGTCGGCTCCCCGGCCTTCACCATGATGACGATGCGGCGGGGGCGCTCCAGCGCGTCGACGAACTCCTTCGCCGACTCGGCCGCCACGAAGCTGCCCTCGTGCCCGAATTCCTCCACGAGTGCGGTGGTCTTCGCGGCGGTGCGGTTGTGTACGGCCACAGTGAATCCGTTGCGGGCGAAGTTGCGGGCGAGGTTGCTTCCCATGACTGCGAGGCCGGTGACGCCGATCTGGGCCGTGCTGGTGCTCATGTGTGCGCTCCTGCGTGCTTCGGTGTGCGGGCTGTGCCGACGCTACCCCGCCGTCGGCCGCGCGGCGCTCCCGCCTCTCGGTGGATTGTCAAGTTCCGCTGAATAGCGCCCCGTTGCTCCCCTTGTCGTGCAATGATCCCGGCGTTACGTTGTGCGATTCCTGATGTCTTCCAGGGGGGCTCCCATGGGCGTACGGGGCCGGCACCGCCGGTATCAGCCGAGCAGCATCAACCGGGCCTCGCTGGCCGTGACCGCCGGCGGCGCGGGTATCGCGCTCCCGCTCATGGGAGCCGGAGTCGCGAACGCGGCCTCCGTGGACACATGGAACAAGGTCGCGGCCTGCGAGTCGACGAACAACTGGCGCATCAACACCGGTAACGGCTATTACGGCGGCCTCCAGTTCAGCCAGAGCACCTGGCGGGCCTTCGGTGGCACCGCGTACGCGCCGCGCGCCGACCTGGCCACGAAGGACCAGCAGATAGCGGTGGCGGAGAAGGTGCTGAAGGGCCAGGGGCCCGGCGCCTGGCCCAGCTGCGGGAAGGCCGCCGGGCTCTCGCGCAGCGGCCCGGCGCCCGCGGTCGCCCCGCAGGCCCCGTCGCAGCCCAAGGCGCAGGCACAGGCGCAGACCCCGACGCGGTCACAGGTGCAGACGAAGGCACAGGCTCCGGCCGACGGACCCCGGCCGACGGGGACCTCCGTCCTGCCGAACCCTTACGTCGTCGCACCCGGCGACTCGCTCTCCGCGATCGCCACCGACCAGCACGTCGAAGGCGGCTGGCAACGGCTGTACGAGACCAACCGGGCCACCATCGGCGGCAACCCGAACCTGATCTTCCCCGGCCAGCGGCTCACCCTGCGGGTCACCACGGCGCCGGCCGCACCGCCGCCGCCCGCCCAGAATCCGGAGAAGCCGCCGCGGACCGCCGACCCGGTGAAGCCCGTGGAGCCGGCGGCCGAGAAGCCCGCCGAGAAGCCGGTGCCCAAGCCGGTCGAGAAGCCTGTCGAAAAGCCGGTCGAGAAGCCGGCGCCGGAGCCCGCCTCAGTGCAGCAGAAGCCGGCTGCGGGAGGGTTCTCCGCCCCCGTCGACGCCGCCCTCGGCACGGCGTACCGCGTCTCGGGATCCTCCTGGTCCAGCGGCTACCACACGGGCGTCGACTTCCCGGTGGCGACCGGCACCACCGTCAAGTCCGTCGGACCCGGCCAGGTCGTCTCCGCGGGCTGGGCCGGGGCCTACGGCTACCAGGTCGTCATCCGGCACACCGACGGCCGGTACTCCCAGTACGCGCACCTCTCCGCCCTCGGCGTCAAGGCCGGCCAGCAGGTCTCCGGGGGCCAGCGCATCGGCCGCTCCGGCTCGACCGGCAACAGCACCGGACCGCACCTGCACTTCGAGATGCGCACGGGACCCGGCTACGGCTCCGACATCGACCCGCTGAAGTACCTCCGCAGCCATGGGGTCCGCATCTGACCCGCGCACGTGCGAGGGCACGACGGTGAGCAGGATCAGGCCGGCGGACGCGAGCGCGGCGCTGGCCACGGCCGCCGTCGCGCCCGCCGCCCCGTACCGGAAGCCCTCGTCGAACAGCGTGATGCCGACCGTCGCCGCCACCACCGGGTTGACCACGGTCACCGTGGCCAGCGGCGCGGTCAGGCCGGCGCCCCGGTAGGCCGCCTGCGACAGCAGCAGCCCGCCGGCCGCCAGTACCGCGATCGCCGCCAGGCCGGGCCACAGGCCGGGCAGCGCGCCCGGCCCGAAGTCCTCGGCCACCGACTTGGTGAACACCGAGGCCATGCCGAAGGCCGTACCGGCGGCCGCCGCCAGCAGCACGCTGTGCAGCACCGCCCGGTGCATCCGGTGAGCCGCCAGGAACAGCGCCAGCACCACCGCCGCGGTCACCATGAGCAGGACGCGCCGCTCGTCCCCCGCCAGCGCCTGCTCGGCCCGCCCGTCCCCGCCGGTCAGCGCCAGCAGCCCGGCCAGGCCGACCGTGGCCAGTACCGCCCCGCGCCAGGCCGCCGCGCCCGCCCGGCGCCGTACGAAGACGGCAGCCATTGGCAGGGCGAAGACGATGGTGAGCGCGCCGAGCGGCTGGACCAGGCTCAGCGGCCCGTACGCGAGCGCCACCACGTGCAGCAGGGCGCCGAGGCCGTTCAGCCCCACCGCCACCCACCAGCCACCCCGGCGCAGCGGGGCGTACGGGCGGTCCGGCGTGCTCGCCGCGACCCGTTCCTGGACGATCGCGCCACCCGCGTACGCCAAGGCGGACACGAGGCACAGCAGGACCGACAGCGCCAGTGCACTCATAAGGTCCACAATGCCGGACCCACCTGCGCTATTCCTCCGCCCACAGGTGGTGATCAGTCATACTCCCGACGTAGTACGGGAGTACGCAGCGTGGCCGTGCCGACAGCGGAAAGCGACCCCTGCCGTGCCGCAAAGTCACCGGTCCGCCCCGCACAGTGACACTCCGCTCGCCGTGGGTGAGGTCGGGAGAACGGGTTTGGCTCCGGGCAGGTCGGATCCGTACAGTTGCCCTTTTGAGGACTTCCGCAGCAGGCGGATGCGGACGAGTGATCAAGGAACGGCAGCGGCAATGACGGTGACCGAAGACAGCCAGGACTACGGGCATGCCTACGGGCCCGGTATCGACCCGGACCGCCTGGCCCTCTGCCTCAGCGTGCTCGACGAGCTCGACAAGCTCGACGTCGACCACCCCGACGCGATCACCGTACGCCGCGCCACCGCCGGCCTCTACCGCACGGTCAAGCAGCGCCGCCGCCAGGAGCGCCGCGCCGCCAAGACCGCCAACGACAAGGCCGTCACCGAGGCCACCGCCACCGGTTCCGCCGAGCGGATCGACGACGAGACCGAGGGCATCCTGCCCTCCTCGGTCACGGAGGCCGGCCGGATCGCCGGGATACTCCAGCGCCCGCGCTCCTGCTACGTCTGCAAGACGCGGTACGTCGAGGTCGACTACTTCTACCACCAGCTCTGCCAGGCCTGCGCCCTCGAGAACCGGACCAGGCGGGAGGCCCGCGCCGACCTGACCGGCAAGCGCGCGCTGCTCACCGGCGGCCGTGCCAAGATCGGCATGTACATCGCGCTGCGGCTGCTGCGCGACGGCGCCCACACCACGATCACCACGCGCTTCCCCAAGGACGCCATCCGTCGCTTCAAGGCGATGGAGGACTCCGCGGACTGGATGCACCGCCTGGAGGTCGTCGGCATTGACCTGCGCGACCCGGCCCAGTCCGTGGCTCTCGCCGAGCAGGTGGCCGGGGCCGGCCCGCTCGACATCCTGATCAACAACGCGACGCAGACCGTGCGCCGCCTGCCCAGCGCCTACGCGGCACTGGTGGAGGGGGAGGGCGCCCCGCTCCCCGCCGGTGAGCTCCCCGCCCACCACGTCATCGGCGCCTTCAACTCCGGCGCGGTCGACGGCCTGGCGGCGCTGCCCGTCGGAGTGAGCGGGCTCGAGGCGCAGAAGGTCGCCGACCTCGCCCTCGTCGCGGGCAACGCCAGCCTGGAGCGGCACCTCGCCGGCACCGCCATCGACGCGGGCGGTCTGCTGCCCGACGTCGTCGACAGCAACACCTGGGTGCAGACCATCGACCAGATCTCCCCGGTGGAGCTGCTCGAGACCCAGCTGTGCAACTACACGTCGCCGTTCATCCTGATCAGCGCGCTGCGGCCGGCCATGGCGGAGGCGGCCCGCAAGGCGGCCAACGGCCGGGCGTACATCGTCAACGTCTCCGCGATGGAGGGCGTCTTCAGCCGCGGCTACAAGGGCGCGGGGCACCCGAACACCAACGCCGCCAAGGCCGCCATGAACATGGTGACCCGGACCAGCGGCCAGGAGATGTTCCAGACCGACCGCATCCTGATGACCTCGGTCGACACCGGCTGGATCACCGACGAGCGCCCGCACTTCGACAAGCTGCGCCTCGCCGAGGAGGGCTTCCACGCCCCGCTCGACCTGGTCGACGGTGCGGCGCGCGTCTACGACCCGATCGTCCGCGGCGAGGCCGGCGAGGACCTGTTCGGTGTCTTCCTCAAGGACTACGCCCCGGCGAACTGGTAGCCCCGGAGCCTCCCGCTCCTAAGGGAGGCCTCCGGCCGGCCTTCGCGACCCCCTCGGCACGCCGAGGGGGTCGCGTGCGTTTCCGGCGGACCGGAGCCGGCGGGCCCCGGCGGCGACCAGCTCCAGCAGCGGCCGCCAGTCCTCCGGCACGCCCGCGTCCAGGACCGCCGCGGCGGCCGATTCCCGGGCCTGTCGCAGGGTGGCCACCGCCTCGGCGTCGGCCCCGCCGTGGGCGCCGTACCCGCCGGGCGCGCCCGACAGCCGTACCAGCCGGGTCACCCGCTCGCCCAGCAGCGGGCGGACCGACTCCGCCGCCACTCCGTGGGTAACCGCCCCGTCACTCAGACGGAGCAGTCCGCCGAGGCCGTGCACCAGGCCCGCGATCTGCAGTTCCTTGTCGAAGGGGTGCGAGCGGCGCAGCAGCGCCGCGGTCCTCAGGCCATGGCCCTCGGGGTCGGTCCGCAGAAGATCCATCAGCTCCAACACGCTTGTGATGTAAGGGACTTGAGCATCGTGCACTCCGGACTCCGTCACCGTCGGCCCCCTCCGTCGCACCCTGCGCGTCCGGGGTCGAGCAGATCACCCGTTGCGTGCCCGCAGCCCGACGACTTGCTGAACCAGGGGCGAAAGTATGAGGGCGCAGCGGATTTTGCCTTCCTATCGAGCGGAGGTCCGCTCATATGTGTACTCTGGGGCATCAAGACGGCCCCCATCCGGGCCGCGCTCCACTAAGGCGCCACCGCGTCCGGAAACCCTTTACATCCCTTGCCCGGCGCGCGGTCGCTCGCCGGGTTGCGCGACACAAAGGAGTGCGCGGTGACTGAGAAGACCAAGCCCGAACCGACGGTCATGGAGCGGACGGGAACGCGGGCCAAGCCCCGAACCGACGAACTGGGAAGCCTTGAGGTCTGGGCACGATCCGCCCCGATCCGGCTGGCCGGCTACGAGGACGACCTGGCGGAAGCGCACATCCTGCCCGGGATCGACTAGTCAGTACAGCGGTGCCAAGCGCCCCCTCGTGCCCACGCGCACCGGGGGCGCTGCCCTGCCCGCCGGGTCCGCCCGCAGGGTGCGCGCGAGTTCCCCCCACCACTACGCCCTGAGCGTCATCGCCGAGGGCGATCAACACTTCCGCCGCCCCACCCGCCCCGGCAGGCTGGCCCGCATGAAGCTGCTGATGCTGGGTGGTACCGAATTCGTCGGACGCACGATCACCGAGGACGCCCTCGACCGGGGCTGGGAGGTGACCGTCTTCCACCGCGGGCACCACGCGCCACCGCCGGGCACCTCCGCCCTGCACGGGGACCGCACCGCCCCCGGCGGCCTGGCCGCCCTGGAGGCGGGGGAGTGGGACCTCGTCGTCGACACCTGGAGCGGGGCCCCCACCGCGGTGCGCGACAGCGCCCGCCTGCTGCGCGAGAGGACCGGAGGGTACGCGTACGTCTCCAGCCGCTCGGTGTACGCCTACCCCGCCCCGGCCGGCCTCGCCGAGGACGGCCCCCTGGTCGAGGGCTCGCCGGACGCAGGGCCGACCGCCTACGCGGAGAACAAGAGGGGCGGCGAACTCGCCGCCGTGGACGCCTTCGGGGACCGCGCCCTGCTCGTCCGCGCCGGGCTGATCATCGGCCCGTACGAGAACGTCGGCCGGCTGCCGTGGTGGCTGGACCGCACCGCCCGCGGCGGCCCCGTGCTCGCCCCCGGACCGAGTGAACTCCCGCTCCAGTACATCGACGTACGCGACCTCGCGCGCTGGACCCTGGACGCCGCCGCGGCGGGGCGCGGAGGCGCGTACAACCTGGTCTCCCCGTCCGGGCACGCCACGATGGGCAGCCTCCTGGAGGCCTGCGCCGCCGTCACCGCGGGCGGGGCCGAACTGCGCTGGACCGGCCCGGCCGGGATCCTGGAGGCGGGCGTGGAGCCCTGGACCGAGCTCCCGATCTGGATCCCCGAGGGCGAGTCCCACGACCACATGCACCGCGGGGACGTCTCCAAGGCGCTGGCGGCCGGACTGAAGTGCCGCCCGGTGGAGGAGACCGTGGCCGACACCTGGGCCTGGCTGCGCTCGCTCGGCGGAGTCGCCCCGCAGCGGCCCGACCGGCCGGTCAAGGGTCTGTCCGCGGAGCGGGAGGCGGCGCTACTCGGGCTCTGAGAGACGCGCGTCCGCGAGGCGGGTCGGCGGGAGGTACTCGCGCACCAGCGTGCGGTGCCACCACGCCCCCGTCTCGCGCAGCTCCCGCCAGGTCGTGAACCGGTAGCGGTACAGCAGGGCCCGTACATGGACGGGCGGTGCGTCCGGGAACGGGTTGTCGCGCAGCAGCCGCAGCGTGTCCCGGTCGCCGGCCAGCAGCCGCTCCACGAACGGCCCGAACCAGTCCCGCGCGTAGTCGGGGGAGATCGCCGCGAACCACATCAGCCAGTCGAGCCGGAGGTGGTACGGGGCGAACTGGCGCGGCACCCTGCGTGGTTCACCCGGCTTGCCCTTGAAGCCGTACGCGCGCCAGTCGCCGTCCTCGCGCGGCACCCGGTCCGCGGTGCCCTCCACCACCACCTCCATCCGGACCCGGCCGACCGAGCCGAAGGCTCCGTAGGTGTTGACCAGGTGGAGTGCGTCGAAGGAGCGGTTCATCACCTGGCGGCGCGAGATCATGTTGAGCACCGGGTGGCGGCTCAGGAACAGGACGAGTGCGGTCACCGCGCACACCAGCACCACGAACCACACCGGCCCCGTGCGCGAGGCTGCGGCCGGGGGAGCGCCCGCGATCCCGGTGAAGTCCACGGCGGAGACGGCGAGCGTGATCGTCAGCCAGTTCAGCCAGGCGAAATTGCCGGACAGCACCAGCCACAGCTGGGTCGCGATGATGATCCCGGCGGCGTACGAGGCCACCGGCTGCGGGGTGAACAGCAGAACCGGAACGATCAGTTGGGTCACATGGTTGGCCGCGCACTCCACCCGGTGCAGCGGCTTCGGCAGATGGTGGAAGAACCAGCTCAGCGGACCGGCCATCGGCTGCGTCTCGTGGTGGAAGTACAGGCAGGTCAGCTTGCGCCAGCAGGAGTCGCCGCGCATCTTGATCAGTCCGGCGCCGAATTCCACGCGGAAGAGCAGCCAGCGCAGCAGCCACAGCACCAGGACCGGTGGTCCGGCCCGCGCATTGCCGAGGAACACGGCGAGGAAGCCCACCTCCAGCAGCAGGGACTCCCAGCCGAAGGAGTACCAGGTCTGCCCCACGTTCACGA
This sequence comes from Streptomyces sp. NBC_01232, assembly GCF_035989885.1. Classification (GTDB taxonomy): domain Bacteria; phylum Actinomycetota; class Actinomycetes; order Streptomycetales; family Streptomycetaceae; genus Streptomyces. Next base: position 7,262,914 of record NZ_CP108518.1, read on the forward strand.
TCGAGAGGTAGAGCGCCCACAGCACCGCCCACATCGCCATGGCCGCGCCGAGCGGCACCTCGTCCCCGGCCCCGGCGGCGAGCGCCGCGGCCAGCGCCGCCCCGGCCCAGGCGCAGCCGGCGAAGAGGCGGTCGGAGTAGCGCAGTTGGAACAGGCTCGGGGCGCGCCGGAAGGGCACGTACCGGACGTAGCGCGGTACGGGCGTCATGCCGTGCGCCCCGATCAGGGCCCGGAACTGCAGGGCGGCCCCGATGAAGGCGATGAGGTAGACCCCGGCCAGGGCCCGCTGGAAGACCAGCCGGGCGAGCCAGTATCCGGGCGCCGTGAACCAGTCCATCGCCTCCAGTATCGGACCGGTCAGCCGGTGGTGGCCAGTGTGCGCAGGCGGCGGCCCAGCAGGCGGGCGTAGCTCAGCTGGAGGAAGGGGACGACCGGCCCGGCGAGGCGGGTGTACCAGCTGTTCGGGCGGCTGAAGGCGGTGACCGTGAACCACACCGTGCCGTCCGGGTCCATGTCCACGACGAAGGACTCCTCCCCGCACTCGGGGTGGCCGGCCAGGGTGCCGTAGGCGAATCCGATCCGGGCGGGCTCGTACGCCGTCCAGATCACCTGGCACGGGGCGTCGATCCGCAGGGGGCCGAGGCCGATCCCGACGACGACCCGGCTGCCGGGCCGGACCGCACCGGTATCGGCCTGTACCCGCATGCCCGAGGTCCGGTGGGCGTGGAAGGTGGTGACCGCGGTCCCGGCGGTCTCGAAGACGGCCCGGCCGTGGCCGAGGCGGGTGCGGTGGTTCAGGTGGTTGTATCCGGCGGGCAGCGGCCGGTGGGCCGTCGCGCCCCTGTCGGGGTAGTCGACGGTGTCCCGGCCGGTGCTGAGGAGGCGGGTCATGGCGAGGTCTCCAGTCGGTCGGTGGTGGTGAGGGTGTCTGCCCGGTGGCCCCGGCGGACCGGACGGGCCGGGCCGTCCGCGGGTACGGGCCCCGGCCGGTCGGCGGCCAGCCGGCGCCAGGCGAGCACCGAGCACAGGGCGAATCCGAGGGCGTTTCCGAGGCCGTGGGTGGCGGCCATCCAGGTCAGGGTGGGGTGTGCGATCCCGGTGGCCTCGCCCGCCGCCCACCACAGGGCGAGCAGCATGGTGGCCACGAGAACGGTCGCGGAGGTGGCGAGCAGGGCCCGGGTGGTCCGGTCCCCGGCGGCGGGCCGGATCTCCCGCCAGGTCAGCAGGGCCACGGCCCACATCCCGCCGGTCAGGACCACCGCGCCGAGCAGCTCGGCCCAGTCGTCGACGAAGTAGCCGAGGAGCACGAGCAGGGTGCCCGCCGGGACGCTGTACGCCGCCCAGTGCGCGAGGCCGGTCCCGGCGCGGCCGCCGGTGGCGCGGCACACCAGCCCGGCGACCAGGGCAGCGGTGAATCCGGCGAAGTGGAAGTGGGGCACGGTCAGCGCCAGGATGTCGAGTTCGAAGCCGAAGAGCCGGTACCCGGCGCGCTCGGCGACCAGCGCGGTGGCGGCGATCGACGGCGAGACCAGTGCGGTGGCGACCGCGATCTCGGGCGGGCCCGGGAAGCGGTTGCGCAGCAGCAGGGCCGGGGCCCGGGCCGCGAGGGCCAGGCAGGCCGCCGCGTAGAGCGCGGCGAGCGCGGTGGCGGGCATGCCGCGCGGCAGCCAGAGGCACAGGGCCCCGGGGGCGGCCGCGACGGGCCAGAGCCGGGCCGTCCGCAGGAGCCGGGCCGGGTCGATGAGCCGCAGGCCGGCCGGGACGACGTAGAACATGCCCAGGGTGACGATCACGTTCACCAGTACCGTCACCCTGGACTCCCCCCAATGCCGCGGCCCAACGCCTTGAACGCGTTCAACTCACATGGGTGAGCCTACGACCTTCCTTGAACATGTTCAAGATGCGCTCCGGTTGCGGCTCCTGCGCGGATGCGGCAGACAAGAGGAAGCAACCGGGGCGAAAAGGGAGATTCACGTGTACGGACCGTCACTTCCGACACCTCGTCAGACGTCGCGTCGTCAGGCACCCGCCGGCGCCGCCCTCTTCGCCCTCCTCAGCCTGTTCGCCGCGGCGTGCGGCGGACCGGAGAAGACGGCGGGCGCCGCGGGCGCCGAGAGCCAGGAGGTCTACCTCCAGCCCGTCGCCTCCGCGGGCCCCGACCCCTTCACCGCCTCCTCGGCCACCGCCGAGTCCGCCCCCGTACAGCCTCCGCTGCCCAACCGGACCGGAGAGGGCATCCGCACCGTCAACGCGGCCACCCCCGGCCTGTACGGCGGTACCCAGCGCCTGGGCAGCTGCGACGTGGAACAGCAGGTCCGCTTCCTGACCGCGGACAACGCCAAGGCGCGCGCCTTCGCCGAGGCGACCAACATCGAAGAGGCGAAGATCCCCGACTTCCTGCGCGGCCTGACGCCCGTCGTCCTGCGCGCCGACATCCGCGTCACCAACCACGCCTACCGCGACGGCCGCGCCGACGGATTCCAGTCCGTCCTGCAGGCGGGCACAGCCGTCCTCGTCGACGAACACGGCATGCCCCGGGTCCGCTGCAGCTGCGGGAACCCGCTGGCCTCACCGCGCTCCGCCAAGGGATCCCCGGTGCACAAGGGAGACCCGTGGAGCGGCTACCAGGCCAATCAGGTCGTCGTCATCGAACCCACGACCCACGTGATCAACAATCTGGTGATCGTCAACATCACCGACAACACCTGGATCGAGCGCAAGCGGGGCGACGACGGAGCCCAGGACCGGGCCCCGAAGGCACTGCCCCCTTACGATCCGTCCGCCGGCATCCCCGACGGGCCCCTCACCCCGCCCGGGACCGCGACCGACGGCCCCTGCCCGGGCCAGGCGTCACCGGGCCAGGGCTCACCGGGCTCGCCCTACGCCCCCGAGGCCCCGACGGCGCCCCTCCCCGGGGCGACGGACTGCCCGCCGGACCCGCGGTCCTCGCAGAGCTCACCCGGCGAGAGCCTGCCGCAGAACCCGGGCGTGCCGTCGAACCCGGCCACCCGGCCGCAGCAGCCGCCGTCCGGCAATTCCTCGGACACCCCGACCGACCAGCCGCTGGACCCGGCCGACCCGGCGCTGCCCCTGGAACCGGACGGATCGGCCCCGCTGCTGCCCGGCGATCCCAACGACCCGTACGCCCCGTCCGACCCCTACGCCCCGATCGACCCTTACGCCCCGACCGACCCGAACGTCGACCCGGACCTGCTGCCCCAGCCCTCGGACGAGAGCCACTCGCTGGAGAGCGCCTGACCGGCCCGTGTGTCATGGTGGATCGGTGCCGACCACCGTATCGCTGCCGGACGACTGGCCCGCACACCCGGACCGGTCGCTCTCGCTGAACCGCATGGGCAGTTTCGACTGGGACCTGGTCACCGGTCTCATGCACATGGACGAAGCCGCCCTCGACGTCTTCGACACGACCAGCGACGAGTACGACGGCCGGCCCGAGTCCCTCAACCCCCGCGTCCCCTCCACCGAGGGGCACCGCCTCGACGCCCTCGTCTCCTCCGCCCTCAAGAGCGGCGAGGACAGCTACGGCGCCTACTTCCGCATCCGCTGCCACGACGGGCGGCTGCGCTGGACGCACACCCAGGGCCGCGTCATGCGCGACACGGACGGCCGCCCGTACCGGATCATCGGCATCGTCCGGGACGCCACCGAGGAGCTCAGCCACTCGGCGGAGCGCCTCGGCCTGGACGAGGAACGCCGCCGCCAGACGTCGGTGGTCGAGTCCACCACCGCCGCCCTCGCGCACGCCCGGACGGTGCAGGACGTCATCGACGTCATCGGCGACGCCCACGGCCTGGAACGGCTCGGCTCCATGGGCATGGTGATGGGCCTCGTCGAGGCCGGCCGGATCCACCTGGTCGCCGAGGGCCCGGAAGACAGCTTCGTCCCCGGCACCCGCTACACCCGCATCGACGAGCAGTACCCCATGAGCGAGGTCGTCCGTTCGCTGGAGCCGCGCTTCCTCGACTCGGCGCAGGAATTCGCCCAGGACTATCCGGGCCTCTGGGCGAAGATCTCGTACATGCGGATCTCGGCCGCCGCCTACCTCCCGCTCATCGCCCAGGCCCGCCCGATCGGCGCGATCGGACTGCTCTACCAGGACAAGGACGGCTTCACCCAGGAGGAGCGCAACCTGCTCGTCGCCCTGGGCAGCAGCATCGCGCAGAGTCTCCAGCGGGCCATGCTGCTGGAGCAGGAGCACGACCTGGCCGAGGGCCTGCAGCAGGCCATGCTGCCGCGGCGGATCCCCTCGGTGGCCGGCGGTGAGATCGCCGTACGCTACCGCTCCGCCCGGATGGGCCAGGACATCGGTGGCGACTGGTACGACGTCATCCCGCTGCCCGGCGGCCGGGTCGGGGCCGTCATCGGCGACGTCCAGGGCCACGACACGCACGCGGCGGCGGTCATGGGCCAGCTGCGGATCGTGCTGCGCGCCTACGCCGCCGAGGGGCACTCGCCGGGCACGGTCATGGCCCGGGCCTCCGTCTTCCTGCACGAGCTGGACACCGACCGGTTCGCGACCTGCGCGTACGTGGAGGCCGACCTCTCGACGGGCGTCCTCCAGGTGGTCCGGGCGGGCCACATCGACCCGCTGCTGCGCACCCGCGACGGGGACTGCCACCGGCTGCCGGTGGCCGGCGGGATGCCGCTCGGCCTCTCGGCGGAGTTCGGCCGCCTGGAGTACCCGGTGACCACGGTGGAGCTCGATCCGGGAGAAACGCTCCTGCTGTGCACCGACGGCCTCGTGGAACAGCCCGGCGCCGATCTCGACGACGGGATCCAGCTCCTGTCCTCCCACATCCGGGGCGGACCGGCGGACCTGCAGCTCCTGGCGGACCTGCTGTGCGAGATCGCCGACGAACGCGGCGGGGACGACGACATGGCGCTGCTGCTGCTGCGCCGCCAGGTGGTGGCGGTCCCGGAGGGCGGCGGCCGCCTCCAGCAGCACGTGGCACCGGGCGACCCGGAGGCCCTCGTGGCGGCCCGCCACATGATCGGGGCGGCCGTTCGCGCGTGGGGCGCGCGGGAACGGGCCGACGAGATCGAACTCGTCGCGGACGAACTGATCGTGAACGCCCTGATGCACACGGACGGCCCGGCGATCGTGACCCTGCGCGTCCTGGCGGGCCCCCAGCGCAGACTCCGGGTGGAGGTCGAGGACCGCTCCAGCGCCCTCCCGCGCCGCCGCGAGGCGGGGGAGTCGGGCGTCTCGGGCCGCGGCCTGATGCTGGTGGACCGCCTGGCGGACGTGTGGGGCGTGGAGCCGCGGGGCGGCGGCAAGTGCGTGTGGTGCGAGTTCGTGGTCGGCTGACCTCCCGCGCGCGCCGCAAGCGGCCGACGCCCCGGGGCGTCGCCGGCCGGAGTGGGATGTCGGTGGGGGCTGACAGGATTACCGGCATGCCCGATCCCACCCGCGCCATCACCGAGTACTGGGACGCCGCCGCGGCCGCGTTCGACGACGAGCCGGATCACGGCCTGCGCCAGGAGCACACCCGTGCCGCGTGGGCCCGGCTGCTGAGAGCATGGCTTCCCGCCGGGCCGGCCGACGTGCTCGACGTCGGCTGCGGCACCGGCTCGCTGTCGCTGCTGCTGGCCGAGGCCGGGCACCGGGTGACCGGCGTGGACCTGGCACCCCGGATGGTGGAGCAGGCCGGGGCCAAGCTCGCGGCCGCGGGCTTCGAGGGACGCTTCCTCCTCGGCGACGCCGCGGCCCCGCCCACCGGGCAGGGGCGGTACGACGTCCTCCTCTGCCGCCACCTGCTGTGGACCCTGCCCGACCCCGGGGCCGCTCTCCGCGAGTGGGTCGCGCGGCTCTCCCCGGGAGGCCGGCTGGTCCTGGTCGAAGGACGATGGCGGGAAGCGGGCGAGAGCGGGGTGCCGTACGTCGCCGGAGCCGAATCACTGCCCTGGTACGGCGGGATCACCGCCGAGGAGCTGGCCGCCGAGGTCCGGCCCCTGGTGTCCGCACTGCACATCGAACCGCTCAGCGGCGAAGCCGAGTTGTGGGGCGGACCCGTCACCGATGAGCGGTACGCGCTGATCGCCCGGACCTGACCCGCTTGGCGGCTTCCCGTCCCCGATCGGCCGAAGAGTCGCTGGCAGGTACACGCAGTCGGCGGGTGGAATGACGGTGTGCCGCCGGACAGGGCGGTACGCACCGTCGCTGAGCCCCGCGGCCGCCCACCTGCGCCGCGGCCGACGACCAGGAGCCAGGACTTGCACCGCACCTCTCGCCTCCGCACCTCCCTCCTCTCCCTCGCCGCCGTACTGGCCGCCGCCATGACGGCCGCCGCGCCCGCCTCCGCGGCCCCCGCGGCGGCCACCGCCGTCGGGCCCGTCGTGGTCCGCCTCACCGGCCTGGGCGGCGGCCCGCAGAACATCGCCGCGGCCGCCGCCCAGGACCATCTCGCACGTCAGGCCGCCGAGCTCGGCTTCGCCGGTTCGCAGTGCCGTGTGACGGAAGGGCCGGTCTACCAGCACGTGACCGGCAACTACTACAACGCCATGATCAAGGCGACCTGCAGCGGCGATCCCGCGGTGAGCAGCCCCACCCGCAGCCTCAACCGCCTGATCGGACCGAACGGCGAACACATCAGCACCGTCTGGAACGTTCCTCCGGGCTACAGCGTCGAGGGCAGCCTCGGCCAGCTCTACACGAGCCCGCGCGAGGGCACGGTGCCGATCTACCACTGCGTCGTCCGCCGGGACAACTTCCTTTCCGCCGACGTCAACTGCGAGGGCCAGACCTACGTCTCCCGGCTCGGCTGGTTCCATCCGGGCCAGCCCTCCGACGTGGGCAGCGCGCCGCTGATGCGCTGCATGGTCGGCAAGCAGCGGGAGTTCTTCGAGTCCAACGCGACGAACTGCGAGGGCCAGACCTCCGGCGGCCAGCTCGGCTGGATCCTCACCGGCTGACCCGCCCGGGCAGAACCCGTGCGACCCCCGCCGCCCCCGAAACTCCGTTGCGGGCGCGGCGGGGGTCCGTGAGGATCGGGGGCGATGACCAACGCCATGGATGAAGTACGCCGGTTCCTCAAGAAGGACGATCTTCCCGGAGCGGTACGGTCCCTGAGGCCGCACGCCGAGACGACACCGATCGCCGAACTCGCCAAAGCCGCAAGGGCCCTGGCCGACGCCGCCGGGTTCAAGGACCTGGCCGGCGCCGCCAAGGCAGCCGCCAAACGGCCCGGCGAACCCCAGACCCTCTACGACTTCGGCTACGCCTGCGTCGAGCGCGGCATAGCCTTCCTCGCCGTCGCTCCGCTGCGCGAGGCACTCCGGCTCCTCCCGGACTCGCGGGCCCTCCGCGCCGAGCTGGTCTCCGCCCTGGAGGACGAGAACCGGCACGACGAGGTCGTCGAGCTGCTCTCCGGCCGGGGCGCCGCACTGCCCGCCTGGCCCGAGACGTACCTCCTCGTCCACCACACCCTGCTGGCCGGGGATCTGGACACCGCCGCGCGCATCGGCCGCGCTCTGCCCGCCCCCGAGGACCCGCAGTGGGCGGACGCCCACGACCGCCAGACGCGCCGCCTGCACCGCACCGACCGGGCCCGCCGGGCCCGGAGCGCCGCCGGCCATGCCGATCCGCTCGGCCGCACCGACCTGCGCGGCTGGCACTACGGCCTCACCGGCGGCCTGCTGGGCACCCTCTCCCCGTACGGCTGGGACGCCGGCATGACCGGCCGGTTCGCCTACCTGGGGGACACCCACGAGACGTGCCGACACGGCCTGGCCCGCCTGGCGCTCGCCCTGGAGGCCGCCGGGCGCCGCCCCTCCACTGTCTCGCTGCTGCCCGGCCGCTCCGACCGGATCCTCGGGCTCGCCGCCGCCCGCGTGCTCGGGCTGCCCTCCGTACCGTACGAGCCCTCCCGGACGGACACCCTCGTCGTCGCGTACGACCTGAACGCAGTGGACCCGGACCTCGTCCGCACCCTCCACGCGCGCGCCGACGGCCAGATCCTGGCCGAGCACGCCACCCGCTGGACGAACCCGCCCGCGGTGAGCGCGGACTTCAGCACGCTGCTGTGCCAGTTCGTCGTCCCGCCGTGGAAGGAGGACCCGCGGCCCGAGGAGGAGATCGCCCGGGACATCGCGCGTGCCGACGCCGCCGCGGACCAGGGCGACGGCATGACCCCGCCCGACCCGGACGAGGACTTCCGGGCCTTCGCGTCCGCCGTCCGCGACGGCTGGCTCACCGGCCCGCGCGACCACGTCGCCTCTCCCGGGCCGGTGCCCAGCTCGCGCTTCGCCTGAGGCGGCGGCAGGCTGGGACCATGCCGGAACTGCCCGAGGTCGAGGCCCTGCGGGAGTACCTCGACGAGCACCTCACCGGGCGGGTGGTCGAGCGCGTCCTCCCGCTCGCCGTGAGCGTGCTCAAGACGTACGACCCTCCGCTCACCGCCCTCGAGGGGCAGCCGGCCGGCGCCACCGCCCGGTACGGCAAGTTCCTGGCCCTCCCGGTCGGCGAGCTCCACCTCGTCACGCACCTGGCCCGGGCCGGCTGGCTGCGCTGGCAGGACACCCTGCCCGCGCAGCCGCCGCGCCCCGGCAAGGGACCACTCGCACTGCGCGTCTCCCTCGTGGGCGGCGGCGGCTTCGACCTCACCGAGGCCGGCACCCAGAAGCGCCTCGCCGTGTACGTGGTCCACGACCCGCAGGAGGTGCCCGGCATCGCCCGCCTCGGCCCGGACCCGCTCGCCGAGGGCTTCGACCGGGACGCCTTCGCCGCACTGCTCGCGGGGGAGCGGCGCCAGATCAAGGGGGTCCTGCGGGACCAGAGCGTGATCGCGGGCATCGGCAACGCCTACAGCGACGAGATCCTGCACGCGGCCCGGGTCTCGCCGTACAAGCTCGCCGCGTCCTTCACCGAGGAACAGCTCACCCAGCTCCACGAGGCCGTGCAGGGCACCCTGCGCGAGGCCGTCGGGCGGGCCCACGGCGTCGCCGCCGGAAAGCTCAAGGCCGAGAAGAAGAGCGGGCTGCGGGTGCACGGCCGGGCCGGGGAGCCGTGCCCGGTGTGCGGGGACACCGTCCGCTCCGTGTCCTTCGCCGATTCCTCGCTCGAGTACTGCCCCACCTGCCAGACCGGCGGGAAGCCGCTCGCCGACCGCCGGCTCTCGCGCCTCCTCAAATAGCAGGCCGCTGCGTAGACTCCGCCACCATGGCCGAGGAGCAGCAGCAGTCGCCGCCCCGGCGCGAGATCGTCACCGGGGTTCCCCGGGGCGCCCGCCGCCGGCCGCCCCCGCACACCCCCGCCCGCTCGGAGATCTCCGAGCAGACCACCCTCGGGGCCACCTACGTACGGGCCCTCATGCGCAGCCAGCTGCGCGCCGCTCTGGGGGCGCTGGCGGCGCTCGTGTCGCTGGTGGGGACGCTGCCGCTGGTGTTCGCGCTGTCGCGCGACGCTTCGGAGCCGCTGGTCTGGGTGGTGCTCGGCCTGCTGGTGTACCCGGCGATGTGGATCGTCGCCCGCTGGTACGTCACCCGGGCGGAGCGCAACGAGGCCGATTTCACCGGCCTGGTGATGGATCCGGCCGACCGGACGTAGCGGGCGTCCGGAGGAGGCCTAGGCCGGCTCGTACGGGTCCACCGGGAGCGGGCCGAGCGGTGTCGGCGTGTGCCCCTTCGAGGGGGAGCAGGAGGCGAACGGGCCCTGCCGGGGGTCCATCAGGACCTTGAGGTGCGGATCGGCGTGCTGGATCCACCACGTCGTCATGCCGAGGGCCGAATCGTGCCGCAGGTGCTCCCAGGCCAGCCAGAGCGCGGACAGCCGGGCCCCCGCCTCCGGGTGTTCCCACCACGTCGGACACCAGGTCGCGGACGTACCGTCCAAGGGGCGGCGGACCGTGACCGCGAGGTAGTCGGTGACGAAGGCGAAGACGTCGCCGAAGTAGAACTCGGGTCCGTCGCCATAGACTTCCGACGCCGGCATGGGGAAGACGGAACGCGGTTCCCGCTTCGGCCGGGGCAGTGGGTACAGCGCCAACAGCGAGCCCAGGGCGTCGTCACTGCGCCGGAGTTCCGTCAGGAGCCAGCCCAGGAGGAGCTCCTGCAGTTCGGCGACCTCGGCGAAGGCGTCCGCCGCGAGGGAGGCGGTGAGCCGCTCCCGCCAGTCGCCCAGCTGCCGCCTCCAGTGGTCCTCCTCCGCGGCCGAGCGGGAGCCGGCCAGGAAGCGGGCCACCGTCCAGTGGTGTTCCTTCCAGGCGTCACCATCGGCTTCGGCCGTCACCCGCGCCGCAACCCGCTGCGCGTTCTCGATCGCTTTGCTGTCCATGGAGCTGAGGAGTGCCTTTCACGCCAGGTAAGGAGTGTGCTGATCATATGAGTTCAGCCTCCTGTACCTGGGTCACGGCACTCGTGTGCGTCCCGGTTCACCGGTTCAGAACAGGTGCATCGCCAAGTGGCCGAGCGGCAGACCGAGTTGCCAGGCCGGGGTCCACACGCGCGCGTTCTCGTCCAGGCCCGGCGGGAAGTCGGTGTGGTCGGGCAGTCCGGGGTCGAGGTTGGTGGCGAACAGTTCGGTGCCGTCCAGCCAGCGCCATGCCGCTCGGGCCAGTTCCAGGTCGGGGTCCTCGCGTTCGCCGCGCTCGCGGGCCTCCTCGCCGAGGGCGAGGAACCGGGTGTGCACCCAGTCGCGCCAGGGGTGCCCGTACGCCGTGAGCGACAGCCATTCGTCGAGCTGTGAGACCACCCGGATCCCGGAGAGCTCGCCGGCGGCGTCCGAGAGGTAGATCGTCAGGGCGAGCGTGTCCCGTCCGGCCCGGAACTCCAGCGTGCTGACCGGGATGAGCCGGCCCGTGCGCAGCAGTTCGTCCGCGATGTACTCGGCGTACAGCCAGGCCATGGGCACCGCGAGCCCGCCGTCACTGGTGCCGTTACTACCCTCGGGCTGCACCGTTCCACCTTCTCCCGCGCTTCGAGCGTCCCGTCGTCAGCCCTGAGCCTTCACCGAGCGGCTCGCGGAGCGGGGGATGTTTACTCAACTTGCACGGTCTGATGCCGAAATCGACGCGTTTTATGTCCGGTCCGCATCTGTTCACGGCGATACGCGATCCGTCCCCCGGTCGCGGGATCAGGCGCCGAGACCGTATCCGTAGCCCTGGAGGTCCTTCCGCAGGGCGCGGAGGGCGTAGTACGTACGGGATTTGACGGTGCCCGCCGGGATGCCGAGTTCGGCGGCGGCCTCGGCCACCGACCGGTCGCGGAAGTAGACCTGCATCAGCACCTCGCGGTGCTCCGGCCCCAGGGACCCCACGGCCCTCCTGACGTCGATCGCCGTGACCGAACCGGCCACCGCGTCCTGGGGCTCGGGGGCCTGCTCCAGTCCCTCCGGGTCCACCTCCAGCGGCCGGGACAGCCGGGCCCGCCGGGCGTCGATCGCGAGCCGCCGCGCCACTGTGAACAGCCAGGGCCGCATGGAGTCGTGCCCGCTGGCCAGGGCCTCCGGGTGCTGCCAGACCCGTACGAGGGTCTCCTGCACGAGGTCCTCCGCGCGCTGGGCGTCCCCGGCGGTGAGGCCGACCAGAAAGCCGAACAGGGCCCGCCCGTGGTCGCGCTGGAGTTCGGCCAGCGCCTCGGGATCCGTACGCAGGAGGGTGGGGGAGAGCGGCACGAGGGGCTCCTTCCGGGGTGCGCGGGGGGCCGTGGAAGTGGCGACGCCTCCACCCTGACCTGCATGGAGCCGCCCCGGAACCGTCCGGCTGCGGCCTTGCGCCCAAGCACCCCGGTCGTCCGCCGGGCGGCCGTGCGGGGCGGTGAACGGTCGAATGGCGCGGCGAACGGCGGTGCCCGCCGAACGGGTGAGCCGCGGCCGGTGCGGCGGAGCCGTTCCTTGACTTACGGCGTGTAGTTATATGGATTGCATGTGATCACATGTCAGATAATCGTATTAATGGGAGTCGGGAGTCGGGCCCATGACCACGCGAACCCGGCCGCAGGTGCTCGCCCTCCTGTCGGCCCTGCTGCTGTCCGCCGCCGCCGGATGCTCGGCGGGCGGGAACGCACCCGCCCGTCTCGGGGACTCCGGCGCACCGGCCACCCCTTCCAGCGCCGCCGGATCGCCCGCCGCCAAGGGCTTCACCCTGGTCGCGAGCGGCGACGTACTGCCGCACACCTCCGTCATCCAGCGCGCGGCGAACGACGCGGAGGGCGACGGGTACGACTTCGGGCCGATGTTCTCCGGAGTCAGGAACGTGGTCTCCGCGGCCGACCTCGCCCTCTGCCACATGGAGACCATCTACGGGGAGGAGGGCGGGCCCTTCTCCGGCTACCCGGCCTTCACGTCCCCGCCGGAGGTCGCCGACGGGCTGAAGGACGCCGGGTACGACGGCTGCTCCACGGCCTCCAACCACACCCTGGACGACGGCGGTGCGGGGCTGCGCCGCACCCTGGACCGCTTCGACAAGGTCGGGCTGAAGCACGCCGGCTCGGCCCGGACCGCCGCCGAGGCGGCCACCGTGACCACGTACACGGCGGGCTCCGCCAAGGTCGCCCACCTCGCGTACACCTACGACACCAACGGCTACCCGCTGCCCGAGGGCCAGCCGTGGGCAGTCAACCTGATGAAGCAGGACAAGATCATCGCGGATGCGCGGGCCGCCCGGAAGGCGGGCGCGGACGTAGTGCTGGTGAGCGTGCACTGGGGCACGGAGTGGGAGACCGAACCGGACGGGACCCAGCTCTCGCTCGGCAGGGCGCTGACCGCCTCGCAGACCGGAGGCCGCCCCGACATCGACATGATCCTCGGCACGCACGCGCACATCCCGCAGCCCTACGAGAAGGTCAACGGGACCTGGATCGTCTACGGCATGGGTGATCAGGTCGCCGGCGAGATGTTCAACCACACGGGCGCGCGCGACATGCGGGGCAACTACGGGTCGATCGGCCGCTTCACCTTCGAACCGCCGGCCGCCGCCGGGCAGCGCTGGCAGGTCACCAAGGCCGAGTTCGTGCCGCAGATGATGGACCTGTCCGCAGGCCGGGTCGTCCACCTGCCCGACGCCCTCGCCAAGGACCCCGGCCGCGAGGACTACGAGAGCGCCCGCGACGACATCAGCGAGGCCGTGCTCAGCCGCGGCGCCGCCAAGGACGGCCTGACCATGGGCAGGTAGCCGGGGGAGCGCAGGGCGCGGGAGGCGACGGAACCACAGCGCTGCCGGGCCGGCGGCCCGCCGTGACCAGGCACATTGCCACCGAGCCCACGAGGCGGCGGCCCGGCCGCGGCCGGGGGAGGTCCCGGGCCGGCCCGGCCGGCCCGCGGGACGGGCGCATCCGCTCGGCGCGCGCACCGGCCCCGCCCTCCCTACAGTGCGAACCATGAGTGCCACCGTGGAGGAGACGCGCGGAACCCGGAACCGCTTCCTGAACCGGGTGCCCGACGGATTCGGCGCGTTCTTCGGAGCGCTCGGCCTGCTGTGCGCCCTGCTCGCGCTCTCCCCCACGCTGCGGCGGCTCCTGCGGCACGTCGTGCGGTTCCTCGACCTGATCGTCGTCCCGGTCAGCGCGAACCTCGCCTACGCCGTCTTCCTCTTCCTCCTCGCCGCGGCCCTCGGCACCCGCAAGAAGGTCGCCTGGTGGATCGTCATCACCTACTTGGCCCTGCTGATCCTCGACGACGTGCTGGTGATGGCCGTCGGCGACTACTGGATCGGCATCCCCTCCATGGCCGTCGCCGTCGCCGCGATGGCCCTGCTGATCGCCGCCCGCCACGAGTTCTACGCCGCCTCCCGGCCCGGGGCCCTGTGGCACGCCCTGATCGTGCTCGGCCTCGGCATGCTCGCCGCCGTACTCGCGGGCTGGGCGCTCGTCGCCCTCTTCCCCGGCACCCTGCCCAAGGGCCAGTGGCTGGACTGGGCCGCCAAGGAGGTCTTCGGCGGGCTCTTCTCCGCCCGGCAGTTCGACGGCCACCCGCCCCGCCCGCTGTACTTCCTGCTCGGCCTCTTCGGCGCCGTCGCCCTGCTGAACGCGGCCATGACCCTCTTCCGCTCCCAGCGCCTGACCGCCGCCCTGCACGGCGACGAGGAACCCCGGATCCGCGCCCTCCTCGCCGCCTACGGACGGGGCGACTCCCTCGGCTACTTCGCCACCCGGCGCGACAAGGCCGTCATCTTCGCCCCCAATGGCAAGGCGGGCGTCACCTACCGCGTCGAGGCCGGCGTCTGCCTCGCCAGCGGGGACCCGGTCGGCGACCCCGCCTCCTGGACCGCCGCCATCGACGCCTGGCTGGCCGTGGCCGGGCGCTACGGCTGGCAGCCCGCCGTCATGGGCGCCTCCGAGGACGGCGCCACCGCCTACGCCCGCTCCGGTCTCGGCGCACTGCAGCTCGGCGACGAGGCCATCCTGCACGTCGCCCACTTCGACCTCGACGGGCGCGACATGCGCGTCACGCGCCAGGCCGTCAACCGGGTCAGGCGCACGGGCGCCACCACCGTCATCCGCCGCCACTCCGCCCTCTCCCAGGACGAGATGCAGAGGATCGTGGAGAGCGCCGACAAATGGCGCGACACCGAGACCGAACGCGGCTTCTCCATGGCTCTGGACCGGCTCGGCGACCGCGCCGACGGGGACTGCCTGCTCGTCGAGGCCTTCGACGGCAAGGGAGAACTGATCGCCCTGCTCTCCTTCGTCCCCTGGGGCAGGGACGGCATCTCCCTCGACCTGATGCGCCGCGACCGCACCGCCCCCAACGGAGTCATGGAGTTCATGGTCGCCCAGCTCTGCGCCGCGTGCCCCGGCCTCGGCGTGCACCGGATCTCCCTCAACTTCGCCGTCTTCCGCTCCGCCTTCGAGGAGGGCGGCCGGATCGGCGCCGGCCCCGTCCTGAAGCTGTGGCGCAAACTGCTCCTCTTCTTCTCCCGCTGGTGGCAACTGGAGGCGCTGTACCGCTCGAACGTCAAGTACAACCCCGAGTGGTACCCGCGGTTCCTCTGCTACCAGGACGCCGGCTCGCTCGCCCGGGTCAGCCTCGCCTCCGGCATCGCCGAGGGCTTCGTCTCCGTACCCAGCCTGCGCACCCTGTGGGGCAACGGCCACCCCAAGGGCCTCACGGCCCCCGCCACCACCGAGGGACTGCCCTCCATCGAGTCCATGGGCCTGGACGCCGTGGAGCAGGAGACCGCGGGCGCCGAGGCCGAGCGGCTGCCCGAACAGGTCCGGGTCCGCCACGCCAAACTGGACCGCATCCGGGCGGCGGGCACCGACCCCTACCCGGTGGGCATCCGCCCGCGCACGCACACGGTCGCGGAGCTGAAGGCCGCCCACCCCACTCACCCGCCCGGCTCCCGGACCGGCGCCGAGGCCACCCTCGCCGGGCGCGTGATGCTCGTACGCGACCTCGGCGGCGTGGTCTTCGCCGTCCTGCGCGACTGGTCGGGCGACATCCAGCTGATGCTCACCCGCGACGAGGCCGGGGCCGACGTACTGGACTCCTTCACCTCCCAGGTCGACTTCGGCGACCACGTGCTCGTGAGCGGCGAGGCCGGCGCCAGCAGGAGCGGCGAGCTGTCCCTCGTGGTCCGGTCCTGGCAGCTCACCGGCAAGTGCCTGCGCCCCCTCCCCGACAAGCGCAAGGGCCTCGCCGACCCGGAGGCCCGCGTCCGCCGCCGCTACCTCGACCTCGTCGCGAGCCCCGAGGCGCGCGACGTCGTACGGGCCCGCTCCAGCGCGGTCCAGGCCCTGCGCCAGGGACTGCTCGACCGCGGCTACCTGGAGGTCGAGACCCCGATGCTCCAGCAGATCCACGGAGGCGCCAACGCCCGGCCCTTCCGCACCCACATCAACGCCTACGACCTCGACCTGTACCTGCGCATCGCGCCCGAGCTGTACCTCAAGAGGCTCTGCGTCGGCGGCATGGAGAAGGTCTTCGAGATGGGCCGCACCTTCCGCAACGAGGGCGTCTCCTACAAGCACAACCCCGAGTTCACGATGCTGGAGGCCTACCAGGCCTTCGCCGACTACGACGTCATGCTCGACCTGACGCGCGAGCTGATCCAGGGCGCCGCCACCGCCGCCTTCGGCTCGCCCATCGCCCACAAGGCCGGACCGGACGGGAAGCTCGTCGTCCACGACATCTCCGGAACCTGGCCGGTCAAGACCATGTACGGAGCCATCAGCGAGGCCCTCGGCGAGGAGGTCGACGCCGACACCGAGGAACAGGCGCTGCGCAGGCTGTGCGACCGCGCGTCCGTCCCGCACGCCCCCGAGGACACCCGCGGCGACGTGGTGCTGGAGATGTACGAGCGCCTCGTCGAGGAGCGCACCAAGCTGCCCACCTTCTACAAGGACTTCCCCACCGACGTCTCCCCGCTCACCCGCCAGCACCGCCGGGACCCCCGGCTCGCCGAGCGCTGGGACCTGGTCGCCTTCGGCACCGAACTGGGCACCGCCTACTCGGAGCTGACCGACCCGGTGGAACAGCGCCGCCGCCTCACCTCCCAGTCGCTGCTCGCGGCGGGCGGCGATCCGGAGGCGATGGAACTCGACAACGACTTCCTGGACGCCCTGGAGTACGCGATGCCGCCCACCGGCGGCCTGGGCATCGGCGTGGACCGCCTCGTCATGTTCCTGACGGGCCTGACGATCCGTGAGACGCTCCCGTTCCCGTTGGTCCGCCGAGGCTGACCGCTCCGCCGGCCCGTCCGGGGACGGCCCCCGGCGTGGGCCGAGCGGGTGAGGGGAAGAGGGTGCGTCCGCGCCTCTCGACAACTTCGGCCATGTCGTTGATACGTAGTAATAATGAAAAACGACGAGCCGACAGTAGGGCGGCGCACGGTCCTGCGCACCGCCGTCTTCCTCGGGGTCGCCGCCGCCACCGGCCTGATCGGCGTGGGTGGTGAGGACGGCGCCCCGGGCCCAGGAGCGGGTGGCGGGCCCGGTTCCGGGTCACCGGGCGGGCCGGGGGCGCAGCCCGCGGCGGGTGCGCCGGGGCTGCGGGCGCAGGGGATGCCGGAGAAGTCGTACCGGCTGCGGCCCATGACCGCCGAGGCACCGGTGCGCCAGGCCGCCGCGAAGCCGGCCGTACGGACCCGGCCCATCCTGGAACTGTCCGCCGAGGCCGCCGCGTCGAGCGGCATGGTGCTCACCTTCGACGACGGCCCGGACCCCCGCTACACCCCCGCCATCCTCGACACGCTCGCCCGGTACGGCGTACGCGCCATGTTCTTCGTCTGCGGGGAGATGGCCACCGAGAACCGGGACCTGCTGCGCCGGATGGTCGACGAGGGCCACGTCATCGGCAACCACACCTGGACCCATCCGCTCATCCCCAAGCTCAGCCGGCCCGCTCTCGCCTCCGAGATCGGCCGCACGAGCGAGGTCGTGCACAAGGCCGTCGGAGAGGCGCCTGTGTGGTTCCGGGCACCCTACGGAGCCTGGAACCGCGCCGCCTTCGAGATCGGGGCCGAGCTGGGCATGGAGCCGCTCGCCTGGACCGTGGACACCCTGGACTGGAAGGAACCGGGAACCCCGACGATCATCTCCCGGGTCCTGGGAGGCGCCGCGCCCGGCGTGATCGTCCTCTCGCACGACGCGGGCGGCAACCGCTCGCAGAGCGTCCAGGCCATCTCCTCGTACCTGCCCCAACTGCTCGCGCAGGGCTACCGGATGACGCTCCCGGCGCTGCCGCCCCGCTGAACCGGGGGCCGGCCGCGCCGGACGCTTTGGACGGTCCGGGGCTCAGCGGGCCTCCACCATGCGGGCGAAGACGACCACGTTGCCGTCGTAGCCGCGGGCCTTGGAGTATCCGCCGCCGCAGGTGATCACGCGCAGTTCCGGATGCCCGGTGTCCCCGTACACCCGGGCTCCGGGGAAGGCCTCCTTGGAGAACACCTCCACGCCGTAGACCTCGAACACCGCGGTGCGGCCGTCGTAGCGCTCCACCTCGATGCGGTTGCCCGGCTTGACCGAGCCCAGGCCGTAGAAGACCGCGGGGCCCTGCGCGTTGTCCACGTGGCCCACGATCACCGCCGAGCCCTGCTGGCCCGGCGAGATGCCGTTGAGGTACCAGCCGGCGAGATTGCGGTCCTGCGGGGGCGGGGCGTCGATCCAGCCCTCCGCGTCCAGCCCGACCGTCATCACCGGCGCGTCCACGTTGATCGTGGGGATGCGGACGCGCTGTACCGACGAGTGCTCCAGCACCTCCATGTCCGCCGGCGGCCTCGGTGCGGCCGCGGGCAGCCGGCCGCCCGTCACCGCGACGGCGGAGGCCGCGGTGGGCTGGGGCGGCCCGTCGTCGAGGTTCACACCGTTTCGCACCATGGCGAGGCCGGTGAGCATGACCAGGGCGAGCGCGCCCCACGGTGAGCGTTTGCGCGACTGCCCGGTCTCGTCCTCGCCCATCGTTCTCCCTTCCCGACGCGGGGGTCCCGACCCGCGTTCCCGTCCCGCCCCAGTACGCCCTACTTCACGCACGCTAAGGCCGGGTCGGCAGGACGGCGAGGGGGGAGGGGCGAACGGGTGGCCGCCACCCGGAGGGGGCCGGACGGGGTGCGCCCATCCAGGTAATCGTCACATAAATGCCTGACGGGTCGTGACCTGCGGATCCGTCAGTTGCGCCGTCGGCGCTTCGGCGTGTCGCTCAACCGGGCGGCCCAAAGCCGGAAATGCGCAGATTGCGGGACGACCCGAGGGTTCGACGTGGGAGGCGTTCTCGTCGATCATCCGGGGCCGACGCTCCGGGGCGCTTCCCGCTGGAGGTTCCATCATGCGTGTTTTGCGCGCTCTTACCGTGACGGCGGCAGCCTGCGCCGCGATCGGCCTCAGTGCCCCACTCGCCTCCGCGAACCAGGATCCCGGCGGCCGGGGTGGCAACGGGGGCGGGAACGGTCCCAGCAACATCTCGGTCAACCCGTACTCCGTGCACCAGGGCGCCACGATGCAGGTGAGCGCGGCGGGCTGCGGACACGGCGGCACCGTCACGTCGCACGGAAACTTTCCGCCCGCCAACCTGTCCGCCGGGTCGATCGGCTTCGCGAACGTCCGGATCTTCAACCACGCCTCGCCGGGTCACCACACCCTGTCGGTCAAGTGCAACGACAGCAGCCTGGTGGCCACGCACCGCTTCACGATCCTCGAGGGCAACCCCTCGCAGGGCGGTATCGGCGGATCCTTCGGCCCGTCCACCGCCGAGACCGCCATCGGCGCGGGTCTCGTCGGCTCGGCGGCCCTCGGCGCCGGTGCACACGTGCTGCGCCGTCGCCGTCCGCTGCGCAGCCGGGCCTGACGGGCAGGGGCATCCAGGTATCTCCCCGGACGCAGATCCCCCGCTACCGCCGGTCGCCCCGAGTCCTGACGAGGACTCGGGGCGACCGGCGGTAGCGGGGGATGTCCGGTGGGTTCAGTGGCTGCGGTCGGACCCCCTGCGGCGCAGGGCGAAGACGGTGCCGCCCGCGGCGGCGAGGAACAGTCCGGCGCCGGCGCCGAGCTCCACGGGATCCATGCCCGCCACGCTGCCGCCGAGGCCGCCGCGCACACCGAGGGCGGAAGCGGGGGTCGGCGTGGCGGCACCGCCGATGGCGGTGCGCGTGGAGCTCGTGGTCGGCAGGGTCGTGCCGCCGGCGATCGTCAGATCGGCCGAGCCGGTCTCCCCGTTGCAGGTGAAGGAGACCGAGTAGACGGCTCCGCGCCGGGCGTCCCGGTCCACGGTGACCCGTACGGTCTGGCCGCGCGCGATGCTCACGGTGTCGAAGACCCCGGAGGAGGCGGTGGCGTAGGCGGCGTTGCAACGGCTGACCGCGAGGACCGTCTGCCCCCCGGGGGCGACGGTCGAAGGCGTGAGGGTGAAGCCGAACGACGTGATGGCGGGCTGGGCCTCGGCGGCGGTCGCGGCGGGCGCACCGAGGACGCAGAGCGCGAGGACGGCGCCCGTGGCGCCGGCGCTCAGCAGGGCGGTGGCGGAGGTTCGTATCGCACCCATGGTTGGTTCTCCGGATCCCCGAGGAGCAGCCGCGGAACGGTTTCCGCACGTGGGGGGTCGTGCGCCTCGATGTCCGACACGCTAGGTCCGGGTACGGTGACCCGCGATCAGGAACGGGCGAATGGGGCATGACCGTAGGCCGAACCGGGGACGGGAGGCCCGTCCCCGGTTTGCGGGCGGCCCGGACCGGGCCCGGTCGGGTCCGGTCCGGTCCCGGTCCGGCTCGGTCCCAAAGGGACGGGCCAGCCGCCTAGCCGCCGAGGTCCAGATGGGAGAACTGGGCGAGGAAGGGTTCGGCGGTGGCGGCGACGCCCCGGCCGAACGGCGCGTCGAAGTCCCAGATCAGGAACAGCAGGAACGCGATGAGGGCGCTGAAGAGGCCCGCCAGCAGCAACTCCCGGAACGACCGCCTGATCTGCAGGGTGAAGATCAGGCCGACCGTCACCAGGGCCCCGGCGATCAGCCCGAACCACACCACCCCCGGCATGGTGGCCCCGGCGCTCTGGCCGCGTGCACTGCGGGCGTCGTCGGCCACCGCGACCTGGTCGACCAGCGGCTGGTACGCCTGCCCCTCGTGGTCGGTCTGCGGCTCGTAGTCGGTGACGTCCCGGCGGATACGTTCCAGCAGCTCCCCGCCCCGTTCGGTTAGCTCGCCGTGGTCGGCCATGCGCTTCCACTCCGTGTCCACCACGTAGGTCACGTAGGCGTCGACGTCGGACCGGATCCTGGTGCGCACCTCGGCCGGGTAGACCTCGGAGCGGACGCTGATCTCGTGCAGGGCCTGCGCCTCCTGGCGCACGTATTCCTGGGCGGCTCCGCGGCCCTCCCAGACTCCGGCGATCGCCAGGCCCAGCACGATCGCATAGATCACCCCGATCATCATCGTCATGTACTCGATGACGTCCGGGGTCTCGTTCGGATCGTCGTCATCGCCGATCCTGCTGTGGTTGAAGAAGGCGATGGACAGCACCACGGCGCAAGCCGCGGCCATCGCGATGGACAGGACGAGCCATTCCGACAAGATGACTCCCAATCGGTTACTGGTCGGGCGGAAGAAGCGCTAGCGGGGACGCAGTGCGACGATCGCGAGCACCGCGGGTGCGGCGGTCATCAGGGTGAAAGTCACCGGCGAGATGTGGTGCTCGACGGGTTTGCGGGCCGCGGCGCGATACACGGGGCGGGCCACCGGTTTCGGCGGTGCGGGTTTCACCTCTGGGGCGGGTGGTGGCAGTGGTGCGGGTGGGGCTGGTGGTGGCGGTGCGGGAGCCCTGACCACGCGAGGTGGCGGTGGCGCCGACTCGGGCGGTGGCGGCTTCGGGAGGACGGGCTTCGGTACGGGCTTCGGTGCCGGTTTCGGCGGGGGCGGTGGGGGAGGGGGCGGCGGGGGTGGAGTCGGCTCGGGCGGCGGTGGAGTCGGCGTCGGCTCGGGTGGCGGCGTGGGCTTCGGCGGCGGCTTCGGCGGGCACGGTGGAGGGGGCGGCGGCGGTGGGCAGTGGGGGTGGCCGTGACGGCCCCCGCCATGGCCGCCCCCACGACGTTTCCCGTGGTCGGAGCCCTGGTCGTCACCGTGATGTCCGCCACGCGGGCCGCGTCCGCGGTCGCTGTCGCCGGCCACGGCGGCCACCGCGGTGGCGGCCGGGCCGTCGCCGGAGTCGGTCGTCGCGTAGGCGCGGCTATCAGCCACGGCCGGCGTGACGGTCAAGGCCGCCCACAGCAGGACCGGGACTGCCAGCAGGCGCTTGGCACAGGCTCTGTTCACCCCGGGAGCATGGGCCCGCGCGCGCCCGGGCACGCGAGGCTCGGCCCCGGTTCGCCTGAACGGGTGGACCCGTGACCAGAGAGGTTTGAGCCACTTCTGGGGCGGTGGTGAGGTGAGGTCGATCGCCCACCGAACAATTCCCATAAGGGACTTGTCGGTATCGGTCATTCCCTCACCCGGCGTGATGGCGCCTTTGGTGTGTGACGAAGAACGGATCGCCAATTTCCGCTTTTGCTCGCCCTGTTGGGAAATGATCAGTACATTCGGCTCGGACAGGAGTCCGACCTCGGACGGACGACCGCAGGACCAACGCTTGGAGACCCCGATGGAGCGCCCCGCCTGGGCCCCGCCAGGCATCGACATATCGGTGCCGAGCGTGTCCCGCATCTATGATTACTACCTGGGCGGGTCCCACAATTTCGAGGTCGACCGGCAGACGGCACGGCGTGCCATGGAATTCATGCCGGGACTGCCCAAGATCATGCAGGCCAACCGGGCATTCATGCGCCGCGCCGTCCGGCACGCCGTGGCCGAGGGCGTCACGCAGTTCCTCGACATCGGCTCCGGCATCCCCACCTTCGGCAACGTCCACGAGATCGCCCAGGCCGCGACCCCGCAGGCCCGCGTCGTCTACGTGGACCACGACCCGGTGGCCGTCGCGCACAGCCGCGCCGTCCTCACGGGGGACGAGCACACCGGCATCGTCGCCGCCGACCTGCGCAAGCCCAGGGAGATCCTGGCCGCCCCCGAGGTGACCCGGCTGCTCGACCTCGGCCGCCCGGTCGCCCTGTTGCTCGTCGCCGTCCTGCACTTCCTGGAGGAGGCGGACGACCCGTACGCCGCCGTCGCCGAGCTGCGCGACGCGCTGGCTCCCGGCAGCCTCCTGATCCTCACGCACGCCTCGTACGAGGGGATCCCGCTCCCCGCGGAGGTCGCGGGCGGCACCGTGGGCGTGTACCGGGACATCCGCAACCCCCTCGTCATGCGCTCCGGGGAGGAGATCAGGGGCTTCTTCGACGGGTTCGAGCTGCTGGAGCCCGGCCTGGTGTCCATGCCCGACTGGCGGCCGGACCGGCCGGTGGACGGGGAGGACGCAGAGACGCCGGAGGACCCCTATGCCTTCTCGGGCTTCGGCGGCGTGGGACGCAAGGCGTGAGACTTCCGGCACAGACGGCGGGCGCGCCGGGCGCCACCGCGGCGCCCGCCGCGGCACCGGCCACGGAGTCCGCGGCGGCCCCGCACGGTGGCATCGAGGACCGGATCGCGCGCTTCGCGACGATCTGGGGACGGGCGATCTTCCCCGTCACGGCGACCTCACTGACCCGCACCGAGTTCGAACGGCACCTCCTCCCCCTGACCCGGACGCTCACCGGCGCCCTGCACGCCAGGCCCTTCGACGCCTCGGTCGCCCAGCAGGTCGGGGCGGAACTCGTCGCCGTGCACTGCACCGACCCCGAGGCCCTGGCCGGCACCCTCGGGGTGATCGAGTCGTACCTGGTGCTCTACTGCGGCCCGGACGGGCCCGAGGGCTCCGGCGTGGAGGGCACCGAGGAGTACCGGTCCCGCTGCGCCCGGCTCCAGCACGGCATCGCGGCGGGATACGCCCGGGCCCTGCGCGAGCGCACCCTCCGGGAGCAGGAGGCCATCGCGCGCTCCGCACTGACCGCCCGCACCGACGCGCAACAGGCCCTGCACGCGAGCGAGGAACGCTTCCGGGCGGTCTTCGAGGGCGCGGCCGTCGGCATCGGCATCGCCGACCTCGACGGGAACGTGCTGGAGGTCAACGACACCCTGCTGCAGATGTTCGGCGGGCTGGAGGGACACGTCCGCAGCCGCAACGTCAGCGAGTGGGGGCACCCCGACGACACCCCCCACGTCTGGCGGATGTACGGCGAGCTGGTGCGCGGCGAGCGCGAGAGCTACCGCGTGGAGAAGCCGTACTACCGGCACGACGGGACCGTGCTCTGGACCAATCTGACGGTGTCGCTGCTGCGCGACGCCGAGGGGAAGCCGCAGTACCAGCTGGCGCTGATGGAGGACACCACCGAGCGCCGGCTGCTGAATCTGCGCCTGCGCTACGAGGCCACCCACGACGCCCTCACGGGCCTGCCCAACCGGACGCTGTTCTTCGAACGGCTGGAGAAGGCCCTGAGCGGGGCCGGCGGTGACCGGTACGGCCTGTGCTACCTCGACCTCGACGGTTTCAAGGCGGTCAACGACAGCCTCGGGCACTCGGCGGGGGACCGGCTGCTGGTGGAGGTCGCCGACCGGCTGCAGAGCTGCGCGACCGGCCCCGGTGAGGTCGTCGCCCGGCTCGGCGGTGACGAGTTCGTCGCCCTGACCACCGGCGCCGACACCGAACAGAAGGTGACCGACCTCGCGGTCCGCATCCTGGCGGCCCTGTCCACGCCGATCCCGCTGGAGGGCCGGGAGCTCTCGGTCCGGGGCAGCATCGGCATCGTCGAGGGCCCGGCCAGGGAACGCACCCCGGCGGAGGTGCTGCGCAGCGCCGACATCACGATGTACCGGGCCAAGGCGGCCGGCGGCAACCGCTTCGAATTCGCCGACGCCGAGGCCGACGCCCGCGCGATCACCCGCCACGGCCTGACCAACGCCCTGCCGGCGGCGCTGGAACGCGGCGAGTTCTTCATCGAGTACCAGCCGCTGGTCCACATGCGCGACGGCAGCGTGCACGGGGCCGAGGCGCTGGTGCGCTGGTCCCACCCGCAGTACGGGGTCCTCGGCCCGGACCGCTTCATCCCGCTCGCCGAACGGACCGGGCTGATCGTGCCGCTCGGCCGCTGGGTCCTGGAGGAGGCGGTCCGCCAGGCCCGCATCTGGCAGCGCGAGCACGGAGGCGCCGCCCTGCGGATCAACGTCAACCTCTCGCCGACCCAGCTGCACCACCCGGGCCTGGTCGCCGACACCGTGGCGGTGCTGGAGAAGTCCGGCCTCGCCCCGGGCGCCCTGTGCCTGGAGGTCACCGAATCGGCCCTGATAGGGGCCGACGACGAACTCCTGGAGCCGCTGCGCCGGCTCGCCGCCCTCGGCGTGGACATCGCGCTCGACGACTTCGGCACCGGCTACTCGAACCTGGCCAACCTGCGGCGGCTGCCGGTCAGCGTCCTCAAGCTCGACCGCTCCTTCACCCAGGGGATGCAGCAGCAGCCCGCCAACCCGGTCGACGTCAAGATCGTGGAGGGCATCGTCGCCCTGGCCCACAGCCTCGAACTCGCGGTCACCGTCGAGGGCGTGGAGACCGGAGTCCAGGCCGCCCAGCTGCGCGCCCTCGGCTGCGACACCGCGCAGGGCTGGTACTACGCCCGGCCCGGCGCCCCCGACCGCATCCACACCCTGTCCCTCTCGGACGCGGTGCCCTCGCCCTCCTGACGTCCGCCGTCGGGAGGGCGGATCCGGGAGCCGGGCCTGCGACGGCCCGCGCCGACTCATGCCCGCTCCAGGCCGACCTCCGTCCCGCGGCCGGGGGTCCGGACGGCCTCCAGGACCCGCTCGTACCGCTCGGCCGTGTCAGCCAGGACCTCCGCGGCCACCGGCAGCCGCTCCGCCTCGTACGCGTCGAGCACCTCCTCCCCGGCGTCCCCGGTGAGGGCCGCCGCCAGCGTCCTGCCGAGGGCCGCCGCGTCCTGGATGCCGGTGTTCATGCCGAGCCCGCCGGCTATCGGCTGCACATGGGCGGCGTCCCCTGCGAGGAAGACCCTGCCCTCCCGTATCCGCGTGGCCATGCGGACGTTGACCCGCCAGGCCGAGATCCACGTGGCCTCGGCGAGCCGGATCCCCGGCACCCGTGCGTGGCGGTCGAAGAGCCGCTGGAAGCCTTCCAGGGAGGGCGGCAGCGGTTCACCCCGGTCGTTGCGCTCGGGCGAGGCCTGCAGCTGGAAGGAGTCCGTCCCCGGCATCGGGCAGAGCAGGATCCCGCTGCCCTCCGAGGTGAACCACTGGTGCCAGACGTCCCGGCCGAGCCCCGGCGCGCTGACGTCCCCGAGGACCATCGCGGGTTCCTCCTGACCGTTGCCCTCGAACGGGATGCCGAGCAGCTTGCGGGTGGTGCTGCGCCCGCCGTCGCACCCGGCGAGATAGCGGGCGCCGATCACGGTGCCGTCAGCCAGCTCCGCGCGCACCCCGGACCCGTCCTGGGTGATTCCGGCGAGCTCCGATCCGTACTCGACCCGCACGCCCAGCCCGGCGAGCCGGTCGCGCAGGGCCGCCTCGATCTGCCACTGCCCGATCAGCAGCCCCGCGTCAGTGGGGGTGTCGCTGATGTGTTCCCCGTCGAAGTACTTGCGCAGGACCACTCTGCGGCTGCCGATGGCTGCCAGGGTCTCGAGCACCCCGAGCTCCTCGAAGATCTCGAGGCTGCCCGGCAGCAGCCCCTTGCCGCGGGACTCGCGGTGGGGCGCGCTGCGCCGGTCGATGACGCGCACGGCGACCCCGCGCCGTGCGAGGTCGCAGGCGAGCGTCAGTCCCGTGGGGCCGGAGCCGGTGATCAGTACATCGGTCATGGGATGTCCTCTCCTCGTCGTTGCCTCAAGGAAAGCGGCTCTCGAGAGAAAAAGCAACCCGGTTAAAAAAATAACTCGGTCACCTATCCGTGCTACGCTGTGCGCATGGAGAACACGACGGGTCTGCGCGAGAACAAGAAGCTCCGTACGCGTCGCCAGCTGGCGGCGACGGCGCTGGAGCTCTTCCTGGAGCGGGGCTTCGATGCCGTGTCGGTGGCGGAGGTCGCCGCCGCGGCCGAGGTCTCCAAGCCCACCCTCTTCCGGTACTTCCCGAGCAAGGAGGACCTGCTGCTCGACCGGTTCGCCGACCATCAGGACGAGGCGGCCCGCATCGTGCGCGACCGGCCCGCCGGTCGGACGCCGGCCGGCGCGATGCGCGCGCACTTCCTGGCGGCCCTGGCCGAGCGGGACCCGATCACCGGGCTGTGCGACCATCCGAACGTGGTCGCCTTCCAGCGGCTCCTCTACAGCACCGCCAGCCTGCAGAGCCGGCTGAGGCATTACACCGACCGTGAAGTGGATCTGCTCGCCGCCGTGTTCGAGGCAGAGGCGCTGACCCCGCTCGCCGCCCGCCTGGCGGCGATGCACCTGGTGGCGGTCCGCCATGAGCTGGGCCGGGAGAACTTCCGACGGATCGACTCCGGCCGGAGCGCCGACGAGGCCTACCCGGCAGCGGTGGCCGACGCCGATCAAGCCTTCGCGATGCTGGCCGACGGCCTCGACAGGGCCCTGCCCATATCCCCGGCCCCGGCCCCGGATCCGGCCCGGGCCTCCGCCGCGGAATGACCGTGTCTGCGCCCGCCTCGCCGACGCTCCGGCCCTGGCTCCGGCCGCGGCGTCGGCCGGGGCGTCGGCGGGGTCAGCCGGTGAGTATGCGCTTCAGCTCGCGGGCCGCGCGCGGCGGAGCAACGTCGGTGCGGTGGGCCAGGGCGATCGTGCGGCGCAGCGGCGAGCCGGCCAGCGGGGTCACCCGCAGGCCCGGACCGGCGCGGTCCACCACCATCGCCGGGACCACCGCGATACCGAGCCCCGCCCGGACGAAGCCGAGGATCGCGTCCATCTCGCCGCCCTCCACGGTGAAGACCGGCTCGAAGCCCTCCGCGCGGCAGGCCGCCACAGTCAGCTCCCGCAGGTCGTAGCCGTGCCGGAACATCACCATCGGCTCGTCCCGCAGCCCCGGGATGGTCAGCTCGCCGCCCCCGCCGGGCGCCGGGCGTTCCGCGGACGAGACCACCACGAGGTCCTCCGTCAGCAGCTCCACCGTGGTCAGGGCCGGAGCCGACGGGGGCAGCGGCAGGGCGATCAGAGCCAGGTCCAGGGCCCCGCGCGCCAGCTCCCGTACGAGGTCGAGCGAGCCGCTCTCCTCGATCAGGAGCTCGATCCCCGGGTGCGCGTCGTGGAAGGTCCGCAGGACGTCCGGCAGCAGGCCGGTGCAGATGCTCGGCGTGGCACCCAGTCGGACGCGACCCCGGCGCAGCTGCGCCAGCTCCTGGACCTCCAGTCGCGCGGTGTCCGCGTCCGCCAGGATCCGCCGGGCCAGCGGCAGCAGCGTCTCGCCCGCGTCGGTCAGCGTGATGTTGCCCCGCGCCCGGCTGAACAGCTCGGCCCCCAGTTCCCGTTCGAGCGCCTTGATCTGCTGGGAGAGCGAGGGCTGGGCCACGTGCACCCGCTCCGCGGCCCGGGTGAAATGCCGGGTCTCGGCGACGGCCACGAAGTAGAGGAGCTGCTGGAACTGCATCGGCCCAGGCTATCGCGCTGGATAGGCAGTGGCTATCGAGATCAGCTCCATCATGTCTTGGACCTTTCGGGACCTTCGTCCTTACCGTCGAGGACATGGCTCTGGCAACGCGGACGGATCGACGGCCGTCCATCACGCGAACGATCTGGGACTCCTCCGTCGGCAAGAAGTCCGTGATGGCCGTGTCCGGCCTGATCATGCTCGGCTACCTCGTCGTGCACATGCTCGGCAACCTCAAGATCTTCTTCGGGGCGGACGAGTTCAACGGCTACGCCCACTGGCTGCGCACCCTCGGCTCGCCCTTCCTGCACCACGAGTGGGCGCTGTGGATCGTCCGCGTGGTCCTGCTCGCCGCGGTCGCCGCCCACGCCGTGTCCGCCTACCAGCTCAGCCGCCGCGACATCAAGGCCCGCCCGGTGAAGTACGCCCACAAGCGCCGCCGCGCGAGCTACGCCACCCGCACGATGCGCTGGGGCGGGATCATCCTCGGCCTCTTCATCGTCTGGCACCTCCTCGACCTCACCACGCTCACCGTCAACGAGCGCGCCTGGGCCGGGCACCCGTACGAGAACGTCCTCTCCACCTTCTCCACCTGGTACGGGAACACCATCTACATCGTGGCGATGGCCGCCCTCGGCCTGCACGTCCGGCACGGCTTCTGGAGCGCGGCGCAGACCCTCGGCGCGGGCAGCGCCCGACGCGAGCGGACGCTGAAGTTCCTGGCCAACGGGCTGGCCCTCGTCCTCTTCGCCGGCTTCGTGTCCGTCCCCGTAGCCGTCATGACCGGAGTGGTGAACTGACCATGAGCGACCCGCAGCACGACCACCAGCAGCACGGGCACCAGCAGCACGGGCACAAGCAGCACGGGCACAAGCCGCACGAGCGCGAGCAGCACGGGCACGAACCACACCCGCACTACGCCGGCTACACGACCGGCGAGCCCGTGGCCGACACCAAGGCCCCCGAAGGCCCCGTCGCGGACCGCTGGGACCGCCGCCGCTTCGAGGCGAAGCTCGTCAACCCGGCCAACCGCCGCAAGCACACCGTCATCGTCGTCGGCACCGGCCTGGCGGGCGGTGCGGCCGGAGCGACACTCGCCGAACAGGGCTACCACGTGGTCCAGTTCTGCTTCTCCGACTCCCCGCGCCGCGCCCACTCCATCGCCGCCCAGGGCGGCATCAACGCCGCGAAGAACTACCGCAACGACGGCGACTCGGTGCACCGCCTCTTCTACGACACCGTCAAGGGCGGCGACTTCCGCGCCCGCGAGTCCAACGTCCACCGCCTCGCCCAGATCTCCGTCGAGATCATCGACCAGTGCGTGGCCCAGGGCGTCCCCTTCGCCCGCGAGTACGGCGGCCTCCTCGACACCCGCTCCTTCGGCGGCGTCCAGGTCTCCCGCACCTTCTACGCCCGCGGTCAGACGGGCCAGCAGCTCCTCCTCGGCGCGTACCAGGCGCTCTCCCGGCAGATCGCCGCGGGCAACGTCGATATGCACGCCCGCACCGAGATGCTGGACCTGATCGTCGTCGACGGCGTGGCCCGCGGCATCGTCGCGCGCGACCTGATCACCGGCGAGATCTCCACCTACTACGCGGACGCAGTGGTACTGGCGAGCGGCGGCTACGGCAACGTCTTCTACCTCTCCACCAACGCCATGAACTCCAACGCGACCGCCGTCTGGCGGGCGCACCGGCGCGGCGCGTACTTCGCCAACCCCTGCTTCACGCAGATCCACCCCACCTGCATCCCGCGCACCGGCGACCACCAGTCCAAGCTCACCCTGATGAGCGAGTCCCTGCGCAACGACGGCCGCATCTGGGTCCCCACGGCCAAGGGCGACACCCGCGCCGCGGCCGACATCCCCGAGGCGGAGCGCGACTACTACCTGGAGCGGATCTACCCCTCCTTCGGCAACCTCGTGCCCCGCGACATCGCCTCCCGCGCCGCGAAGAACGTCTGCGACGAGGGCCGCGGCGTCGGCCCCGGCGGCCAGGGCGTCTACCTCGACTTCGCGGACGCCATCCGCCGCATGGGCCGGGACAAGGTCGCCGAGAAGTACGGCAACCTCTTCGAGATGTACGAGCGGATCACCGCGGAGAACCCGTACGAGGTCCCCATGCGGATCTACCCCGCCGTCCACTACACGATGGGCGGCCTGTGGGTCGACTACGACCTCCAGACCACCGTCCCCGGTCTCTTCGCCATCGGCGAGGCCAACTTCTCCGACCACGGAGCCAACCGCCTCGGCGCTTCCGCCCTGATGCAGGGCCTCGCCGACGGCTACTTCGTGCTCCCCTCCACGATCAACGACTACCTGGCCCGCCACCCGCACGAGGACACCGTGGACGACAGCCACCCCGAGGCCGCCGCGGCGATCCGCGAGACCCGGGACTGCCTGGCGAAACTCCGCGCTGTCGACGGCGACCGCACCCCCGACTCCTTCCACCGCGAGATCGGCGAACTGATGTGGGAGTACTGCGGCATGGCCCGCAGCGAGGAGGGACTGCGCAAGGCGCTCGACCGCATCCCCGAGATCCGCGAGGAGTTCTGGCGCCGCATCAAGGTCCCCGGCCGCGGCGAGGAGTTCAACCAGTCGCTGGAGAAGGCCAACCGCATCGTCGACTACCTCGAACTCGCCGAGCTGATGTGCCTCGACGCGCTCCACCGCGCCGAATCCTGCGGCGGCCACTTCCGCGAGGAGTCCCAGACCCCCGACGGCGAAGCAGCCCGCCGCGACGAGGAGTTCGCATACGCGGCCGCCTGGGAGTACCAGGGCACCGGCGCCGCACCCGTCCTGCACAAGGAAGACCTCGTCTTCGAGTACGTCCACCCCACCCAGCGGAGCTACGCATGAAGCTCACCCTGCGCGTCTGGCGCCAGCGCGGCGCCGACGCCCCCGGCCACATGGCCTCGTACGAGGTCGACGGCATCTCGGAGGACATGTCCTTCCTGGAGATGCTCGACACCCTCAACGAGGACCTCATCCTGCGCGGTGAGGACCCGGTCGCCTTCGACCACGACTGCCGCGAGGGCATCTGCGGCGCCTGCAGCCTCGTCATCAACGGCGACGCCCACGGCCCGGAACGCACCACCACCTGCCAGCTCCACATGCGGTCCTTCGCCGACGGCGACACCATCGACGTCGAGCCCTGGCGGGCCGCCGCCTTCCCGGTGGTCAAGGACCTCGTCGTCGACCGCGGAGCCTTCGACCGGATCATCCAGGCCGGCGGCTACATCACCGCCCCCACCGGCGCCGCCCCCGAGGCGCACGCCACCGCCGTGCCCAAGGCCGACGCCGACTTCGCCTTCGAGCACGCCGAATGCATCGGCTGCGGCGCGTGCGTGGCGGCCTGCCCCAACGGCTCGGCCATGCTCTTCACCTCCGCCAAGGTGAACCACCTGAACGTCCTCCCGCAGGGCTCGCCGGAGCGCGAGACGCGCGTGCTGGACATGGTGGCCCGGATGGACGACGAGGGCTTCGGCGGCTGCACCCTCACCGGCGAGTGCGCCACCGCCTGCCCGAAGGGCATTCCGCTGCCCTCGATCGCCGCGATGAACAAGGAGTGGCTGCGGGCGGTGCGCAAGGGTCCCCGCTGAACCCGCCCCGCCCCGCCTCCTCCCTCCTCTCCGCCCCCGTCTCCGCCTCTGCGGTCCCTGTCCCACCGGCCCACCGGCCCACCGGCTCCCCGCCCCGTGGCCGCGGGCCCGCCCCTGCGCCGATCGGCTGACCGCCGCGGTCCGGCCCCGTGCCGCACCCCGGCGGCACCCGGGCCATGGGGGACAGTGACCCCATGCCAGAAGCCCCCGTCGGGTCCGGACCGCGCCGCCGAGCCGTGCTGGCCGCCGCCCTCGCCCCGCTGGCCGTCTCCGCATGCTCCGGCGGCGAAGCCCCCGAAGCCCTCCGCACCCCTGCGCGCGGCCCCGAAGCCGGCCATGAATCCGGGCCCGAGGACGCGCTGATCATGGTGATCCGGCACGCGGAGAAGCCGTACGCCGGTGGCGTCGGCCGGGACGCGGACGGCGAGGACGATCCCGGCTCCCTGGCCGGCCGTGGCTGGCGCCGGGCCGAGGAGCTCCCGCGGCTCTTCCCGCCGAGCTCCGGATCCTTCCTGCCCCGCCCCGCGGCGGTCTTCGCCGCCGGCGGGAAGCCGAGCGGCAAGGAGCGCGCCCCGGCGCGCTGCCGGCAGACCGTGGCGGCCCTGGCAGCCGCACTGCGCACCCCCGTCCGCACCGAGTTCGCCGTCGGCGCCGAAGCGGCCCTCGCGCAGGCCGCGTTGGCCGCGCCCATGCCCGTACTCGTCTGCTGGGAGCACAGCGGGATCCCGCGCCTGGTCCGGTCGCTCGGCGCCCATCAGGTCCCCGGCACACCGGCGGGCTGGCCGGACCGCCACGACCTCGTCTGGATGTTCACCCGCCGTCAGGGCCGGTGGAGCTTCCGCGAACTGCCCCAGCAACTGCTCGCCGGCGACGTCTGAGCCGCAGCCGGCGGATCGGCCCTTCCCGGCGCCGCCCCCGGACGCCCCCGGACGCCCCCGGCAGCAGCCCTATGCCTCCCCTGCCTTACCCGTTGATGCGGTCTCTGTGGTCTGTCTCTGCGGTCTCGCGCTCGCGGCCGGCCCCGAGGGCCCTCGCCAGGTACGGAGCGGTACGGCTGCCCGCCGCGGCGGCCACCTCCGGCGGAGTGCCCGCGGCCACCACCCGGCCGCCCGCCGTGCCGCCGCCCGGGCCCAGGTCGATGACCCAGTCCGCGCCCGCCACCACCTCCATGTCGTGCTCCACGACCACCACCGAGTGCCCGGCGTCGACCAGCCCGTGCAACTGCCGCAACAGCACCCGCACATCGGCCGGATGCAGCCCGGTCGTCGGCTCGTCCAGCAGGTACAGCGTGTGGTCCCGGCGCAGCCGCTGCAGTTCCGTCGCCAGCTTGATCCGCTGTGCCTCGCCGCCCGACAGCTCCGTGGCCGGCTGCCCCAGCCGCAGGTAGCCGAGCCCGATCTCTTCCAGCGCCCGCAGGCTGCGCGCCGCCGCCGGCACCTCGGCGAAGAAGGCGGCCGCCGACTCCACCGTCAGGCCCAGCACCTCCGCGATGTTCAGCCCCGCGTACCGGACCTCCAAGGTCTGCGCGTTGTACCGGGCGCCCGCGCATTCGGGGCACGGGGCGTACGTACTGGGCAGGAAGAGCAGCTCCACCGAGACGAAGCCCTCGCCCTGGCAGGTCTCGCAGCGCCCGCCCGGCACGTTGAAGGAGAACCGGCCCGCCTTCCAGCCGCGGGCCCTTGCCTCGGGGGCCGCCGTGAAGAGCCTGCGCACCACGTCGAACAGCCCGGTGTACGTGGCCAGGTTGGACCGCGGGGTCCGGCCGATCGGCTTCTGGTCCACCTCCACCAGCCTGCGCACGGGAAAGTCCGGCTCCGCGAGCCGCTCGCCGACCTCCCGGGCCAGCACCTGCCCCACCAGCGTGGACTTGCCCGACCCCGACACCCCGGTCACGGCCGTGAACACCCCGAGCGGGAAATCCGCCGTCACGCCCCGCAGGTTGTGCCGGTCCACGCCGGTCAGGCGCACCGCCCCGGTCGCCCCGCGCACCGGTCGGGGCGTCCCGGCCGCCTCCCGCCCCGCGAACAGGTGCCGGGCCGTCGCCGACTCCGCCACACCGGCCAGGTCCTGCGGCGGCCCGCTGTGGAGCACCTGCCCGCCGTGCTCCCCGGCCAGCGGCCCCACGTCCACCAGCCAGTCCGCGTGCCGCACCACATCGAGGTCGTGTTCCACGACGAAGACCGTGTTCCCGGCCTCCTTCAGCCGGTCCAGTACGTCCAGCAGCGCCTCGGTGTCGGCCGGATGCAGCCCCGCCGACGGCTCGTCCAGTACGTACACCACCCCGAACAGCCCCGACCGCAGCTGCGTCGCCAGGCGGAGCCGCTGCAGCTCGCCCGCGGACAGGGTCGGCGCGGTCCGGTCCAGGCTCAGATAGCCCAGCCCCAGCTCGGTGACGGGCCCGATCCGGGAACGCAGGTCCTCGGCGAGCACCCGCGCGGCCTCCCCCTCCAGGGGCGCGGAGGCCAGTACGGCGTCCAGGTCGGCCAGCGCCAGCGCCGCCAGCTCGGCGATGGTCCGCCCGGAGAAGGTGACGGCGAGGGCCTCGGGGCGCAGCCGCCGGCCCTCGCACACCGGGCACGGCGAATCGGTGAGGAACTTCTCGGCCCGGGTCCGCAGGGTGGCGCTCTTGCTGTCGGCGAAGGTCCGCATGACGTAGCGGTGGGCGCTCATGTACGTGCCCTGGTAGGGCCGCTGGATCCGGTCGGCATCGCGCACCGGGTACACGGTCACCACCGGCTGCTCCTCGGTGAACAGGATCCACTCGCGGTCCTTCGCGGGCAGCTCCCGCCAGGGCCGGTCCACGTCGTGGCCGAGCGCCTCCAGGATGTCCCGCAGGTTCTTGCCCTGCCAGGCACCCGGCCAGGCCGCGATGGCGCCTTGGCGGATCGACAGTTCCGGCTCGGGGACCAGGAGTTCCTCGCTCGTGCGGTGGATGCGGCCGAGACCGTGACAGGAAGGGCAGGCCCCGGCCGCGGTGTTGGGCGAGAAGGAGTCGGAGTCCAGCCGCTCCGCGCCCGGCGGATAGGTCCCGGCCCGGGAGAACAGCATCCGCAGGGAGTTGGACAGCAGGGTCACCGTCCCGACCGAGGTGCGCGAGCCCGGGGTCGAGCGGCGCTGCTCCAGCGAGACGGCGGGCGGCAGTCCGGTGACGGAGTCCACCTTCGGTGCGCCGATCTGGTGGATGAGCCGGCGGGCGTACGGGGCCACGGACTCGAAGTACCGGCGCTGGGCCTCGGCGTAGAGCGTGCCGAAGGCGAGGGAGCTCTTCCCGGACCCGGAGACCCCGGTGAACACCGTCAGCGCGTCGCGCGGGATGTCCACGTCGACGCTGCGGAGGTTGTGCTCCCGGGCGCCGCGGACCCGTACGAAGGGGTCGCCGTTGACCTGAGGTGGAGTGGGCTGGTGCATTCGTCCTATTTTAAGGGCTCGGGTTCAGAGGTCCGCGATCCGGGCCAGCCGGGCGTAGGAGTCCAGCAGTGCCGTTCGGTCGTACGTGGACGTGGTGACCAGCAGTTCGTCCGCGCCGGTCGTCGCGGCGATGTCGGCGAGCCGGTCCGCCACCCGGTCCTCGGTGCCGTGGACGTGGCCGGCGAGGGCGTCCTCGTACAGCTCGCGCTCCTTCGGGGTCATCTCCAGGGCCTCGATCTCCTCGGCCGGGCGCAGCGGGGGGAAGCTGCCACGTGTGCGGGAGTGCGCGAGGGCCCAGGCCTCCGGGACGAGGATGCGGCGGGCCTCCTCGGCGGTGGCGGCGACCGCCACCGTGCCGGAGACCACGACGTACGGCTGCTCACCATGGGCGGAGGGCCGGAACTCCTTGCGGTACGCCCGGACGATCTCGTCCACCCGGTCGCGGGCCCGCAGGTCGCCCACGACCAGGGGCAGCCCCGCCCGGGCGGCGATCCCGGCGCCCTCGCCGGTGGCCAGGACGTAGGCAGGGATCCGCAATCCCTCGGCGGGCCGGGCGTGCACCTCGGGATGCGCCCGCTGGGTGCCGTCGAGCCAGCCCAGCAGCTCGGCCAGCTGTTCCTCGAACCGGTCGGCGTCGCCGGTGTCGCGGCCCAGCGCCCGCCGGATGCCGCCGGTGAAGCCGACCGAACGGCCGAGCCCCATGTCGATGCGGCCGGGGAAGAGCGACTCCAGGACCCCGAACTGCTCCGCGACCACCATCGGCTGGTGGTTGGGCAGCATGACCCCGCCGGTGCCGACCCGGATCCGGTGCGTCGCCGCGGCGACGGCGGCGGCCAGCACGGTGGGCGCCGAGCCCGCCACACCGGGCACGCTGTGGTGCTCCGACACCCAGAAGCGGTGGTAGCCGAGATCCTCGGCCGCCCGGGCCAGATCCACGGTGTCGCGCAGCGCCTCCGGGGCCGGGTGGCCCCGGCGGGTGCGCGACCGGTCGAGTATCGAGATTCTTCGGATCACACAGGACTCAACGTCCGTCGGCCATGAGGATTCCCGGGCCGACGCCGGTCCGCCCGCTCTCCTGGGCCGGCGGGATGGGGCTCTCCTACGCTGGCCGTATGAGCGAGCACACTTCCCGGCCGCTGGCCGTCTTCGACCTCGACAACACCCTGGCGGACACCGGTCATCGCCAGCACTTCCTGGAGCGTCGCCCGCGGGACTGGACGGGCTTCTTCGCCGCGGCTCCGGCCGATCCGCCGCTCGCGCGCGGGGTCGCGCTGGCCACCGGGAGCGAGGCCGACTGCGAGGTGGTGTACCTGACCGGGCGGCCCGAACGGTGCCGGGCGGACACGCTCGACTGGCTCGCCCGGCACGGACTGCCCGAGGGGCGGCTGTTCATGCGCGGCAACCAGGACCGGCGGCCGGCCCGCACGACCAAGGTGGAGGTGCTGCGGCGGATCTCGCGGGGCCGGGAGGTGCGGATGCTCGTCGATGACGACGAGCTCGTCTGCCGGGCCGCGCGCGCCGCCGGCTTCCGGGTGGTGCTGGCCGACTGGGCCGCGGACGCGCCCGAGCTGGAGGCCGCCCAGGAGGTCGACGGCCGGACCTGACGCACCGCGGGCCGGGGCCGGGCCGGGCCGGGCAGGCCCGGGGGCGCAGGTCCCCGGGCTCAGTCCTCGCCCTCGAGGCGGAAGCCGACCTTGAGTCCCACCTGGTAGTGGGCGATCTCCCCGTTCTCGATGTGGCCGCGTACCTGAACCACCTCGAACCAGTCCAGATTCCGCACGGTCTGGCCCGCCCGGGCGATGCCGTTGCGGATGGCCTGATCGATGCCCTCGTGGGAGGTGCCGACGATCTCGGTCACCCGGTACGTGTGATTGGACATGGAGGTCTCCCGACAGTGGGTGGCTTTTGCCTGGTTCTACGGTGCCCCAGTAAGTCCGGCTCCGCGAACTTTGGGCGAACAGTCCCGAGGGAAAGACCCTTGACCGGCCTATTGGTCTATGCCAATTTCGAGCCATCTGAGTCCGAGCCCAGAAGGTGGCCCTCTTGAAGATGCGATTCCTCGCCGTGTGCACGGCCCTCGCGGCCGCAACCGCCCTCACGGGCTGCAGCCAGTCGGCCGACCCGGCCGGAGGGTCGCAGAAGGTGACGCTCTGGCTGATGAAGGGCAGCGCCTCGGAGGACTTCATCGGCAAGTTCACCGCGTCGTTCGAGAAGGAACACCCCGGCGTCGACCTGGACGTCAGGATCCAGGAATGGACGGGCATCGGCGACAAGGTCAACGCCGTCCTCGACGGCACGAGCAAGGAGAGCGCCGACGTCATCGAGGTCGGCAACACCCAGGTGGCGAAGTACATCG
The DNA here is from genome assembly GCF_035989885.1 of Streptomyces sp. NBC_01232. Lineage (GTDB taxonomy): Bacteria > Actinomycetota > Actinomycetes > Streptomycetales > Streptomycetaceae > Streptomyces. The sequence continues at coordinate 7,300,222 of NZ_CP108518.1, forward strand.
AGACCGGCGGCCTCGAGGAGCTCACCCTCGAAGGCCTGCGCGAGTGGGGCAGCAAGGACTGGCTCAAGGGCCTCGCCGAACCGGGAACCATCAACGGCGCCCAGTACGGCATTCCCTGGTATGCCGCCAACCGGGTGGTCATCTACAACAAGGACCTCTTCGCCACCGCCGGGATCAAGACCCCGCCCAGGAACCGCCAGGAGTGGATCCAGACCACCCAGAAACTCGACAAGGGCGACCAGCAGGGCATCTACCTCGCGGGCCAGAACTGGTACGTCCTCGCCGGCTTCATATGGGACGAGGGCGGCGAACTCGCCGTGGAGACCAGCGGCAAGTGGGTCGGCACCCTCGACGACGACAGGGCCCTGGCCGGCATGGACTTCTACAAGCAGCTCCAGGCCCTCGGCGACGGCCCCAAGGGCGCCGACGAGGAGACGCCCCCGCAGTCGCAGGCCTTCGCCCGCGGTGACGTCGCCCAGATCATCGCCCCGCCCGGCCAGGCAGCCGAGATCGAGGCGGCCAATCCCGCCCTGAAGGGCAAGCTCGGCTTCTTCCCGATCCCCGGCAAGACCTCCGACAAGGCGGGCGCCGTCTTCACCGGTGGCTCCGACCTGATCATCCCGCAGCGGACCCGGCAGCGTAAGGGCGCCGTGGACGTGATCACGGCCCTCGTCAGCGAGCAGTGGCAGACCGAACTCGCCCGCACGATGAGCTACGTCCCCAACAAGACCACCCTCGCGCACGTCGTCGAGGGCAACGAGGGCGCCGCCAACATGGCCCCCGGCGCGGCCCAGGGCCGGGCCACCCCCACCTCCGCCCGCTGGGCCGAGGTGGAGGCCAAGAACCCGATCAAGCCCTACATGACGGCCGTGCTCACCGGCCGGGACCCCAAGCAGGCGGCCCGGGCCGCCTCCGAGGAGATCGGCAAGGTGCTCAGCTCCGACCGCTGAGCGGGGGTACCGCCGAGTTCAGCGTCCGCACATGTGAGGGCCGCTGCGCGGTCATGTCGAATCCAGCCGGTCACGGAAGAAGTAAGGGAGCCGGGCCACGCACCTGCGGGCCCGGCCCTCCGTGCCCGGATCAGGAGCCGCCATGACCATCGCACCCCTGTCCCCGTCCCCCCTGTCCCCGTCCCCCGTCCCCGCCGCACTGCCGGCGCCCCCGTCCGCGCTTGCCACCCGCCTCGCCCCCGTCGGCGCCCCGGCGTCCGGCGCGCCGTCCGCAGGACCGCGCTACGCCGTCCGCCTCGCCCGCGACGAGGACGAGGTCCGCGCCGCCCAGCGGCTGCGCCACCAGGTCTTCGCCGGCGAGCTCGGCGCCCGCCTGGACGGGCCCGAGCCCGGCCTCGACGCCGACGCCTTCGACGCGTACTGCGACCACCTCCTCGTCATCGACGAGGAGGCCGAGCAGGTCGTCGGGACCTACCGGCTGCTGCCCCCGGAGCGCGCCGCCGTCGCCGGCCGCCTCTACTCCGAGGGGGAGTTCGACCTCTCGGCCCTCGCCCCCATCCGCCCCGACCTCGTCGAGGTCGGCCGCTCCTGCGTCCACCCCGACCACCGCAACGGCGCCGTCATCGCCCTCATCTGGGCCGGCCTCACCCACTACATGGACCGCTCCGGGCACAACTGGCTCGCCGGCTGCTGCTCGATACCGCTCGCCGACGGCGGGGTCCTGGCCGCCGCCACCCGGGAGACCGTCCTGGCCCGCAGCCTCGCCCCCCAGGAGTACCGGGTCACGCCCCACCTCCCCTGGAGCCCCGAAGGCATCACCTTCCCCGACCGCATGGAGCTGCCGCCGCTGCTGCGTGGCTACCTCCGCCTCGGCGCCTGGGTGTGCGGCGAGCCCGCCCTCGACGCCGGGTTCGGCTGCGCCGACCTGTACGTGCTGCTCTCCCTGCGCCGGACCAACCCGCGCTACCTGAAGCACTTCCGCTCGCTCGTCCCGGGCGCATGAGCGTCTGGCTGCCCACCTCGCCCTGCACCCCCGAGGCCTGCGCGGGCCACGAGGGGAGCACCGCGAGCGTCCCGCACGCGCTGCTCAGACTCGCGGCGGCCGTCGCCCTGATCCTGCTGGGGATCCTGGGTGCCCCGCCGGTCCGGCTGCTGCCGGCCGGCCCCCGCCACCGGGTGGTACGGGCCTGGTCGGCCGCGCTCGTAGGCGCCTTCGGGATCCGGATCACCGTCCACGGCAGCCCGGGCCCGGGCGGCGGCCGCCTGCTGGTCGCCAACCACATCTCCTGGCTGGACATCCCGCTCGTCGCCGCGGCCCTGCCCTGCCGGATGCTGGCCAAGAGCGACATCAGGGCCTGGCCGGTCCTCGGCCGCCTCGCGGGACGGGCCGGCACGCTCTTCATCGAGCGCGACCGGATCCGCGCCCTGCCCGCCACCGTCGAGGCGATCACCGGGGCACTGCTGGCCGGGGACCGGGTCACCGTCTTCCCCGAGGGCTCCACCTGGTGCGGGCGCGCCCGGGGCACCTTCCGCCGGGCGGCCTTCCAGTCGGCACTGGACGCGCGGGTCCCCGTACAGCCCCTGCGGCTCACGTACCTGCGGGCCGACGGGCACCCGGCCGGGGCGCCCGCCTTCGTCGGGGACGACCCGCTGACCGCCTCGCTGTGGCGGATCGCGCGGGCCCGCGGGGTGCGGGCCGAGATCAGTCTGCTGCCGCGGATCCCGCCGGGCCGGTACGCGCACCGGCGGGACCTCGCGGCAGCGGCTCAGCGGGCGGTCGCCGGGCTCACCCCCACGACCCCGGACCCGCTACCGGGCATTCCCGCTCAGCCGGCCACGCCGTCGGCGACCGACAGGGACAGCGCGAACCGGCCCGCCGCGTCCGTCCACCACTGGGTCAGCTCCAGCCCGGCCGCCGCGAGCTCCTTGCGCACCCCCTCCTGACGGAACTTCGCGGAGATCTCCGTCAGGATCTCCTCACCCGCCGCGAACGGCACCACGAGATCCAGCGCCCGGACCTTCACCGTCAGCTCGGACCGGGCCCGCAGCCGCATCTCGATCCACTCCTGCTCCTTGTTCCACACCGCCACGTGCTCGAAGTCGGCGAGGTGGAAGTCGGCGTCCAGCTCCCGGTTGACGACCGCCAGCACGTTCTTGTTGAACTCGGCCGTCACCCCCCGCGCGTCGTCGTACGCCGCCACCAGTACGGCCTCGTCCTTCACCAGGTCCGTCCCCATCAGCAGCGCGTCCCCGGGCGACAGCATGGCCCGTACGGACGCCAGGAACACCGCCCGCTCCGGCGGCAGCAGATTCCCGATCGTGCCGCCCAGGAACACCACCAGCCGGGGCCCGGGGGAGTCCGGCAGGTGCAGCGCGCGGGTGAAGTCGGCCAGCAGGGCGTGCACCCGCAGGCCCGGGTGCTCCGCGATCAGCGACTCGGCCGCCCCCCGCAGGGCGCTCTCGCTCACGTCCACCGGGACGTAGGTGTCCAGGGCGGGCATCGCCTCGATGAGGTGCCGGGTCTTCTCCGAGGACCCGGAGCCCAGCTCCACCAGGGTGCGGGCGCCGCTCTCGGTGGCGATCTCCCGCGCCCGCTCCAGCAGGATCTCCCGCTCGGCGCGCGTCGGGTAGTACTCGGACAAGCGGGTGATCTCCTCGAAGAGCTCGCTGCCCCGCGCGTCGTAGAACCACTTGGGCGGCAGCACCTTCGGTGTGTGGGTCAGGCCGTGCAGCACATCCGTACGCAGCGCCGTCTCCGCGGCGTGCTCGTCGAGTGTCCGGGTCAACTGGAAGTCGTTCACGGGGAGTTCTCCTTGAGCGGGGTCAGTTCGACCCGCGTGCGGGTAGCGGTCAGCAGGGTCCGGTCGGGCACTTCGCGCCACCGGGTGTCGTCGTCGTACGGCTCGGAGGCCACCACGGTGCGCCGCATCCCCGCGGCGGCCAGGTACCAGAGCGAATCGCCCCAGGCCGTCGCGGCGATGGCGGCGCCGTCCGTCAGCAGCAGGTTCAGCCGGGAGCCGGGAGCTGCCGAGGCGAGTTCCCGGACCGGCTCGGCGAGCGCCGTGCCCAGATCGTCCCCGGCGCGCAGCCGGTGCAGGACCAGCGCCCAGATCAGCGCCGAGTCCGTGCGCGCGGCCAGCCGGAGCAGCTCCGCGGGCGGCAGCCCGGCCGCGAGCGGGGCGGCGGAGTCCGGCCAGCTCCGCACCGCGCCGTTGTGGCTGAACAGCCACGGCCCGTCCGCGAAGGGCGCGGCGGCAGCCTCCCCGTCGGCGCCGGGGTTCGTGGCGTCCCGTACGGCGGCCAGTGCGGCCCCGGTGCGGACCACCCGGGCGAGATCGGTGAAGGTCAGGTCGCTCCAGATCGGCCCGGAGCGCCGGTAGCGCGCGGGCACCGGGTCGCCCTCCGCGTACCAGCCGATGCCGAAGCCGTCGGCGTTGACCGTCCCGGACCGCTGGCGGCGCGGCTCCCAGGACTGGCGCACCAGCGAGTGCACGGGCTCGCTCAGGAGCTCCTTGAGTGCCACCATCGGTCCCAGGTAGGCGAGATGACGGCACATCAGACGTCCCTCGCGGTCCGGAAGCCGGAGAAGATCTGCCGCCGCACGGGAAGGTCCCAGTTGCGGAAGGTGCCCCGGCAGGCCACCGGGTCCACGGCGAAGGAGCCGCCGCGCAGCACCTTGTGCTCCGGGCCGAAGAACACCTCCGAGTACTCCCGGTAGGGGAAGGCCCGGAAGCCCGGGTAGGGCAGGAAATCCGAGGAGGTCCACTCCCACACGTCGCCGATGAGCTGGCGCACCCCGAGCGGGGAGGCCCCCGCCGGATAGCTGCCCGCGCGCGCCGGGCGCAGGTGCCGCTGCCCGAGGTTGGCGTGCGCGGGGGTCGGGTCGGCGTCGCCCCACGGGTAGCGGGTGGAGCGGCCGGTGGCCGGGTCGTGCCGGGCGGCCTTCTCCCACTCCGTCTCGGTGGGCAGCCGCCGCCCCGCCCACCGGGCGTAGGCGTCCGCCTCGTACCAGCTGACGTGCAGAACCGGTTCCTCGTCCGGTACCGGCTCGGTCACCCCGAAGCGGCGGCGCAGCCACTGGCCGGCCTCCCGGTGCCAGAACAGCGGGGCCTCGATGGAGTGCTCGCGGATCTGCTCCCATCCCGCCGCCGCCCACCAGCGGGGGTCGCGGTAGCCGCCGTCCGCGATGAACGCCAGGTAGGCCGCATTGGTCACCGGCACCGTGTCGATCCAGAAGGGCGCGGTTTCGCGGACGTGGGAGGGTCGTTCGTTGTCCAGCGACCACGGCTCGGCCGAGGTGCCCATCGTGAACGGCCCGCCGGGTACGAGGACTTCGGGGGCGAGCAGCGGATCGTAGGGGGCGTCCGGCTCCGGGGCGGTCAGTACGGGTGCCCCGCGCCGGAGCTGATGGGTGATCAGCATGGTCTCGTCGTGCTGCTGCTCGTGCTGCGCGATCATCCCGAAGGCGAAGCCGTCGTCGAGGAGCGTGCTGCCCTCCAGCGGGGTCTTCTCCAGCAGGTCGAAGACCCGGCCGCGCACGTCGGCCGCGTACCGGCGGGCCTCGGCCGGCCCCAGCAGCGGCAGCTTGGGCCGCTCGGCGCGAGGATGCTCGAAGGCGTCGTAGAGCGGGTTGATCTCGGGGCGCATCGACTCGCGTCCGGCGACCCGGCGGAGCAGCCAGAGCTCCTCCTGGTTCCCGATGTGCGCCAGGTCCCAGACCAGCGGGGACATGAGCGGGGAGTGCTGGGCTGTGAGGTCCTCGTCGGTCACGGCATCGGTGAGGCCGGCCGTCCGTATGCGCGCCGCGGTCAGGGCGGCGGCCGCCCGCTCCCGCAGTCCGGAGGAGGAACCGGTGGGTTCGGTGGGTTCGGTCGGTGCGGTGGGCTCGGTGGTGGTCATCGGCGGACCTCTTTCCCGGTGAGCACCTGCGTGGACTCGTCGTCGGCCGGACATCGGCCGCGCAGTACGTAGCGCTGGGTGAAGTCGGCCACCGCGTCCTGGACGTGCCGGCTCGCGCCCAGTCGGGGCAGCGCCTCGGCGGCGGCCAGGAAACAGGCCTTCGCGGCAGTCCGCAGCTCCGGATCGGCCAGTCCGTGCTCGGCGGCCGAGCGCCACAGTGGATTTCGGGGCGCGGGCTGCATGCCGTAGGAGTCGGCGAGCCCCTTGGCCACCCGGTACGCCGTCTCGGCGGCCTCCGGATCGTCGAACAGCGCGTGCACGACGGCCACCGGGACCAGCCAGCCGTCGTCGCCCGGCTGTGCGTCGATCATCCGCAGTTCCAGGTGGCCGCGCGGCCGCACCGGCGGGAAGAGGGTGGTCAGGTGGTAGTCCAGGTCCTCGGCCGTGGGCGCCCGCAGCGAGGGGTTTCCGCCCGTGCGCAGCCAGTCGCGGAAGGTCGTGCCGCGCGGGATCTCCCACATGCCGTCGCCCTCGTAGGACCGTACGCACATCACCTCGGTGTCCAGCGCCTGCCGCGTCCATCCGGCACGGGGATCCGCGTCCAGCGGCGGGGCGAGCGCGCGCCGGCTGTCCAGGTCGCTCCAGATCCCCTGGCGGGCACAGCGCCAGCCGGCGTACGGGCCCTCCTGCGCCCGGGAGTTGGCGAAGGCGGCCACCAGCACCGCACCCAGCAGGTGCGCCAGCCGCCAGCGGCGGCCGTGACCGAGTGCGCCCGGCTCCTGGTGCCCGGCGTCGACACAGACCTGCACGGAGGCGGAGGCGCACATCATGGCGCGCCCGGCCGGGCCGGTGCGGTCGAAGTAGGCCTCCATCGCGTCGTAGCGCGGGCTGTTCAGCAGCCGGCGGTACGGGAGGCGGGGATCGCGGCCGAGGCCGCGCAGGACCATGCCCCGGGCCAGCAGGGCCCCGCGTACGGCGGTGAGGTCGGCCTGCAGGTCGTCCACGCAGTCGGTGAGGGAGGTGGCGGGGGCCGAGCTGAGCTCGAGCTGGCCGCCCGGCTCGACGGTCACCCGGGAGTGCAGGGGCAGCGCGCGGGCCGCGGTGTGGGCGGCGCGCAGTCGTTCGGGGGGCAGGGGCCGGGCCGGGTGTTCGGCGTCCACGACCAGCCATTCGAGCTCGGCTCCGATGAAGCGCGGCGGGCCGGTCTTGAAACAGATGCCGTGGATCAGGTCCTCGGCCTGCGTCTCGCTGATCGAGGGTGGTGGGATCGGGTCGGGCGCGGGTGGGGGAGCGGATGAGTCCTGGGACATACCGGGTCCTCGTCTCCTGTCGTCGGCCGTGACATCACCCGTGCCTACCCCTCCTCGGGGCACAAATTCCTTTGCCGCCGGGAATTGCATTGCGGAGGATGGCGGCGTGAGCAGCAGATTGCGCGAGATCGCGCGGGAGAACGCGGCGATCCTGGCGGCCGGGGGGTACCGGACGCGGTCGGGACGGCAGGTTCCGCTTGCCGCCGCCCTGGCGGAAGCCAAGGCAGGAACCAGGATATATGGACCAAACCGGGCCATTCCAGATGGAGAGGTCCCTTCCGGTGGCGGCCGGACGGTCATCGAGGTCACGGGGGAGAGCAGCACGGTCGCCGCCCGCAGGCTCGCGACCGCGGCCCGGGCCGACGTGCAGCCGGCTCCGGTCGCGGTCCTGAACTTCGCCTCGGCCCGTAATCCCGGGGGCGGTTACGTCCGCGGGGCCAAGGCGCAGGAGGAGGCGCTCTGCCGCGCCTCGGCCCTGTACGAGACCCTGCTCGAGGCCCCCGAGTACTACGAGGTGCACCGCGCGGAGCGCAGCACCTTCTACACCGACCGGGTGATTCACTCGCCCGGCGTCCCGGTCTTCCGCGACGACCGGGGCGCGCTGCTGGAGACCCCGTTCGCGGTCGGCTTCCTCACCTCTCCGGCGCCGAACGCGGGCACGATCCGGCGGCAGGAGCCGGAGCGGACCGCCGAGATCCCGGCGGCGCTGGTGCGCCGCGCGGAGCTCGTCCTGGAGGTGGCCGCGCTGCACGGGTACCGGCAGCTGGTGCTGGGCGCGTGGGGCTGCGGGGTGTTCCAGAACGATCCGGCGCAGGTCGCCGAGGCCTTCCGGGGGCTGCTCGCGGCCCGGTTCGCCGGGGTCTTCGAGCGGGTCGTGTTCGGCATCCTCGACCGGGACCCCACGACCCGCGAGGCCTTCGAACGGGCCTTCCCGGCCTGACGGGGGCACCGCGGGCCCGACCGGGATCCCGGTCGGGCCCGCGGTGCTCAGAACGGCTTCGCCGCTGCCAGCAGGCTTTCCGGCAGGTAGGGCGAGGAGACGCGGATCCGCCAGCCCCGGCGGCGGGCGTGGCAGGCCAGGGCCAGGATGTCGAGATTGACCGCGGCTCCCGCGCCGATGGCCCGGTCGGCCACCGAGTAGTAGGCGCGATGGGCCTCCAGCGCGTCGGCCAGGGCCAGGTTGAAGCTCTCCTCGTCGCCCTCCACCAGCTGCGAGAAGAGCACGGCGGGCGCCGGGAGGAAGCCCCACTCCTGGGTCTGCGCGACATCGGCGACGGCCCGGTCGGTGGCGGGTTCCGGGTCCTCGCCCCGAAGGTAGTCGTGCAGGGCCCGCCGGTACGAGGCGTACGCGGAACGGTCCTCCTGCGGAGTGGGACCACTGACGACGAGCGGCGCGAGCTCCGCGCGGCTGCCCGTGATCAGGGCGTGGGTCAGGGCCACGGCCCACGAGCCGGGCTCGAGCGGACGGTACGCGCGCTCCGGGCCGTCGGAGCCGTCCGCTCCGTCCGGGCCGTCCCGGCGGACGGAGCCGGCCGGTGCGGCCCCCGCGCCGGTGGCCACGTACAGCAGCCCCGCCACCAGCTCGTCGGCCGCCGGGGTGCCCAGCGGCAGCTCGGGCCGCTCGACGACCAGGGGGCCCGTAGCCAGCGCCGCGACGGCGTCCGCCCGCCGCTCGCGGCCGTACGGCCCCACGCGCGGCGGCTCGGTCTCGAAACCGGTGACCAGCGCCCGCGGCAGGTAGCCGGAGTCGACGGGAGGCGGCCAGCCCTCGCGGCGGTGGCCGAGCGCGGCCAGCGCCAGCGGCAGCAGGGGCAGCAGGGTGCGGGGCTCGGCCCGCGGGTCCTCCAGGCGGGAATGCGGGAGCAGCAGCGCGGTCAGCTCGGCGCCGAAGGCCTCCCGGTCCCGGGCCGCCAGGGCGCGCAGCGCACGGAGCGCACCGGTGGCGGGGTCGGCCGCCTCGGCCGTCCCGGCGGCCTCGGGCTCAGCGGCCGCGGCCCGGGCTCCGGCCCGGCGGCCGGCCACCCGGCCGAGCGCGGCGTCCAGCGCGGCGAGCTTCTCCTGTGCGGAGGGCGGGAAGTTCTGGCCGTCGTCCCCGAGGTCCCCGCTGACGTACGCCAGCAGGCCGTTGATCAGCTCCACCGACGGGAGCCCGGGCCCGCCGGCCCGCTGCGGCGCCCGGCGGGCGAAGTGGAAGGCCTCGCCGTACCGTTCGGCCTTGTCGGCGAGGACCGCCACGCAGAACGCGTCGATCCAGCGGGCCGCGCTGACCGGCTGCGGGGAGCCCTCCGGGTCGGCGTCGTAGTCGAGTCCGAGATTGACGTAGTTGAGGAAGACGTGGAAGTACGCGTTCGGGTAGTACGCGGCGAACGACACGGCGCCGGCGGCCGCTTCGGCCGCGTCGCCCAGGATCGCCTTGGCCTCCGGAGTGTCGAGGTCGGGGGTCACCGCGGAGAACGCACCGAGACCGTCGAGGAACTGCAGGGTGATGTCCCACCAGTCGTAGGCGTCGATCCGGCCGCCCCGGGACCTGGAGTACACATCCGAGATCATCCGGTTCGCGAAGTCCTCGCGCGCCGCCGCCAGGGCGGCCTCGCTCACCCTGTGTCGTTCTATTCGCATGGCCGCTACTCCCTGTGTCTGCCTACGGGCCTCACCCTAGGAGATCGCCAGGACGCTCCGGACCAGGGACACGGGAGACCGGGCCCGTCCCGGACGGTGGCCGCGGGTGTGCGCGACCGCCGCCGGGCCGGTGCGGGCTACTGCCAGCCGTAGCGCTCGCGCAGCCGGTCCACGACCAGGCCGAAGCGGCCGCGGTCGAGCGCGCAGGCCTCGCGGCGCATCCCCGACTCGTGCACCCGCAGCACCCGGTCCACGTCCACCCACGATTCGCGCCCGGCGCTGTCCCAGGGGCCCGTCCCGATCGGCACCCACTCCCGGTCGTGGTCGTGCCGCTTGCTCGACAGCTGCACGGCGAGCAGGGTCCGCCCGCCCGCCTCCCGGGCCACGACCAGCACGGGACGGTCCTTGCCGCGCCCGTCGTTCTCCTCGAACGGCACCCAGGTCCAGACGATCTCGCCGGGGTCGGGATCGCCGTCGGGGTCCGGGGCGTACTCGGTCCGCACGGGGCCGATGGCGCGGGGATCGGCCTCCGTGGTCGCGGTGTCGCCGCCCTGCCCGGGCTGCTCGGTGTGGCCGTTGCTGTGGTGGGAGAGTGCCGTCATTTCGGGGAGATTACTCGCCTTCGCCGCCCGATTGCACGGACCTGACCGGCGGGTTCAAGGACGCCCGCCGGACACGGTCCGTGACCTTCCGCTACCGGGCGGCCGGGCCGCTCCGTTGTCCGAAGGAGCAAAGAACGAGATTCCGCTTCGGGCCCGGACGTCCCGCCGCGGCGACGACGCCCCGTCACGCTCACGCCCGGAACGCCACCCGCACGGGGCTCACCCCGACCTCGCCGTTCACCGGACGCGGACCGGACACGATCGACATCCTGGCCCCGTGAAAACGGAACAGATCATTGCGCTGTGGGCCTTCCCGGTCGGCGCCGTCACCACGATCACCGCCACCGTTCTGGGAGCCCGGCTCAACGCCCGGGCCACCAGGAAGCGGGACGCACAGAAGACCCCCGAGGAACTCGAGGCCCTGGCGGACGTGTTCGCCGGCGCCGCACTCGCCGTCCGCATCACCGGCTGCACCGACACCGCAGCCGGGCGGTGCTGGACCAGCGCCTGCGTCTGTTCCGCGAAGCCGTGCGCAATGCGGCGACCGCCCCGGATTCACGCCGGTCCCGCCTGCGCGCCGCCATCCGCAGGTTCCTCGCACGGACGGCCCGAGCCGTCCCGGGCCGTCTGCGCAGAAGCGTTCCGACCGGCCCCTGGGGAGGGAACGCCGCGCCGTCGTTCCGCGTACTCAACCACGGCGGCGCGGCGGGCCTTGACGAGTCCGGCCCCTGTTTGCGCATACCGATGAGCAGCCCGCCTCCGGATCCCTACGATGGTGACTCCTTCTCGGGGAGGTGGGATGCGATGACCATGAACAGTGCCGACCGGCGCCGCGTTTGGCTCGCGGCGATGGCGACATTGGCGGCGATCGCCGGAGTCCTGGCAACCCTGTGGGCCACGGAGACCATTGGCGGGGACAGGAACGAATGCAGAAACGGAGCGGTGTGCGGCCGCGACAACCAGACGAATTTCGGCGACGGTTCGAACGACTCGACCGGCGGGTCCGGTCGATGAAGTCCTACGGCGCCGCCGCCGTGACGCTGGCCCTGGGCGCAGGGGTCCTGATGACGGGCTGCTCCACGAACGAGTGCTCTGCCGGGTCGGTCTGCGGCAACAGCAACGCGGTCGGGCCGAAGGCGACGGGGGACGCCGGGGCCCAGGGCGACGCACCTCTGGCCTTTACGGTGGAGGAGGTGAATCCCTGGGACAACTGTGACGGCGGAGTGGGTGTCGTCTTCATGAAGCCGCCCACGCTCGACGCGGCAGCGGCCGAACTCAAGGGCAACGTGGCCGTCACCACCGCGGAGGAGTCGGCCGCGTTCTGGAAGCGGCTGGCGACCTTCGGGAACGCGCACGAGGCGGCCACCGCGGATCGCACGATCATTCGGCTCAACGTGCAGGGGAAGAGCGGGCGGGCCGTCACCGTCAAGAACATCGCCGTCAAGCCGCAGGAGGTGCAGCCGCTGCCCAAGCAGAGCCTTCGTCTGCAATACGCGGGCGGCTGCGGTGACGCCAACATGAGCCGGTTCGCGGCGAACCTCGACACCAAGTCCCCGAAGCTCGAGTTCAAGGACGGACAGAGCGACACGGGATCGATGCGTGTACGCGGTTTCCCCGTCACCGTGTCCGAGAGCGATCCCGAGAACTTCGTCATCGTCGCCTTCACCTCGTCCGGCCTGCACCGGTTCAGCCTCTCGATCGAGTGGTCCAGTGACGGAGTGTCCGGGACCACTGAAGTGAAGAGCGCGGACAAGAAGGAGTTCGCCGTGGCTTCCGGCATAGGGGGTCCGCAGTACACCTACGGCCAGGACGGAAAGTTTCGGCCCATCACCTTCCGGATGAACCCCGAGGACCCCTTCGCCGACGTCCTTCCGTTGGCGTCACCCTGACGACGACGCCGGGACGCCCCTTCACGCGCGGTCGTCCTGCATCGATCCGGCCCGTTCGACAGGACCCTCGGGGACCTGCCGGCGGTCCGGCCGCAGGGCCGCCCAGTTCTCCTCCGCCTCCAGCTGCGCAGCCAGGCCCAGCAGCAGCGGTTCCGAGTCGGCGGGGCCCAGGAGCTGGGCCCCCATCGGCAGCCCGGCGGCCGTGAGGCCCGCGGGGATGTTCACCCCCGGCCAGCCCAGGACGTTCCACGTCCAGGCGTACGGGCAGGCGGCGATCATCGCCCGGTCCGTGGCCATGGCCCCCAGCCCGGCCAGGGCGCCGATCCGCAGGGGCGGGGTGGCCGTCGTCGGGGTCAGCACCACGTCGAAGCGGTCGAAGATCTCGCCCACCCGCCACCGCAGGGCCGTCTCGGCCCGGCGGGACACCCGCAGGGCGAGCCCGCCCAGGACGCGGGCCGTCCGCACCGCCTCGTGCGTGCGCGGATCCAGCAGCGCGGGATCCGGCACCCGCGCCACCCAGTCCCGTACGCCGCTGGTCGCGCGGGGTACGAAGGTCAGGCCGATCGGGCCGTAACGGGGGTCCTCCGAGATCACCTCGTGGCCGAGCGACTCCAGCCGGGCCGCCAGCCGTTCCACCGCGGAACGGACCTCCGGGTCAAGGGACTTGGGCGTCGCGGTGAAGGCCATGGAGAAGGAGAGGGCGATCCGCAGCCGGCGCGGGGCGCGGCCGGCCGCCTCGACGGCGGAGATGCGGGCCGGGCGGTGCAGGTCCTCGGGGTGCGGGCCGCTCGCGGCGTCCAGCAGCAGCGCCGCGTCGGCGACCGTGCGGGCCAGCACCCCGTTGACCGTGAGCCCGTGGAAGGACTCCGGCTCCGGCCAGGTGGAGATGCGCCCGCGCTGGGGTTTCACCCCCACCAGATGGGTCCAGGCCGCGGGGATACGGACCGATCCGGCCCCGTCCGAGCCCAGCGCGGCCGGGACCAGGCCCGCCGCCACGGCGGCCGCCGAGCCGCCGGAGGAGCCGCCGGGCGTGCAGTGCGGGTTCCACGGGTTGCGGGTCGCACCGAAGGCCTCGCCCTCGGTGAACGGCCACTGCCCCAGCTCCGGCGTGTGGGTCTTGCCGACGATCACCGCGTCGGCCGCGCGCAGCCTCCGTACCGCCTCACTGTCGGCGGTCTTCGGGGCGAAGGGCCCCGCGCAGCCGAAAGCGGTCGGCTCCCCGGTGACGTCCATGTCGTCCTTGACCGCGAGCGGTACGCCCAGCAGCGGCAGCCGCTCGCCCGCCGCCAGCCGCCGGTCCGCCGCGTCCGCCTCGGCGAGCGCGGCGTCGGTGCGTACGGACCGGAAGGCGTTGAGCTCCGGCTGCGCCGCGGCGATCCGGCGCAGCGACTCCTCGGTCAACTGCCGCGCCGACACCGAGCCTTCGGCGAGCGCCGCGGCCATGTCGACCAGGCCTCCGGTCGTCGAAAGAGCTGAATCGGACATCGCGAACCACTCCCCATTACCGGTCGGTAGGGAGACCGTAATGGGGAGCGGCCGTCCAGTTCTAGAGCCAGCCGTCCAGGGAAGCCATGAATCCGTCGAAGTCGTCCCGGTGGATGGTGTGTCCGGCCCCGGCGACCGAACGCACCTCGAAGCCGCGGCTCTTGAGCAGCTGTGCCCGCTCCGGTGTGATCAGGGTGCTCGGGTCGGCGACCTGGACGAGCGAGGGGACCACCGGAGCCTGCGGCATCAGGTCGGCGCCGGCCAGCGGGGCGAGGCTCAGCGCGGTCCCTTCGTCCCATGCCGCCAGGGTCTCCAGCTCGATGTCGACGTCCACCTCCTCCCAGCGCGGGCTCATCGCCCGTATCTGCTCCTTCGTCGCCGTCTTGAACTGCGCGAGCAGCTCCGGACCGAAACCCTCGGACGGGGCGGCCAGGTGCCACGCGGGGTCGGAGAACACGGCCCGGGCAGGCCGCAGCCGGTCCACCGCGAGCGACAGGGTCAGTCCGCCGAGGGAGTGGCCGATGGCGAGTTCGGCGCCGGCCGGGAGGGTCTCGACCAGGTCGTCCGCGTAGTGCCCGGGGCTGTACTCGCCGCGGCCGCTGGCGCCGTGGCCCCGCAGGTCGACGGCGATGACCCGGTAGCCGTGGTCGGCGAGGGCGGGGCCGACCCGGCGCCAGGTCCGGTGGTCGGCCATGATGCCGTGGATCAGGAGCGCGACGCGGTCGCCCTCGCCCCAGGTCTGGGTGTACAGGTGCACGGTGATGCCTTTCTCGATGCCGGATGCCGGATGCCGGATGGCAGATGGCAGATGGCAGATGGCAGATGGCAGGTCGGAGGTCGGGGATCTGGATGCGCGCCGGTGCCGATGGTGCCCAGCGGCGGAAGTGCGGTCAGCGCACGCTGCGGATCGGCCTCACGGCCAGGGCGCCCGCCACGGCCAGTACGGCTGCGACGATGAACAGCGCGGTGTAGCCGCCGCTGACCGAGACGATCACCGAGGCGATGAAGGGCGCGATGATCTGCGGGCCGGCGTTGGCGATGTTGAGCACGCCCATGTCGCGGGCGGCGTCCTCGGCCCTGGGGAGCACCATCGTCACGAGGGCGGTGTCCACGGCCATGTAGCAGCCGAACGCCAGCCCGTTGACCACGGCGAAGGACAGCATCGCGGTCCAGCTGGCCGACACGGCCGGGATGACGAGCGCGACGGCCGACAGAAGCGCGGAGGCGCCGACGAACAGCTTGCGGCGGTCGAAGCGGTCGGAGAGATAGCCGCCGAGGACCGTGGAGACGACCATCGCCACGCTGGTCAGCGGCATCAGCACCGCCACCGCTGCCTCCGGCTTCATGCCGTCGGGCAGCACGGTGTGGTCCTGCAGGATGTAGAGCTGGTAGCCGCTCACGGCGAAGTACCCGAGGACGAGCAGGGCCCGCCCGATGAAGGCCCACCGGAAGTCGTGGTCGCGCAATGCGCTCGCGAAGGCGGCGAGCTGAGCCCTGACGGGCATCGGGGCGCGGGCCGGGAGCCGCTGCTCGCGGCCGCAGGCCGTGAAGAGGACCGCCGCGCCCGCCACGAGCGCGCCGAGGACGAGGTACCCGGTGCGGTAGTCCTCGGAGAAGGCCGCGCCGATGAGCGCGCCGAGGGTGGAGCCGAAGGGCAGGCCGAGGCCGACGGCGGCGGAGGCCTTGCCGCGGGCGTCCATGGGTACGCGGTCGGGCACCACGGAGGTGATGGCCGCCTGGTAGACGTTCATGACCGCCTGCCCGAGGCACCACGCGATCGTGATCAGCAGGATCGTGTCGGCCAGCCCGAGCAGGAACATCGCCGGTACGGCGGCGAGCCCACCGCCGAGGATCCAGGGGTTGCGCCGTCCGCTGCGGTCGGAGAGGGCGCCGGCGACGGGGTTGAAGACCGTGGCGAAGATCGCCGACACCCCTGCGATCAGGCCGAAGTTGGCGACCTTGTCCGCCGGATCGATGTCCTCGACCTGGAGCGCAAGCAGGACTCCGGCCACGCCGATGTAGAGGGCGTACATGGCGCTGTTGCCGACGAGCAGCAGGGGCAGCAGACCGCGCCGTGCGGGGCCGGGCCCGGGGGGCGCGTCGGTGGTGGCGGCGGTGGAGCCGGTGCCGGGGGAGGAAAGGGCCACGGTGCCCTCCTGGAGGTATGAGGGTGGACGCGGGGTGGTGTGACGGGCATGGGGGAGGGGCGGTGCGGGGTGCGCAGTGCACGCCGCCCGGTCGCGACGGCGGGGGTGCGTCGGAGCGCGACAGGGCGGCGGCACGGCGGGACACGGCGCTGACACATCGGCCCGAAAGGGGATGTGACGCCGTGGTTACACGTGTCAATGACTCGTGTAACCACTGTGTAGCATTCGTTTCCGGCCATCCGCTAGCCCCCGGGCGCAATCGGTCTGGAAAGATGCCACGGCAATGTCTCAGTCATCGAAATCGCCGAAGCCGCCGGCCCCGGTCGCCCCGGTCCCGGCCTCCGCGCCGGTCACCCCGCCGCCCCCCGTTCCGACGAGCGCCGACGTGGCCCGCCTCGCGGGTGTCTCGCGCGCGACGGTCTCGTACGTCCTGAACAACGCGGAGGCCGTACGCATCAGCGAACCGACCCGCCGCAAGGTCCGTGAGGCCGCCGAGGAGCTCGGGTACGTCCCGCACGCGGCCGCCCGCAGCCTGCGCGCCGGGCACACCAGGATCGTGCTGCTGCCCACCTCCCACGTGCCGATCGGGCCGCTCTACAGCACGTTCCTCAACGAACTCCAGTGGGCGCTGCGCCGCCTCGACTACACCGTGGTGCAGTACGGGAGCCTCGGACTCAGCGGTGACGAGGCCGTGCGGGCTTGGGCGGAGCTGCGTCCGGTGGCGGTGATCTCCCTCGGCGAGATCACCCTCTCCGCACGCAACGTCGACACCCTCAAGCGGGCCGGGGCCCGTGCGGTGATCACGATGGGGCCCGTCGGCGTGCCCGGGGCGCACGCGCTCGTCATGGACCAGCAGGAGGTCGGCGTCCGGGCCGCCGCCCATCTCGTCGAGCGGGGCCGCAGCCGGATCGGGGTGGTCGTCCCGGAGGAGGAGGGCCTGGAGCTGTTCTCCGTACCCCGGCTCACGGGCGCGCGCTCGGTCGAGGGCGCCGAGGTTTCGGCCCTCCCGATGGCCTACTCCGAGGAATCGGCCGCGGCCCTCGCGGCCCGCTGGCGCGGGCTCGGGCTGGACGCCGCGTTCGCGTACAACGACGAGTACGCGATGCTGCTGATGCGCGCCCTCCAGGACGAGGGGCTCCGCGTGCCCGAGGACGTCGCCGTGATCGGCGCCGACGACCTGCTCATAGGGCGGCTGCTGCGGCCCAGGCTGAGCACGGTACGGCTGGAGATGCCGACCGGGGCCCATCTGGCCTCGCTGGTGGACCACGCGGTGCGCGAGCCGTCGGAGGTCACGGAACGGCACGACCTGATGGCGGCCTCGGCCATCCAGCGGGAGTCGACCTGAGGGTGCCGCGTCCGCGGTCCGGGAGGCCGGCCCGGGCCCGGGCCGACGGTCGGGGCCCGGGTGCCGGTCCGGGTCCGGGCGGGGTGCCGTTGACAGGCGGTGACGTGCGGACGGAGACTGCGGGCGCGCCCCACCGGGCGTGCCCGGCGGCGTGCCCCGGTGCCCACACCGGCACCGCCGCGCCACCGCCCGTACGGATCCGCCCAGGAGCGACCCCATGAGCATCCGCACCGTCCGCGACGTCTACGTCGTCGACGCCGTCCGCACCCCGATCGGCAAGTTCGGCGGCGCCCTCGCCGGGGTCCGGCCGGACGACCTGGCCGCGCACGTCGTGCGCGCGCTCGTGGACCGTACGCCCGACCTCGATCCGGCCCGCATCGACGACGTCGTCTTCGGCGATGCCAACGGAGCGGGCGAGGACAACCGGGACGTGGCCCGGATGGCCGTGCTGCTGGCGGGGCTGCCCGTGAGCGTCCCCGGGGTCACCGTCAACCGCCTGTGCGGGTCCGGCCTCGAAGCCGTGATCCAGGCCGCCCGCGCCATCGCCCTCGGTGACGCCTCCGTGGCCATCGCGGGCGGCGTCGAGTCGATGAGCCGCGCACCCTGGGTGGTCCAGAAGCCCGAGCGGGCCTTCCCGGCCGGGCACCAGCAGATGTGGTCCACCACCCTCGGGTGGCGGATGACCAACCCGCGGATGCCCGAGGAGTGGACCGGCTCGCTCGGCGAGGGCGCCGAACTCATCGCCGACAAGCACGGCATCACCCGCGAGGCGCAGGACGCCTTCGCCCTGGAGAGCCACCGCAAGGCGGCGGCCGCCTGGAACGCCGGGCTGTACGACAACGAGGTCGTGCCGTACACCGGCGTGGACCTGGTGCGCGACGAGTGCATCCGGGAGGCTTCCACGCCCGACGCGCTGGCGCGGCTGAAGCCCGCCTTCCGGACGGACGGCACGGGTACGGTCACCGCCGGCAACGCCTCCCCGCTCAATGACGGCGCTGCCGCGCTGCTGCTGACCGACGAGGCGGGGCTGGCGGCCACCGGCCGCGAGCCGCTCGCCCGGATCAGCGCCTCCGCCGTCACCGGAATCGAGCCCCAGCTCTTCGGCCTGGGCCCGGTGGACGCCGTGCAGCGGGCGCTCGCCAAGTCCGGCCGCGGGTTCGCCGACCTCACCGCCTTCGAGCTCAACGAGGCTTTTGCCGCGCAGGCGTTGGGCTGCCTGGCGGCCTGGCCGGAGCTCGACCCGGCCGTGGTCAACCCGCGCGGCGGCGCCATCGCGATCGGTCATCCGCTCGGGGCCTCGGGCGCCCGGCTGGCCGGCTCGGTCGCGCATCAGCTGGCGGCGGCGGGCTCCGGAACGGGCATGGCGGCCCTGTGCATCGGGGTGGGGCAGGGCATCGCACTCGTCCTGGAGCGCTGACTCGTTGACCGGTTGACCGGCTGCCCCGCCCGCAGCCGGCGTCGATCATTTCCGGTCACCGCTCGGCGTCAACTGCCCAATAACTGAACAGAAGTGGAGCCTCCGGTCTGGCACGATGGCGCGTGCTGCCGCCCCCCGCCCCGCCCATCCCCACCCGGAGGCCCCGCGCCATGCCGCTCCTCGACCCGACGCTCTGGCAGGACGGACCCACCCTCACCGGCGGCGCCGCCCCGGTCGTCGAACCCGCCACCGGCCGCACCCTCGCCACCATCGACCTCGCCGCGCCCGCCGACGTCGCGGAGGCCGCCGTACGGGCCCGCGCGGCGCAGCGGGACTGGGCGCGCGCCACCCACCCGGAACGGGCGGCCGTGCTGCGCCGCGCCGGGGACCTGTTCACCGCCCACGCCGACGAGCTGCGGGAATGGCTGGTCCGCGAATCCGGCTCGATACCCGGCAAGGCCGACTTCGAACTGCACGTCGCCGCGCAGGAGTGCTACGAGGCCGCCGCGCTGGCCTCGCGCCCCACCGGCCACGTCCTGCCGAGCGAAGCGCCCCGGCTGTCCTTCACCCGCCGGGTGCCGGCCGGGGTGGTCGGGGTCGTGGCCCCCTTCAACGCCCCGCTGATCCTGGCGATCCGCTCGGTCGCTCCCGCGCTGGCGCTCGGCAACGCGGTGCTGCTCAAGCCGGACCGGCGCACCGCCGTCTGCGGCGGCCTCGCCCTCGCCGCGGTCCTCGCCGCCGCCGGCCTGCCGTGCGGGCTGCTGCAGGTCCTGCCCGGTGGCGCCGGGACGGGCGCCGCGGTGGTCGCCGACCCGGGGGTCCGGGTGGTGTCCTTCACCGGTTCCACCGCGGCGGGCCGGTCCGTCGGCGAGCTGGCGGGCCGTCACCTCAAGCGCGTGCACCTGGAGCTGGGCGGCAACTCGGCCCTCGTCGTGCTCCGCGACGCCGACGTCGAGGCCGCCGTCGCCCAGGCCTCCTGGGGCTCCTTCTTCCACCAGGGCCAGATCTGCATGACCGCCGGGCGGCACCTCGTGCACGCCTCGCTCTACGACGAGTACGTCGAGCGGCTCGCCGCGCGCGCCGAGGAGCTCGCCGTCGGAGACCCGTACCGCGAGCAGGTCCATCTGGGCCCGCTGATCGACCGCGCCCAGCTGGACCGCGTACACGCCCTGGTGGAGGCCAGCACCGAGCGGGGCGCCAAGCTCGTCGCGGGTGGCACCCACCGCGACCTCTTCTACCGGCCGACCGTCCTCGCGGGCGTCGCCGACGACACCCCCGCCTACGCCGAGGAGGTCTTCGGCCCGGTCGCGCCCGTACGGTCCTTCGCGACGGAGGAAGAGGCGGTGGCGCTGGCCTCGGCGGGCCCCTACGGCCTCTCCCTCGGGATCGTCACCGGGGACGCGGCGCGCGGGCTCGACCTGGCCGAGCGGATCCCGACCGGGATCGCGCACATCAACGACCAGACGGTCAACGACGAGGCCGTCGCCCCCTTCGGCGGAGTCGGCGCCTCCGGCACCGGCGCGCGCTTCGGGGGCGAGGCCAACCTGGACGCCTTCACGGAGCTGCGCTGGACCACGGCCCGCAGCACCCCCGCCGGTCACCCGTTCTAGGCCGGCCCCGTTGGGGGGCGGAATGCGCAGGGCAGGCTGTTCGTTCAAGGAGCAGACGGCTCAATCAGGAGGTCTGGAAACCGTGGCTACAGTCGAGCTCACCAAGGAAAACTTCGACCAGACGGTCAGCGAGAACCCGTTCGTGCTGATCGACTTCTGGGCGGGCTGGTGCCGGCCGTGCCTGCAGTTCGCGCCGGTCTACGAGCGGGCCTCCGAGGCCCACCCCGACCTGGTCTTCGCCAAGGTGGACACCGAGGCGCAGCAGGAGCTGGCCGGGGCCTTCCAGATCACCTCCATCCCGACGCTGATGATCGTCCGGGACCAGGTCGCCATCTTCGCCCAGCCCGGCGCCCTGCCGGAGGCGGCGCTGACGGACCTGATCCGCCAGGCCCGGGACCTCGACATGGACGAGGTGCGCGCCAAGATCGCCGCGGAGCAGAAGGGCGCCCAGGGCGCCGGCCCGGAAGGACCCGGCACGCCGGAGGCCTGATGTGTCTCCGCCGGGCCGGACCGGCGGAGACACTGGTCCGCATGACTGAAGCGGTGGAGTACGACGTAGTGGTCCTCGGCGGGGGCCCGGCCGGCGAGAACATCGTCGACCGGACCCGCGCCGCCGGACTGAGCACGGCGCTCGTCGAGAGCGAGCTGGTGGGCGGCGAGTGCTCGTACTGGGCCTGCATCCCCAGCAAGGCGCTGCTGCGCCCGGCGCTGGCCCGGGCCGACGCCCGCCGGGTTCCGGGCCTGGCGGGGGCCGTCCAGGGCCCCCTGGACACGGCGGCCGTCCTGGAGCACCGCGACTACTGGACCGGTGACTGGAAGGACCAGGGCCAGATCGACTGGATCGACTCGACCGGCGCCCATGTGTACCGGGGCCACGGCCGGCTCTACGGGGTCCGCAAGGTGGCCGTCACCAGCCCCGAGGGCGAGCACCACATCCTGTCGGCCCGGCACGCGGTGGTCGTCGCCACCGGAACCCGGGCCGTGATCCCCGACCTCCCCGGGATCGCCGGGGCCCGTCCCTGGACCAGCCGCGAGGCGACCTCCGCGAAGGAGGCCCCCGGGCGGCTGCTGATCGTGGGCGGCTCCGTGGTGGCCGTCGAGATGGCCACCGCCTGGCAGGCCCTCGGCTCACAGGTCACCGTCCTGGCGCGAGGCTCCGGGCTGCTGCCGCGGATGGAACCCTTCGCGGGAGAGCTCGTCGCCGACGCCCTGCGCGAGGCCGGGGCGGTGGTCCGTACCGGGGTGGCCGTCGAGGCGGTCGTACGGGACGGTTCCACCGGGCCCGTCAGTGTGGTCCTGGAGGGCGGGGAGACGCTGGAGGGCGACGAGCTCCTGATGGCGACGGGCCGCGCGCCGCGGACCGAGGACATCGGGCTGGAGACCGTCGGCCTCCCGGCCGGGAAGTGGATCGACGTCGACGACACCTGCCGGGTGCCCGGGCAGGACTGGCTGTACGCGGCCGGGGACGTCAACCACCGCGCGCTCCTCACCCACCAGGGCAAGTACCAGGCCCGCATCGTGGGCGCCGTGATCGCCGCCCGCGCGGCCGGCACCCCGCTGGACGCCGAGCCCTGGGGTGCGCACACCCCGACCGCCGACATCCGTGCGCTTCCGCAGGCGGTCTTCACCGACCCGGAGGCCGCCGCGGTGGGCCTGACCCTGGCCGAGGCCGAACGGGCCGGACACCGGGTGCGGGCCGTCGACTACGACATGTCCAAGGTCTCCGGCGCCGGGCTGTACGCCGACGGATACCGCGGCCGGGCCCGCATGGTCGTCGACCTGGACCGCGAGGTCCTCCTCGGGGTCACCTTCGTCGGCCCGGGCGCCGCCGAACTGATCCACGCGGCGACCGTCGCGGTCGCGGGTGAGGTCCCGATCCGGCGGCTGTGGCACGCGGTTCCGGCCTTCCCGACCATCAGCGAGATCTGGCTGCGGCTGCTGGAGACCTACCGGGGGTGAGGGGCCGGGCCCCCGGTCCCCTCGCCCCCGGCTCGCACACGGCCCGGCCGCGCCGCACGGCGCAGCCGGGCCGTCGTGCTGTCCTGTTGCCTTCCGGATGTCGGATCGGCCCATTCGGGAACGAAATTGACGGTCCGTCATGAACGGTGGGGTTGGCGTGAAGCAGACGTGCAACCTTGATCGATATTAGGTTAGCCTTACCTCAGTTCTTGCGACTTCCTGTGCCTGAAAGGTGTTCCAGTGATGCGTGCTGCCTCCCTGCCCCGTACCGCCGCCCGCGCGGCCGTCGCCGCCTCCGCTGCCGTCGCGCTCGCCGTCGGTGCGGCGGGCTCCGCCTCGGCCGCGACCTCGACGCGTACGGTCACCGACGGCGGGACCACCTTCAACCTGAGCCTGACCGCACCCTCCGCCGCCGCGGCGGCCGGTCAGAACGTCACGGTCACCGGCAGCGGCTACAACACCGCCAGGGGCGTATACGTGAGCCTCTGTGCGGTGAGCGGGGCGCCGGGCGCGAGCAAGCCCACCCCCTGCCTGGGCGGTTCGGACCAGTCGGGCACCACCGGCGCCTCGCACTGGATCAACAACACCTTCGGCGGAACCCTGGCCAACACCTCCACGTTCGGCCCGGGCGGCACCTTCAGCGTCACCATCCACGTCAAGGCCGACCTCGGCGGCGGCCAGATCTGCGGCGAGACGGTCGAGTGCGCCATCGTCACCCGCGCCGACCACTTCAACTCCTCGAACCGCAAGTACGACGTCCATGTCCCGGTGACCTTCAACTAGACGGTTTCCCGGCCCGGTTCCCCGGCCCGTCGAGAAGGAAGCCACGACAAGGAAGCCACGACAAGGAAGCCATGACACCCCGACACCCCCTCACCCCCGGTCGTGCGGGCGCCGCGTCCGCCGCGCTCGCGCTCGTACTGGCCTCGGCCGCCACCGGAAGTCCCGTATCGGCCGCCGGGGGTGAGGCCGCCGAGGTGCCGCAGGGCACCGTCGCGTACCGGTCGGTGGCGCAGTTCACCACGGCGGGCAAGCCCCGTGACCTGATGCTGCACCCGGAATCGAAGAAGCTGTACGTCGCATCGGAGGACCGGCCCGAGACCGCGGACGTCAACGAGAGCGGGCTGAACGTCCTGGATCCCGCCGACGGCAGGCTGCGCAGCACCGTCGGCCAGGCTCCCGGACCCACCGGCACGCTCGGCCGACGGGCGGTGCGGCAGCTCATCGCGCCGCTGCCGGGTGACGGGGCTGTCTTCTTCTATCCGCTGCGCGGCATCGGCACCGCCAAGGACGGCGACGCCGCCGCGGCCGGGGCGTGGGTGCCGGGTGCGGCCGTCACCCACGCCGCCGCGGGGCTCACCGCCGGGACGGTGCTGGTCGCGCAGGGCTCCGTGCTGTCGGAGGTGGACATCGCCACCGCGGCCGTCAAGCGCAGCGTCACGCTGGAGGGCGGCGACGGGTTCGCGGTCGACGCGGCGCGCGGCGCGGTGTGGTTCACGGACATCGGCAACCGCCGCATGTACCGGATCGACGCGGCCGCCTTCAAGGTCACCGCGACCGTCGAACTTCCGGCCGGTGAGGGGTTCGGCGGGTTCACGGAGGTGGATCCCGGGACCGGCGCGGTGTGGGTCGGGCTCGACTCCTCCGTGGTCGTCCACGACGCGACGGGCAAGCGGCTGGGCACCCTGCGGGGCGCCGGCACCGACATGCCCCGCGCGGTGAGCTTCGATGCCACCACGCACGAGGCGTACGTCGTGTGGCAGGACGCGGGGGACACCTCGCAGCCCGGCAGCGACAACGACGGAGCACTCACCGTCCACCGCACCCGGGACCTCCAGGAGGTCGTGAAACCGGTCGTACTTCCCGGAACGCACGCGCAGTTGGGGAGTGCGGCCGTGGCCGTCGAGCCCGGTGGCGCGACAGTGTTCGTATCGGACCCGGTCGCCGCGAGGATCACCCGGCTTGAGCGGGCGACGTCCCCGCGCGTGACCAGGAGCCCGGCGGACCGGGCGGTCACGGCCGGGGCGAGGGTCTCGCTGACGGCGGAGGCCGAGGGGACCCCCCGGCCCGCCGTGGCCTGGCAGGTCAGCACGGACGCGGGGAAGACCTGGCGGGCCGTGGAGGGCGAGACCTCGCCGTCCTACACCTTCACGGCGGCGCTGTCCGACCACGGCCGCCGCTACCGGGCGGAGTTCAGCAACGACATCGGTGTCGCGCGTACGGCCCCGGCCGCCCTCACCGTCACCATCGCCGACAGCACGACGGGCGGAAGCGGCGACGGCGGCGCTGGCGGCGCCGGTACGGCGGGCGCCGGCACCGGGAGCACCGGTGGGTCGGGGGCCACCGGCTCGACGACCTCGACCGGAAGCGCGGCGGGGGGATCCGACGGCGGATCCCCCGGAATCTCCGGAACCCCCGGCAACGTCGGCGGCGGTTCGGCCGGCGCCACGGGCGGCGAAGCCACGGTCGGCGGCGGTACGCACACCGCCGGTGGTGCGCTCGCCTCCACCGGGCTCGCGGTGGCCTCGCTCGCCGGGAGCGCCGTCGTGCTCACCGCGGCCGGCTGGGTGCTGATGCGCCGGCCGCGGCCGCGTACCGAGGGCTGACCCGCACAACCTGCTGCAGGCGGACGGTGGTTCGGCGTGTTGAATGGGTGTCGCCCGTTCTCTCGACCGGAGACGAAGGAGACAGCGCACATGATCGTGATCGCCCACCTCAGCGACGTCCATCTCGACGGTGACCGGCGCGCGGCCGACCGCACCCGCTCCGTCATGGAGTACCTCGACGCACTGCCCCACGACCTGGACGCCGTGCTCGTCAGCGGGGACATAGCCGACCACGGCGAGGACGGCGAATACGAGGAGGCCGCCAAGCTGCTGCGCTCGCGCCACCCATTGGTGGTCTGCCCCGGCAACCACGACGAGCGCGCCGCCTTCCGCCGCGGCCTGCTGGGGGAGCGGTCCCCCGGCGGGGCCGGCGCGACCGGGCCCGTCGACCAGGTGCTGCGCGGCGACGGCTTCGTGCTCGCCGTGTGCGACTCGTCCGTACCCGGCGCGCACCACGGCTTCCTGGAGGAGTCCACGCTGGTCTGGCTGGACGGCGTACTGGCCGACACCCCGCCGCAGACCCCGGTCCTGGTCGCCTTCCACCATCCGCCGGTCCCGCTGCACACTCCGTACGTGGACGAGATCCGCCAGTTCGGGGAGGAGCGGCTCGCCGCCCTCGTCGAGCGCCACCCGCACCTGACGGCCTTCCTGTGCGGGCACGCCCACACCGCCGCGGCCACCACCTTCGCGGGCCGTCCGGTGCTGGTCGCGCCCGGGGTGGTCTCCACGCTCCGGCTGCCGTGGGAGGCGCCGACCGGGTCCTCCGCACACGTCCACCTCGACGAACCGCCGGCGGTCGCCTTCCACCTGATCGGTGACGACGGCCGGCTGACGACCCACTACCGGGTGGTCGTCGACCGCCGGTAGATACGGCCGTCGCGGGTCCGCGTGAGCAGGCCCGAGGTGATGAGGTAACGCCGCAGCGCCGAGCAGTCCTCGTGCACCGTGCGCAGCGCTTCGTTCACCTCGGGCTCCGTGTAGTCGCGGTCCACCGCGAAGAGGGTCTCGGCGAGGTGGACGAGCAACTGCTCGCGCCGGGCGGTCCTGCGAGGGATCGCGAGGAGGCGGCCGCCGGAGAAGAGGCCGGCCACGTCCCGCTCCGTTGGGCGCGGGGCAGGGGACTGCGGGAGCTGGTGGTGATCCGTGCTGTGAGACATGCTCGTGAGCTTTGTCCGTCCGCTCCGGACGGGCAACGCATTTTCGCCCCGGCAGGAAATGACGGTCACTCATCTCGCCGAGTGGTGGTCGCGCCGGTCCTCTCCCGGGTCCGCCGGGTCCCTGACATCTCGGGGACCCGGCGGACCGGGGACTGATCGGGCGGGTCAGGGACCGACGGTGATCTGCTGCGCCGGGTCGGTCGTGTCGGTCACTTTGTAGACCGCGTTGAAGGTGGACGTGGTCGCGCTCGTCGGGCAGCCGAACCCGCCGGTGACCGTGACCGGTACGGAGACGTTGGTGAAGGTCAGGGTCGACGGAGCACCGTTGACCCAGGTGCCGCCGACGTTCGCCGGGGCGGTGGGGGCGGCGGTGACCGTGCAGGAGGCGAGCCCGCTCGTCTGGACCACCAGACCGCCGACCGGCAGGCCCATGGTGCCGGTGACCGGGGCGCCGTTCTGCATCGACACCGACCAGGCACCGCTGGTGGTGACCGTGGGCGTCACTCCCCACATGCTCGACGTGCAGGAGCTGTACGTGGGAGCGGAGATCGGCGAGGACACGGCCCCGGCCGGGTTGCTGTTGCCGGGGGCTCCCGGCACGCTGCCGGTGGCGACGGAGACCGTACAGGTGACGGTGACCGAACCGGCCTTGAGCGTGGCCTTCCCGCTGAGGGTGGCCTGGAACGCGTGCCCGGCCGGGGTGACGGTGGTCGACCCGGCCAGCGGTAAGGGGGCGGCGGAGGCGGTGACCGAGGCGAGCGCGATGGCTCCGGCGACGGCCGTCCCGAGGGCGAGCGCGGTGCGCGTACGGCTCATGGCTGAGCTCCTTGGGGATCGTGGTGCGGGGTGGGGGGAGGGGGTGCGGCCGCGGCGGACTCCGCTTTTCCGGAGCGTCGGGCGGCGTACGGCTGCCAGGCGAACATCAGGCCGCCGCCGAGGATGCCGAGCAGGGTGCCGATCAGGAACCCGCCGAGGTTCGACAGGACCAGAGCGGCGGTGGCGATCAGGGTGGTGAGGACACCCGCGAGGGAACGCTGTGGGGGAGAGAACCACGCGGTGAGCCCGAGCACGATCATCACGATGCCCATCAGGACGGACGGGATCCCCGCCACGCCCTGCTGGAGCATGATCTTCAGCGGTGCCAGCGGCAGGACGCAGATCCACGATCCGGCCAGGATCGCGAACAGCCCGCCCCAGAAGGGCCGGCTGCGCCGCCACCGCCGCCAGCGCTGCCGACGGCTCAGAAGCATTCCTTCTTGCCCTTGCTGATGTTCATGCTGAGCCCGGTGAGCTTGAAGGTGCCGGCGTTCGTCGCCCACGCCGTCTGCTGGAGATCGGTGATGTGGACCGTGTCGGCCTGCTGGCCGAAGAGGTCCTGCATCCCCTGGGCGTCGGCCGGACCCTTGTCCAGCGTCGAGGCGTCGCGCCCGATCTCGATGTTGCTGAAGACGGCGTCGCCCGCGAGCTGGGTGGCGTCGACGAAGAGGTTGCTCGCCTCCACCGGGGCCTTGCGGCCGGCGCTGAGGTTGAGCGAGATGTCCCCGATCACCGGGAGCGAGGTGACCACGGACTGGCAGAGGCTGTGGAGCTTGGCCTCCCTGATGGCGGTGACGGCCACCGGGATCAGCTCCTGGCGGGCGTTGACGTCCACGCTGCCGTACTGCGCGAAGCCCTCGCCCTCCAGGCTGCTCGCCGACACCTTGAACTGCTGTCCCGACACGGCGAACGAGGCGGCGAGCGCGCCCTGCGCGAGGGCGATGCCGAGGCCGGCGGTCACGGCGACGGCGGGGAGGGTCAGGACGGCGAACCGGCGCCAGCGGACGCGGCCGGAAGCATCGTCGGACGGGTCGGATAAATGAGGAGAACCGGTCATGAGAA
Organism: Streptomyces sp. NBC_01232; assembly: GCF_035989885.1. Taxonomy (GTDB): domain Bacteria; phylum Actinomycetota; class Actinomycetes; order Streptomycetales; family Streptomycetaceae; genus Streptomyces. Next base: position 7,328,095 of record NZ_CP108518.1, read on the forward strand.
CGTCCCTTATTTCGGCTGTGCACCGTTGTTACCGACGAGTTGAATGTAAGAGTGCCAATGGGCGTTGGCAAGGTTGTGCGAGCGCACCCTTTGAGCCGACTCCTACTGCTCCGTACGCAGGAGTTCGGCGACCTCCGCGTCCACCCGCCGGGCCATCGCCCGCGCGAACTCCGAGGTCACCACCTCGCCGGCCACCGGCCTCAGGGCCGCCACCGCCGCCGTGATGTGCTGCAGCTGCGTGGCCGAAAGCCGTTCGAGACCCTCCAGGCCTTCCACGTCGATCACATGGCGCCGGAACAGCCCCACGAACCGGTCCGCCACCGCAGCCGCCTGCGCCTGTACGAACTCCCCGGCGTCCAGGATCTCCGCGAGCGGCACCCCCTGCCGCACCAGCGTCAGCGTCGCCTCCAGCAGCCGGCGGTTCGGGTAGGTGACCAGATCTCCGTCGACCGTCACATAGCCGAGCTCGGCCGCGCGCCGCGTGTCTGCGGCCGTCGCCGTCGGGCCGAACAGCTTCCGCAGCTGGGTCCGGGTCATGGTCACCGGCTCCTCCTGCAGCCAGTCACGGGTCATCTCCCGTTCCAGGCCCAGGAGTTGGGACAGGCCGCCGCCCTCCTCCCACGCCTGCAGCAGCTCGGCGATGCCGTTGACCGTGTAGCCGCGCCCCAGCAGATCGCTGATCAGGCGCAGCCGGGTCAGGTGATCGTCGGAGTACCAGGCGATGCGGCCCTCCCGGCGGGGCGGCGGCAGCAGCCCGCGCTCCTGGTAGTAGCGCAGGTTGCGCACCTTGACGCCGGCCGCCCGGGCCACGTCCTCCCGGCGGTAGCGCCCGCCACCGCCGCCCGTGCCGCCGCTCCTGCCACCGTTCCCGTTCTCCACCTGGCTGCTCACGCGCCAGAGTGTAGGACGTACCGGCTGGTCACATGGGCCGCGGACGATCCTGCTTGACCGCCCGCAGGACCACGAACTTCGGCTCGCTCGCGACGACTTCGCTGTTGCCGAAGAGCCGGCGCAGATGGGTGTGGTAGCCCATGTGCCGGTTGGCGACGATCCACAGCTCGCCGCCCGGACGCAGCACCTTGCGCGACTGCGCGAACATCCGCAGGGCCGTCGCGTCCGTGGTGGCCTGGTGGGAGTGGAAGGGCGGGTTGCTCAGCACCAGGTCCACGGAGGCGGGAGAGAGCATCGCGACCCCGTCGCCGACGTGGAACTCGGCGGTGCGCCGGCCCTCGCGGACGTTCGCCCTGTACGTCTCCCGCGCCGAGGCGAGCGCCTGGTAGGACTCGTCGGTGAACACGACCTCGGCGTCCGGGTCGTGGACCTGGACGGCCGTGCCGACGATGCCGTTGCCGCAGCCGAGGTCCACGACCCGGGCCCCGTCGGTGTTGGTCGGCAGGTTCTGCAGGAAGAAGCGGGTGCCGACGTCGAGCCGGTCGGCGCAGAAGATCCCGGCGTGGTTGACGACGGACAGGCCGGAGGCCGAGCCGGCGTCCTCGTCCACCGTGTACGTCAGCGGCCACGGCCCGGCGGACGTGGGGCGGGTCGCCCCGGGGGTGCCCGGCGTGCAGAAGATCAGCCGGGCCTTCTTCTCCGCGAGCGAGGTCTTCGTGGGGCCGAGGATCTTCTCGAAGAGGCGCAGCGTGGAGGTGTGGATCTCCTTGACCATGCCCGTGCCGACCACGACCGTGCCCGCGTGCACGTGCGGGGCCAGCCGGTACAGCTGGTCCTCCAGCAGCGCCAGGCTCTTGGGCACGCGCACCAGCAGGACGTCGATCCGCTCGGGCGGCGGGTCCTGCGTGGTCAGCAGCGTGACCGTCGCCTTGGACGTCCCGATACCGGCCCGGTCCAGGTTCGCCGCGGTGGCGGCCCGGGTCAGCGCGGAGTCGGTGATCTGCGTCGGACGGTACGCGGCGAGCGCCGTCGTCAGCGTCCCCCAGCGGTCCCCGAGCACCGTGATCTGCCCGGCGGAGGCCAGGTCCACGGGGCCGCGCTCCCCGGTACCGGAGTCGAGGTGGCGCAGCAGGTACTCGTCGGCGGCGTCCCAGGCCCGGAGCCGGTCGCGCGGGTCCTCGGGGAAACGGGTGAGCTCGTAGGAGCCGAAGGGTGTGGTCAGACGGTTCATATGGGCCCCAGGCTATCCGAGCCGGAGGCCCGACCCCGCATGCGCGGGGCCGGGTGGCGAGCTACTCGGGGAACTCGCCCGCCATGGCCGCCGCCATCCGCAGGTGGGGACGGGCCTCGGTGGCCCGGCCCAGGCGCTCCAGGGTGCGGCCGAGCATCAGCTGCGCGTAGTCCTCGACCGGCCAGCGCTCCAGTACGGCGCGGAGCTCGTGCTCGGCGCGGGAGAGCTGGGCGGAGTGGTAGTAGGCGCGGGCCAGCAGCAGCCGCGGCGCCAGCTGCTCGGGGGCTTCGCCCGCCAGGGTCTGCAGGATGCGGGCGGCCGTCGCGTACTCCTTCGCGTCGAAGAAGAGCTGGGCGCGCGCCCAGCGCTCGGCCGCCGTCCCGTGCTCGAGGTACGTCGTCGGCGCGTTCATCGCTTCCCTTCCGCCGTTCAGGTGATCCGTCCGCTGCCTCCAACACGCCCCGGCGGTCGAACATTCCGCTCTCCGCCGCCACCGCCGCGGGGCTAGGTTGTCTGCATGAGCAATCTCGATCGCCAGCCCGCTCTCTCCGCCTGCGGCGGCCGCGGCTTCGTCGTGGCCGAACCGGTGCGCGAACTCCTCAGCCCGCGCACGGTCAAGCTCGGTGAGTCCACCGAGGTCCGCCGACTCCTGCCGAACCTGGGCCGCCGCATGGTGGGTGCCTGGTGCTTCGTGGACCACTACGGCCCGGACGACATCGCCGACGAGCCCGGCATGCAGGTCGCGCCGCATCCGCACTCCGGGCTCCAGACGGTGAGCTGGCTGCACGAGGGCGAGGTGCTGCACCGCGACAGCGTCGGCAGCCTCGAGACGATCCGGCCCCGGGAGCTGGGCCTGATGACCTCCGGCCGCGGCATCAGCCACTCGGAGGAGAGCCCGCGCCCGCACGCCCGTTTCCTGCACGGCGCCCAGCTGTGGGTGGCCCTGCCGGACGCCCACCGCAACGTGGAGCCGCACTTCCAGCACCACGCCGACCTGCCGACGGTCACGGCCCCTGGCCTGACGGCGACGGTCATCCTGGGCACCCTGGACACGGCGACCTCGCCGGGCACGGCGTACACCCCGATCGTGGGCGCGGACCTGACCCTGACGTCGGGCACGGAAACCCGCCTCCCGCTGGACCCGGACTTCGAGTACGCGGTCCTGTCGATGTCGGGCGAGGCCCACGTGGACGGCGTCCCGGTCCTCCCGGGCTCGATGCTCTACCTGGGCTGCGGCCGCACGGAACTCCCCCTGCGGGCGACCTCGGACGCGAGCCTGATGCTCCTGGGCGGCGAGCCGTTCGAGGAGGAGATCGTGATGTTCTGGAACTGGATCGGACGGTCCCAAGAGGATATCGCAGGCTTCCGTGAAGACTGGATGAATGGGACCCGCTACGGCGAGGTCAAGGGCTATGATGGTCCTCCGATTCCTGCCCCCGACCTGCCCCCAACTCGCTTGAAGCCTAGGGGCAGAACACGCTGAGCTGCGTTGATTCCCGCAAGCGCACACTCGGCAGGAGGCGGCACTCTCCGCTCCGCTTCTGGTGGTCTGGTACCAGTCAACTCGATCTCTGGAGCCATATTTTGATCTTGATGTCATGTCTCATATGGATCAAGGTGCGGTCAGGTCCAGTCGGACGAATGCTGACCCTTTGCTGACTCTACTGACGAGTAGTTAGATTCGTCCGTGGCGGACATGCCAGGGTGGCCGCCTACCCGAGATTCGGGCCGTGGGGACGTCTCGGTTCGCTGGGGGCTCCGGCGTCCGCGTGTCGGGCGGCGCCTCGTTCGGACGAGGTCCCGTAGCCGTTCCCAGGTGGTCCGCCGGCTGTGCCGTTGTGTGAACTCAACAAACTACTTCGGCCACGCTCCGGCGGATGAACAGGGGACGGGTCCCCGGTATCGGGCGACGTGGTGAATCTCTGCATCGCCTGACGCGCCTTGGGGGTCAGCGCTTCAAGAGCTCGTTAGGCGACTGCGATCAGGCGGTGGTGGGTTGAGGCCGGCGCAGTTCGGTCTGGCCGAAGAGCAGCGCGTAACCGTCCGGGAGCTGGTGGAGGGTGCGGGCGAGGAGGTCGGGTCCGGCGAGGCGGGTGACGACGGCGAGTACGGCGCCGGTGTCCCAGCGGGCGATGGCCGGGCTCACGCCGGTTCGTGCGGCCAGGTCTTTGACGAAGCCCCAGCCGGTGAGTTGTTCGGTGTCGGGGATCTGGGCGGCCAGGGCCAGGGCCGCCTCGACGGGCAGGCACTGTGCGAGGTCGACGCGTCCGTCGCCGGTGAGGGCGAGGATTGCCCACCGGCCCGGCTCCGTCCTGAAGGCGGAGGACCGG